>SIAF01000240.1 GCA_009691905.1 Planctomycetaceae bacterium | reverse complement strand
ATTCCCTGAGCGTTGGCGACTCCCGCCAACGAGAATCCAGGGGACTGTTCGATGCCGAAGCTCTTCACCGTTTCCGCCTTGGCCCGCCAATGGGGCATCCCACCGCGCAAGATTTCTGATCTGTTCTACTGCCGCCGCCTCAGCGATGATGCTGCCACGTTTACGTTCCACCCGCGAGGCGAACCGGAGAGACGGAAATGGTTGGAGAAAATAATCCATGTAGCGGACGAAGAGAGAACTGCGGACGGATAATCCGTATTGTCGGCAAATGCCGCGGCGACGGCCATTGCCGACACGGAACCATTATTCCCACTTGCGAGGCTGACGGCGAAAGCGTTGCCGGTTGATGGAGGTGTCGTTCCGTGACGACTGGACCAAGTGCCCCATGTAATCATTTCAGCTTTGAGATCTGCAGCGACTGAGCTGAGAACGCACGCCATGGTGATGATTCGAAACATAAGCCATCGCCCTGCGATACTGTGGCAAACAATTATCGGCCGAAGCTGACGTGCCTTTGGGTAGGTTTCGCCCGGAGTGGGTCAATGCTGATCGGACATGAGCCTCTCGCGCTAGGCGATCTTAGCCCCCAAACCAGTATCGTGACAATGACAAGCGATGCGAATACGGGGTAGATTCCACGCGCAACGTTAAACGACCCGCCGACACCCAGCAGGTAGATCGCCCACAGCGCCACCACAATCCAGATTCCGGCGGTGGGCTTGCGGGGGTTGGGCATCGGGGTGGGTCGGGCGGAATTGACGGAAGTCGGATCAGCCGGAATCTGGCGTGACTGAAGATTCTGCAAATCGTCTAAGGATTACTACTCCGGTCCCCATGAGCAGAATACCTAACATCCATCCGGCTCCCTGATCGTATAGACCGACAGCGATCGTCATCACTCCGATACTAACAAGTGCACAGCCGATGAGCCGGGATTTCGTTCGTCGGCCACTCAGGTACGCTGCCGCGATCAGCATGGCCATTCCAGTTGCAAGACCGAAGATGCCTGAGAGCATAATAATTGGCAGGGGAATCGACGCGATACTCGGCCAGCCATACAAGCCCGGGTGGAACCACTTGCTGCCTGTGTCAACGAATCGAACGATGGCGAGATTCCCCAAAGATATCACGACCAAAAACGACCCGGCCATCGCCAAACAAAGTCTGGGACGCCTGAAGATCAAACCGAATGGACCGCCGCGCTGTTCGTTCATCCCCCGATCATACCGCTGCGGGCGGGAGGCGGGAATCAATCGTTGGCCCGACGCTCGCTATCCGTCAGCGTTGCCGAACGCGGCTTGATCTGCTCCGGGACTGGCGACGGGACGTAAGTATCCCGTCGCACGTCGTCCGATTCGGCAATCGACTTGCCGTAGCCGGTGGTCTGGAACAGCGGCCGGAGGTTTACGTCGCCATTCCAAAAGAACCGGCCACGACTCCATTGGTCGCCGATTCGCAACTCGATCAAGTCGCCGTTAAACAAGGTCTGGCCGCCGATCGAGTAACGAGACATCTTGTCGATGGTGGTCAGAATGAGGCGAGACATTGACGCGCGTCACCCTTCGATCGGTTTCACACATTCCGGCGACTCGTTCCGGGCATTATTGACGATTGTCGAAACCGGGTGAGCCGTCATTGCATCAGGATCGAACGGACGCAGCAATGTTGCCGCGGCGTCCGGTTCGCCAGCCAGCCAGGTGTCAAAGTCGTCGGGAGCAACGATGACCGGCATACGATCGTGAAACGGTTCCATCAAAGCGTTTGCCGACGTGGTGATGAGCGTACACGATTCAATCACCTTGTCACCGCCGTGCCAGTGCTCCCAAAGTCCGGCGATTGCGAACGGCAGCCCATCGGTCATCGTGATGTGGTACGGCTGCTTTCCTGCGCCGATTGTCTGCCATTCGTAGAACCCGGAAGCGGGGACGAGACAGCGCCTTGCTTTGAACGCGGAGCGGAACGATGGCTTTTCACGGACTGTATCGCCCCTGGCGTTGATGAGCGGCGGCCCGGACTTCGGGTCTTTGCTCCATATGGGGACCAGCCCCCATCGGAGCATTGCAGCCTCACGCGAGCCTTCGGTCAACCGAATCGACAGGACTTGCTGTGTTGGGGCAATGTTGAATCGTGGCGACAACGCGGGAACGTAGACTCCGAACAGATCGGACAACTCACGTTGATTCGCCCTGAGGTTGTATCGGCCGCACATGGGGTCAATCCATCTTGGGGAATGGAGTTGCTTCGGGGAGAAAAACGCCCGCGGGAGCGAGGGCCACAAGCTCACCGCGGGCGAACGCTGCCCAAAGAGGCTGCACCTCCTTGGACGGCTGCATTATGAGCAGCCGATTTCTGGCGTTGCAAGCGTCCGATCAATTCGCCACGACGCTGACCGTCCGTTCGAAAACGTCGGGCGCGCGATCCTGCTGCCCCTATCTCCGGCGCGGGTGCGTAGCGTCAGACCTCGACCCCGGCTGCCCTCGCCCACCAGAACAGATAGCCAAATGCCAGCCTGTCGACGCATGCGGGAGCAAGCTCGACCAGCCTAAACACCGGACCGTAGACGACATGGAACGCGTCATTCAGCCAAGCCGGTTGACCGGCCTTCAGGACGACATAGAACGCCGGCCCGATGGACAGGGGGTAGACCACGAACAAAAGGATCAGCCCGAGGGTGATCCAGAATGCGGCAGTCGGTTTATGGCGTGTGGACATGGCTCGATTGTACCGTCAACGCTTGCGGTCGAGCATCGTCCTGGCGTACAGGCCCGCGCCATCGTCCCGGACTTCGATCAGCACGGCGCGCACACTCGATTCGAGTTCGACCACAACGCGGTCAATTTCGCCCCCGGTCAGATTGCAGGCGTGAATCCATTTGAACCGCAAGGCGCGGACGTCTGGAAACGTGCGCACGTACTCGCGAGCGACTGCCGCATGCACGGGGAATTTCTGGATCATGACCAGACGGAAAGGGCCGGAGACACTGTTCCAGACGGCGCGGTGTCGCATGGTATTCACCATCGTTCGCAAAAACGGTATTCTAATACCCGTAGTCTTTTTCGGCCCAAGATGCAGAGCAAGACAAGCCAATTCGTTTATGCCGCAGCCCGCCGGTGAACAAGAGCGCCCGAACGAGAGTACGGTGATACAGCCATCGCCCACATTCACCGCTGAGAAGTGGGACCAGATTGGAGATTTCCGGATAGAACGACGCTTGGGCGCCGGAGGCATGGGCATAGTCTATCAGGCACGACAATTGTCGTTGAACCGCCTGGTGGCATTGAAAGTGCTTGGCAGCGCACTGAATCGACCGTCTGACATCGTTCGGTTTAAGCGTGAAGCCCAGGCGATTGCGAGACTCCATCATCCCGGGATTGCCGAAGTCTACTTTATCGGACAGGACTCCCAACTCAGTTACATTGCGCTGGAATTTATTGATGGACCACCGTTGAGACGCGTCATCGATCGGCTACGGAGTGCCCGCAACGTCGAGTTGACACTGGACAACGCAGTCCGCGAGTCGGTTAGCCAACCGGAGGTCGGTTCACCTCAGCGATTCGACGAGCCTACTCAGGAATTCGTCAAAGCGTCGACCGATCCAAAGTCAAAACAGCCGCAGGTACTATCACCGGAAGTGCTGCAGCTCGCTGGCCGTGAGCAGCATATCCGTCGTTGCTGCGAACTCGTTCGCGATGCGGCGCTGGCTCTTGCGCACGCGCATGAGCATGGCGTTGTTCATCGCGATATCAAACCAGAGAACCTCCTGCTCGACCAGGAATGCCGAATCCACATCGTCGACTTCGGTTTGGCGAGGTTTTACGAAGACGTTACGGTTACACAGACGGGGCAACTGGTCGGGACTCCGATGTACATGAGCCCAGAGCAGGTGTCAGGGAGAGTCGACGTCGATCATCGGACCGACATTTATTCGATGGGGCTTGTTTTGTATGAATTGCTTGCCCTGTGCCGGCCAATTGTAGCGAGCACTCGCGAAGAAGTCCTACGCCAAATCGTGACAAAGCCGCTCCTTCCTGTTTCCTGGCGCAATTCTGGAGTCGCCAATGATTTGGAAGCCGTAGTTCACAAAGCAACCGCTAGAGATCCTGATGAGCGGTACTCCACGGCAACCGAGTTTGCGGCAGACCTGCAGAGGATTCTCGACCGTCAGCCGGTGCAGGCAAGACCCTATCGGTACGCACTTGATGAGCGCGAAATCGTCGCGGCACGTCCCAAGCCGATGATCACATTCGCATTTGCGTTTTTCGTCTGCGGAATTGCCAGCTTGATGCAGGTTCCATTCGGCATTTATTATTCAGCCTCCGTGTGGGATGTCGCAGTTACTACAGGATATCTGGCGTTGGGAATCGCCAGTTTTCCGATTGGATTTGGGTTGCTATCGGCGCGACCATGGGCGAGGTCCCTTGGGATTGCTGCCTTTTTTTCATTCGGTTGCCTGTCGTCTGCTTTGTCAGTCTGGGTTGTCCATGTTGCGATGCGCATTGAAGAAAGGACGGGGCAAATATTTGTTGGCGTCGCCTTCTTCGCGATTTGTGCAGCAGCAGGGTTTGGGGCTTGCGCAATGCTGTACCGGGCGCGCAAGTGGTTTCATTTTGCGCAGCAGGTTCGAAATGAGGAGGTCGCGAGGAAGCCTGGATGATCAGCCGTCAGTTGGCTTCTGTGACATGCAGCGCCCGTTCCATCAGGAACTCGCCAGCGACAAAGAGTTTGAGGCGGTACTCGCCGGGATCGGGGAACACCAGATTCGTGAAGGCGAACGTCCCTTCGATCACCTGACGAAGATCGTGGGACTCGAACAGCCCTTCGGCGTCAACCACCGCCGGCCGCTCCTCGTCGACGTCCACGAATTCCAGGCGGACGGGGAGGCTGCCCTGCGCCTCTGTGAATGCGAAATAGACCGAAAGGCTGGCAACCAGCGGAAACCGGGAACCGCCCAGGCCTGAAAACGTCCCGAGCAGGCTGTGCTTTCCGCTGTTCTGGTCGCACCAGACGTGATCGCAGATCAGCAAGGCCAGCGGAATCGGGGGCGACATTGGGATGCCTCGCAGCGTCTGGTTTAGATTCGGACGCTATTCCGGCTTCGGGTTCTTTTGCGATTGCTTCAGGTCCCTGAGCAGCCTCGTAAACGCCTTCTCGAATACATCGTGGTTTTTCCAGTTCGAGAAATCCGGGATGTGATACTTGCGGATTTCAGCCGCCAAGTCTTCTCCCGCGTCGGTGTCGAAGAGTTCCCATGCCTTGATCGTGGACATATCGGTCAGGCTGATCGGAAACAGCACCCTTTTTCCATCATTCGTCTCCCGCTTTCGCGCTCGCAGAATCTCTGAAGCAACCCACTTGCTGCCCATTGATTCTGGCGAAAGCAGCAACAGGAGTTTGTCATGCACGCGAATCGCATCGAAGATCTGGTCGTGCATATGTTCGCCACCCTTCATGTCCTCCGGGGCGAACCAGACCCGTAGATGCTCTTGCTGCATCCTGGCATGCAGCCGATTGGCGAATTCCTCATCCTTGTGACTGTAGGAAATGAACGCGGAATAGAACTCGATGCCGGTGCTGAGGAGCGACGGGATGTACGTGATGAAATCGTCGGGAACGCCGCATCCGCGAAGGAAGGCTTCCGGAATCTTTCCTTGAGACCGGAGTAGCGTGTCGATTCCGATCGAAGACGGCCCACGGTGAAACACACGTTCGAGATTCATTGCGGTTGATAGATCGACGTTCAAAACGCCGGTGGACGCAAACCTAGCCTCGTTGAAGTTCGCCCCGGTGAGGCGCGCCAAGCTGAGGTTCGCCCTGCTAAGGTTCGCGCCGGTGAGGTCCGCCTCCCTGAGTTTCACCCTGCAAAGGTTCGCCCCGGTGAGGTCCGCCTCCCTGAGATTCGCCCTGCAAAGGTTCGCCCCGGTGAGGTCCGCCTCCCTGAGATTCGCCAACGTAAGGTCCGCAACGCTGAGGTCTGCCTCGCTGAGGTCTGCCGAAGGGAGGTCCGCCCCCCTGAGATTCGCCCTGGTAAGGTTCGTCTCGCTGAGGTCCGCCTCCTTGAGGCCCGCCCTCTTAAGGACCGCATCGCTGAGGACTGCTCCGCTGAGATCCACTCCGCTGAGGTCCGCATCGCTGAGGTCTGCATCACTGAGGCCCGCCCGGGTGAGGTGCGCCCCGCTCAGGTCCAGGACGGGGAAATAAAGGCGCTTTTCATCGCGTGATTTTCGCCATTCCGCAATTGCGACTTTTCCCTGCTGAACAATCTTGACGTGTTCCGGATTCGCCATATTCGCCCCTCAAAGTGCGACAACGCCACGCCCACGGCAACCGCCACATCGCTCCACTTCCTGCAATCCGACGTAGTCACCCCGGCCTTCACACTCCGGACATACCGCCAGCAACTCCGGCGGGTTCCACGTGACGGGATTGATGATGCCCGGAATCGGCTGGTCGCACAACACCGTGTATTGGTCGGCGGCAGCCTCTGTTCCTTCCAGGAGTCGCCGAACCGCGACAATGGCGGTGTTGCCGCCGAACGCAGTCTGGGGGCGGCCGTCGAAGCTGGCTGACCACTGGAACGCACCTCCGTAGGGAATAACTCGGATGATCCTGCTTGGCATCATTCATCGTTTGAGACTGGAGGATTCTTTTGCGTCCCGCTTTTGCTTGCGGTACTCCCAGGGTGTCACCGGCTCATTGCGGCGAATTGCTCGATGATACCGCTACCAGTGCGTGCCGATGACAGTCCATTAGGTTCTTCAGCGCTTCGATCGGCATGGCGGGGATCGTGGTGTGAAGCATCGCATGGCAGTTGGGGCACACTGGCCGCAAGTCGGCAATCGGATCGACGACGTATTCTTCGCCAATGCTGGAGATTTCCTTCAGGTGGTGAACGTGAATGAAGCCTTCGCCAGTTTCGCCGTAGACCGTCCCGAAGTCGAAATCGCAGACGACGCAGGCTGTGCCGTAATGCGCGATACAGACACGCCGGGCTTGCGGATTTCGCTCGTAAGCGTTTATCAAGATCGTGCGCACCGTTCCCTCACGGTACGTCGTGCCGGGTGGAAGTTCCTCAGGCAACCTCGAAACTGGGCGATCTGGGAACTGCCACCGGATTGTGACCGGCGTTGTCGGCTCACTGCTTGCGGGATTGCCGCACCCTTCAAACGTGAACGGGTCGCGGTCGCGTTCCCGCGTAAAAACGAACACGCGTCCAGGCGGATTCAGCAGCGATTGCACCGTAGGATGCTCGATACGCGATCGAGTTTTCCCATGCCAGACAAAGGCTTCGCCATCCCAGTAATTGTCATAATCGTGGCCGGTTCGCCCTGCGGAACCGACTGAAGCGAAAATAAACCAGTCTTTGTCGTGCCGATGATAGCCTGTGTCCCAGTCGCCGCGTTGTTGCTCAATTGGCACGGTCAGAATTTGATAAATGTCGTTTCTGGTGTACTGCTTGCTGACGACGAACGGAATACGGGGCTGGTCGAGCCCAGGCTTCGGGACAACGTCAAAACCATTGACTTTAAGAATCCGAAAGCACCGGGAGGCTTCGCCCCCTTTGAAGTCGTAGGGCGTCAGAGTTCTGCCGGCGAGTCTGCGGGCTGCGAGCCCAACAATTGCTTTTGGAGGATACCGTCTGTCGCCGAAAACCAGATCGTACCCGGTCGATTCTGCAAATGGGTGTTCCACTCCTGCGTCAAAGTCGGCGATAGCCTGTTCCAGATCGTCGCGCGTGATTCCGTCGGGAATTCCGTCAGGCATTGGTCGCAGCCCCTTTCGGCTTCGCAGTCGTCGATCGAATGCACTGTGAGCGGGTCCCCTTCGATTGGCTTTTCTTGGATTTTCTCCACTCCCAAGGCGGCACCGGCGACTTGTCCCCCCAAAGCCCGCGGCGTTCCTTCCGTGCTTCAGCCTCCGCATCTTCGAGGTCTTTCGCCTTCGGGACGTAGCGCTTGTACCACCATGCGTGGCCGTCGGCGACCATCTCGCGGCTGATGTTCCTGTCGCCAAGGTAAATTTCGCCAATGATGCGGCCGCGGTGTTTCCTGCGCCAGACGACCCGGACGTCTTTCTCGTGAACCTTGTCGCCGAGCGCCTTCCGTGCGACAGCCCCGAACGCTTGATCCTTCTCGGGCGCGTCGATGCCATCAAGTCGGATCTTGTGCTGCACGCTGTCAGCATCGAGAACGGTCAGCGTGTCGCCGTCGGTGATTGAGACGACCTTTCCGCGAAGTTCTTGCGGGGCGGCTTTCGGGGCTGTGAAGAATGCCAGCGAGAGAAGCAGGCGGGCGGCGATTGGTGATGCGATGGACATGCAGGGGATGATACCGCGGAGGCGCGTTATCGGTAATACTTCGTGACGCCCAAGTCATCGTCAGCCTGGCGGCGCGAGTGAAGCGGTTGACGTTTCGACGCCGGCCCCCGTCCATCGTGGCGCGGGTTCAGGGTGGTTTTTGTTTCCCGGTGGCCGGTCAACATGGCCGGTCATTCGGGGGCTTCGCTGGTGGAGGCGACGGCAGTGCAGGATCGCCAATTGTCTGCACCGCCCCGCAATTCGGACACTTCACTTGCTTGCCTATCAAACTGGCTAATGCAGCGTCGGAAAATTCAGATTCCGCCCCACACTGACAGAAGAATTTGTGCATCGGCTGGCCCATTGAATTGCCCCCCAGCAATACCAAATCAGATCGCCAGTCTGCCCGACCGGCGCCGAAACCACAACACTCCCCGGCCGTCACATCGCGCGGCGGCTGGGGGCTTACTCCGGCGGTTTTTTCTTGTTCAGCATGACGACCACGATCACGACGGCAGCGATCGGCATGGCCACACAAACGAGGCCGAGTACGGCAACAATCACCAGTTCCATCGGACCGACGCCGACCATCGCAAGCCCCCCTGCCAAGAGAAATTGCCCTGCCGCGCGCCAGTCTGCCCGACTGCAGTTAAAACCGCAACCGTATGACCCGAACAACACAACGAAAGGGGAGTAATGGCCAGCAAGAAAAAACGACCGATCGACATGATGGATGCCGTGCGACGCGCCTTTCGAGAATCAGGGATGCTCGGTTACGAGTTGTCAGAAAAGAGCGGAGTTCGTCACTCCGTTCTCAGCCGGTTCATGTCGGGATCGCATATTCAGAGTTCAGCATTTGAGAAGCTGGCGGCGGCGCTGGGGTACCAACTCACGAAAACGAAGGGGAAGTGATCCCGGCCCGCGTCCATCGTGGCGCGGGTTCGGGGTGGTTATTGAATGTAGTAATGCTTTAAGCCAATGCCTCCCTCTACCGGAGGGCGTCTTTCGGCCAAACCGCTCTCACGAATGTAATTCAGCAAGAACAGAGTGGTTGAATGAATAAACAAAAGCTTCTGATCGCGAGCTACAGGCGTGAAAAACCTGGAAAGCAGTGGTGCCCATTCTTCAAATGGACGCTTGTCGATTACACAGAATTGCTCAAGATCGGCGTTGTCCTTAAGCCCTTCGCTCAAAAGTCGCAACATGAAAGCATCGGTTTGTGGAAAGCTATAGCCGATGACAGTCACTCGCCGTGCGCGGCTGAGGACTTTGACCGCTGCTTTCCATTGTGCCGCAATTGCAGCATTGCCCGACGCCTTGCCTAGCATTGGGGGGACAATGGCCGGTGAATCAAACGCGTCAACTCGAAATTGCTTCTCATTCACTCCGAAAACCATCCCCTGTGTGTCGCCGACGGAAGTGAGTGCAACATATGGGCCTTTTGGTTCTTTCTGAAACCAATTAACCGACCCGTGCAGTTTTATGATCGGGAAAATCTGTTTGTTGTTGCTCGTCCGATGATTCAACAGAATGAGCCTCTCATCCTCCGAAAGTTCGTGGGCCTCAGAATTCCAAGGCATACAAAATCCCGGGTAGTAATATCGCCATCCCTGCTCGGAGGGCTTGGGATGTTCATGCGGCCGCATCGACACATTCTTTCCGATTTCGCACAGCACGTCGTAATTCGTAGTGATAATTGCCGGATTCAAACCGTCGGATGACGCGAATGTCAATAAGTCATGGATTGGTGGATGTTGTTTTGGGGACCACTGTCGGTAGACATCCCAGATTGCCCACGCGATTCTGCGGCACAAATCCTCCGCTGGCTGCTCTCGAAACATCAATCGCCGCAGATCGGCCTGAGTGTACAGTTCCTCGATATTCTCCCAGTCTCGATTGAAGTATCGCGATGCAGCTTGACATTGATCCTCGAAGCAAAACATTGCCTCGTAGCATTCATCAAGCTTTGGATTTTCTCCGTGGTTCGCAAAATACAGCCGCCTGGCCTTTCCCATGAATTGACGCATTACAGGCAGGCCGAACGGCGCCGAGAACCCGGCGCCGAGAATTAGCGCGTGCCAATTGCTTTCAAAATCCATGCTGGTGCCCCCAGAAGGAATTGCGGAACTATTCGGCGGGCATCGTGGCGGTACGTTGGGGACCGTTGCGGAACCGGCTGTCATTGACACCCGCAAGGGGCGGTTTCGGTTAGGCCGTCAGCGTGCCGGCTGACGAGTGATTGTTGGCGGCTGACATTACAGCGCTTTGCTAATCGTCTCGACTGTCCCGAGAGCTGCCTTCGCTGCATCCAACCCGCCGGCCGACTTGATGAAGTCGACGGCAGCGTTGAGCGGTGTGAGGCGGTTGCCGGGGGCCGGGAAGCTGACTGCGGCTTTGCGACGAGCTTTCCTGGCCTTCCGCTTCGTTTTCATCTTGCTCTTGATCGTACTGATATAGGTGGCCGAGACCTTCAAGCCGTCCGCCTTCAACAATTCGGAAAGCTCGCCCGGAGTCTTGTCGCGGTGCGCCTTCAGGGCATCACGGATCGCTCCCGACTTGTTGACCGATCCGTTCGGCTTGGCCTTCCCTACCATCGACGACTTCACGACGCTGATGTGGTTCGGTGCGATGTCCAACCCGTCCGCCTTGAGCAGTTCCGAAATCTGCCTCGTCACCAGAATTCGTGGGTGGTTTTCAGAAGGGAAAGCTGTTTTCGTGCGGCAATTCAGGGTTATTTGTGCTGTTGAATGGCCGTGTGATTTCGACGTGCAAATTGCAGAGGGATTTTGGGGTATGTTTTCGGCGCCG
>SIAF01000239.1 GCA_009691905.1 Planctomycetaceae bacterium | reverse complement strand
GGCCAATTCTTCCTCCACCCAGCTTGCAATCATGGCGCTCCATCCTTGGAACTGAATGAGTTTCGATCCTCCGAACCCCGGAATTCTCAAACAAATCAGTGTTCCTGTCGAGATGTGTGTAACAACGAGGGCGTGAGCCCCCTGAAGGGCCGTTTTGCATGCGGCGCCGCATACTTTCCTTTGCAGGTCCACTTTGACGGCCGGCGTGCTGTACGAATTCCGACGTGGTATCGCGCTGCGGTCGCCGATAAAATGAGCATTCTCGCCGATTCGTCCGGCCGCAGGTCAACCCCTCGAAGAAAACGTCGATGTCCACCGTTCGTGAACCACGCCGCAAGAAGTCGCGCGTGCCGACGCTGGTTGACTTGAGCGAACAATTCGGACCGATGCCTGCCTGGCGGATCCGCACGAATCCTCACCCTGGCACTGCGACGGAAAAGGACCTGCTGCATATCCTCGAACACGAGGACAGCCTGTGTGAACTGGTCGACGGAATCCTGGTGGAAAAGGATTCTGGCTACGGCGAATTGATGTTCGAATCTGAACTTGCAGCACGCGAAAATTTGTCGATCGTCAAAAAGATACTGAGGACGAAAACGGCACCCACGCTGTTTGATCTGTCGGAGCGATTCGGTCCAATGCCCGCGTGGAGGATTCGAACGAGGCCGCATCCGGGGACAGCAACGGAAAAAGACGTGCTGCGTGTTCTCGGTCGCGAAGATCGACTATGTGAACTGGTTGATGGCATTCTCGTGGAGAAAGACGTGGGCTACGAAGAATCGTACTTGGCCGGTTTGCTGCTGACGTACTTGAATGTCTTCGTGATGCCGCGCCGACTTGGGAGCGTTACCGGCGAAGCGGGAATGGTGAAATTGGCCACGGGACTCGTGAGAATCCCCGATGTGGCATTCGTCGATCGGCGTCGATTGCCGGGCGGAAAGGTTCCCGTTAAGCCCATTCCGCGGCTGGTGCCCAACCTGGCCGTCGAAATTTTGAGTCGCGGCAATACGCCGAATGAAATGCAGCAAAAGCTTCGGGAGTATTTCCAGGCCGGTGTTGAATTGGTGTGGTTCGTTGATCCGCGGAAACGCACTGTGGCTGTATTTACTGCCGCCGACGAAAGCACGACGCTCGCCGAGAATCAAACGCTGACCGGTGGCAAGGTGCTGCCGGGGTTCAAGCTCAAGCTGCGTACGCTGTTTGCCACGCTCGACGAGTAATATCAGAACTCAGCATGTTTCGGCGTGCGCGGGTACGGAATCACATCGCGGATGTTGGTCATGCCGGTGAGCAGCAGCAGAATCCGCTCGAGCCCCAGGCCGAAACCGGCATGGGGCACGGTGCCGTAGCGGCGCAGGTCGAGGTACCACCAGTAATCGTCGGGGTTGAGGTGGCACTCCTGAACGCGGGCGATCAGCACGTCCAGCCGCTCTTCGCGCTGGCTGCCGCCGATGATTTCGCCGGCCCGTGGGACGAGCACGTCCATCGCCCGTACGGTTTTGCCGTCATCGTTGGCGCGCATGTAAAACGATTTGATCGCTCGCGGATAGTCGTACAAAATCACCGGCTTCTGAAACTTCTGCTCGGTCAGATACCGTTCGTGCTCGGACTGCAAGTCGAGCCCCCACTTCACGGGAAACTCAAACGTTTGCCCTGACGATTCGAGAATCTCGATCGCCTCGGTGTACGAAAGTCGCAGAAAGTCATGGCTGACGATGTTTTCGAGCGTCGCCAGAATCGTCTTGTCGATGCGTTCGTTGAAGAATTGCATGTCGTCCGGGCAGCGCTCGAGTACGGCGCGTATGATGCCGCGTATAAAACTCTCGGCAAGCTGCATGTTGTCGTTGAGGTCGTAGAACGGCATCTCGGGCTCGACCATCCAGAACTCCGACAGGTGCCGCGTCGTGTTCGAGTTCTCGGCACGAAACGTGGGGCCGAAGGTGTAAATGTCTCCCACGGCACAGGCGAATGTCTCGCCTTCAAGCTGCCCGCTGACGGTCAGCGAGGCGCGCTTGCCGAAAAAATCCTGCGCGTAGTCGATGTCGGTCGGCGCTCCCGGCTGCCGGGCGGCGAGTCGCGCCAGATCGAGCGTCGTGACCTGAAACATCTGACCGGCCCCCTCGCAGTCGCTGGTGGTGATGATCGGGGTATGCACGTACAGAAACCCGCGCGACTGGAAGAAGTCATGAATCGCCGCGCAAACGGCGTTGCGGACGCGGGCGATGGCGCCGAACGTGTTGGTTCGCGGCCGCAGGTGCGCGATGTCCCGCAAGAACTCGAAGCTGTGCCCCTTTTTCTGCAGCGGGTATTTCTCGGCATCGGCGGTGCCGTAGACGGTCAATTCGCGCGCATGCACTTCGATCGACTGCCCCTTGGCGGGCGAGGCTTTGACTTCACCCACGACGCGAATACTCGAACCGGTCGTGAGCAACTTGAGGAAATCGTCGTAACCGGGGACCGACTTATCGACGACCACCTGGACATTCTTGAGGCTGCTGCCGTCGTTGAGCTCGACGAAAGCAAACCCCTGCTTCGACTCGCGCTTGGTGCGCACCCAGCCGCGCAGGTCGACTTCAGTCCCAATGGGACCATCTTTAAGAATGGCAGCGACTTTCAAACGCGGCATCACGGCTCCTTCCAAGCGACTTGTCGTCCAGCAGTCGAAAGGTTCACGTGACCTCTTCGGGACGGTACTGCCATCCGTGGGACTCGGCGCGAGCTTTCAAACGTTTGCTGCGCTTCACAATCTCTTTCTCGTTATATCCCGCGAAGTCGATCACGACGTGCTCGGGAAAAGGGGTTGGATCGGAAATCACCGGAAGTTGTTCGCCCTCGCAATCCTTAACGAGCAACGCCATCACGCCATTCGATTTGAATCCCAAGGTCTCCGTGTAATGCCGCCAAGACGCCTTGGCGTCGATCAGGTCGCCATCGTATGCCGAGAGACGCCCCTCGTCCTTGGGTGTCGGACGAAAGACCTGCGAGGTCACTCGGCCCGACTGAATGAATGTGGGATGCACCTGACGGTACAGAAGTGTTGCGTCGGTCATTGTTTGCGGTATAAGTCACTCGTCAACGTGGAAACACGCCTTGTGACCAGCGACAAAACGGGGTGCTTATGCTCTCGGCGCTCGTCCCCACGTTTGGACGGCGTATCATCCCAATTTTTGCAGCGTCTCGATCAATCGCAGCCAGTCATTTTCGTCGTCGAGCTGCAGTTGCATGTCCGCTTCGTCGTTGGTCGCCAGATTCAGCGCATGCCAGTACGCCTCGTGTTTATCGAGGTTCACTTCAAGCGACGCTTCATGCGACTTCAGCGACCATTCCAGCTGAACATTCCCGTCGCCGGTCGGATAGACGTGAGGAAGTTGCAGATCTTCCGGATAACGTGTTGAAAAGGCATCGGCAAACCAGTCGATCTGGGCTGACACCGGCGCGACGCCCTTTCCGTCAAGCCAGCCGTCTTTCAAAAGCTTCAATTCGTCCATTCGCGCGGGTACGTCCAATGGATCGAGAATGCTGATGTGCTCGACGGATTCGATTTTCAGCAGGCGGTCTCTCCGATCGACCCTGCCGATCCCCTGCAGTCGCACGCGCACACCCTGTTTGTAGCCGGCGAAGGCCTCAAGAATCGTATCCCAATGCTGAATCGCCATTGGGGCGGGAATCTTTCGGTTGTCAATCAATTGCACTTGAAACGTCATGGCCGACTGATCCGCTTCATGAACCAACCCGTGAACGGTGACTTCTTCGGTGAGTTCTTTCACATTGAACGACTTGAGAATCAGCTTTCGGCGCACTTCTTTTGTCAGTCGTGCCGTTCGGGTAGACGATGGAAGTGTGAACTCAATTCCCTCACCATCGCGCAGGCTGCGGCCGAAACGGTCGAAATATCCAAGCACTCTGTCGGGAAGATATTCGGAGATGGATTTGTTTTGATCCGCCGCGTCAATTGCGCTGATGATGCAATCTCGTGCTTTCTCAAAGTACTCCGGACTCTGCGACGGAAACAACAGGCTGCTCGCGATGACGAGATTGATGACGGGAACTGCGCTGCCCTCCTCCACGGCCGTGAGATTCAAACCGATATCGTCGGTAAAGCCGCGTGGAGTACGCTTACGGCTCTGGTTTTCCTTGAGATAGAGCCATTTTGCGACCTCGATGACCATTTCTTCGAGGACAGCCAAGTCACTGAGAAGCTCAAGAGGGATTGCATGCCCCTCAAAGCGTGGTCCCGTGAGACGGGGTCTCAGGAAAGGTTCGTTCGTCATACCGCCACCTCGCGCCGCATCCTGACGATGTCCTACTCCAAAGCTGCGACTTTGGCTTCAATATGTTCTAGCATACGCGGTGGAACGTACTTGTAAAAGTGCCGCGGAATCGGAATCCCGCTTCCGGATGACTGTTACGCTCCTGGAGCGGAATGCGAGCGCCGCTTGAAAACAGGAGTCAGCACTGCCGCCTGAATCAGCTCAGGAGTAGAAACTGGGAGTCCCGCGCATTGGTCAGCATTAGGCAATGCAACTGATCGTGTCACCACGAAACCAATCGTCTTTGCACTTTTTGAACCGACGCTATTTGGGGAATTCTTTCGGAGACTTCTTATCCTGCCAACCTTCGCCGCTGAGGGCTTTCAAGAACTCGACGAGATCGCTCTTGTCTTGTTTCGAGAGGTTGAGCGGCTTCATGCGCTCGTCGAGTTGCGGGTTCTTGATGCCCCCCTTGTCGTAATGTTCGATCACCTCTTCGAGCGTCTTGAAGCGGCCGTCGTGCATGTACGGGGCGGTCTGCACGATCTCGCGGAGCGTCGGCGTTTTGAAGGCCCCTTTGTCTTCGTCCTTTTTCGAGACATCGAAGCGCCCCAGGTCGGGCTGGGATTTATCCATTCCGATGCCGATGTTGACGTACGAGCCATCGGTGAAATTGAACCCGATGTGACAGGCATCGCAGGCCGCTTTGTTGAAGAACACGTTCATCCCGCGAACGGCCGCTTCGCTCATGGCCTTCGTGTCGCCGGAATTGTATTTGTCGTAGGGCGCATTCCCCGAGTACACCGTTCGTTCGAACGTCGCGATGGCCTTCGCCACGTTGTCGATCGTGACGCTTTTAGGGCCGAAGACTTTGTCGAATTGCTGCACGTAACCCGGCAGAGCGCGCAAGCGCCGCGCGACCGCCTCGTGCGCCTCGTCGGCGGTTTTGTCGGCCGTCATCTCGATCGGATTGGCGATCGGGCCTTTGGCCTGCTCTTCCAGCGACCCAGCGCGACCGTCCCAGAATTGCTGCGTGCTGTAGGCGCGATTGATGACGGTGGGAGCGCCGCGGCCCCCTTTCTTCCCGCCGATGCCGGTCGAAAACGGAGAACTGTCGGTAAAGGCTTTTTCCGTCTCGTGGCACGACGCGCACGAGAGCGTGTTGTCGCTGGAGATCCGTTTGTCGAAGTACAGGAATCGACCGAGTTCAGACTTCGCCGCAGTATAGGGATTGTCATCGGGCCATTGGACAGCCGGCAGCCCCAGTGGCGGCTTAGGGGGCGTGTCGGCAGCGGGTTCGGCGAGAACGCTGCGAACGACGCCCACTGCCATGAGCAACGCCAGCGGCACTGCGAGAACAACGAGCAGCCGATTCCGCATGAAACGCGTCCTTTCACGATGAACTCGTTCGCAAAAAAATCAGTTTGCCGCGCTGCGGTCCGATTTCCGGAGTCCGTTACTTTGCCGGACTGATTTCTCGTCCGACCCTATTCCTTTGCGGAGCCCTGCACGAACAGCGACTTGTGGCCATCGACTTCGGTCAGCGTGCCATGCACGGTCACGACGTAGGCCATCATTTCGATCGCCTGCTTGCGGAAATCGGTCAGGCCGTCGCGGCGCGGGTTGTGCTCTTCGTCGATCAGCATGTAAACCGAGCCGTCTTCGGTGAGCAGGCCCACCGGTTGGCCGTTGCGAACGCATTTCTGACCGCAATCGCGGTGCTTGTCGCCATGCTTGCCGACCTGCAGATAGCACGACATGTCGATGATTTCACCTACGATGGTCGTGGTCTTGCCTTCGATCGGCTTGCCCATGATCGACGAGGCCAGCGTCGTCGTGCTCCAGGGAGCATCCTTCGCGGCCTTCTTGCCGACTTCGCCTTCGGGCGCGGCGTACGTTCCCTTCGTCGGTTTTGAGAAGTCCGGGAATAAGATGCCGCCGGTTTTGGCCGCGGCGACGCTAGCCGCCATTGCCAATAGCGCAGCCACCGTCACCGCCCATCGAGGAAACCGCCGCATCGGTTGAATCGGCATCGCAAACTCCTTCATTCGGAGAGGATCATGGTTCCAGGAACATTCCAGTCGCACTCCGAGAGATGCTAGTCCGACAAGGTGATGATTTCAAGGAACGGCCGTCGCGGCGCGAACCTCGCGAATCGCACTTGATACCGTAGCGTCCCCGACGCACAATAGGGAGATTGCCGGATGCTAGGCCGATTGCCGATTCCTGTCGGGCATCCTGTGGACCTCGCTGACCGCCCGAGAACGCGCCCGACTATCTATGCCGCGAATTCGAAAACACCTCGTCTGGGGAATTCTTGCCGCCGCGATCGCGGCATCGACGGCCGACCCCCTCGGCGCGCAGAACATTACCGTCCAGCAACCCGTGATCGAATCGTTCACGGTGGATACGACGGTCTCGGTCCCCGATCGCGGCCGAGCGACAATCGGCGGGATCGGCCGCGGCGCGTCGTCGCGCACGACGTACGGTCCGTTTCGCACGAACACCAACTTCGGGCGTCTGACCGAGGGCAGCAGCGTCAGCGTCCATGCTTGGATTCATGACTTCGACGAACTCGACCGCCAATCGCTCGAGGCGGCGCGCCGCAGCAAACTGCGCGGCGATGACGTTCGCCTCGAGCCTCGCGCTGAACTCGCCTTTCAACGACTGCTCGAACAGGGGGCCACCGAACCCGTGCTTGCCAGTCGCCCCGAACAAGCCAGGCGTCCCGAAGTTCCCGAAGCATCGCCCGAAAAAAACCACCGCCCGAAACCGGCCGCGCCGCGCGCCGAAGAATCGACCCCGACCGCCGACGACTATTTCGCGCGCGGTCTGAAGGCCCGGGCCGCGGGAAAGCGGGGGGTGGCCCTGGTGTATCTGCGACTGGCACGCGATCACGGGTCGCGACAGGCGATCGGCGAATTGCAGCGACTCGACTCGCCGAACAAAGCCAGGTTGACTAACCCGGATTAGTCACTGAATGTAGAATGCAGGGTGGGACAAGCAAGCCGAGAACTACTACGGACCTTCGTTTTCTTAAGACAGTCTCGAACCAGACAGGGCGTTGCGTCGACATTGAGCGGCTTGCGCAGGCCCACCATCCGGGTTCCGATGTGGTGCGACCCGAATGGTGGGCTACATGAACTCCTTCGACTTGACCTCGCTGAACGGCACGAGTCGCCAACACCCGGCCCATCCCGCCGCCGCTTAAGATGAATCAGTGCAAACCTATGGCGAGTGCGGCATGTCGGCGGCTCTGGATTTTGCCGGCCTTGTCGGCAGTCGTCCTGGCGAGCATGGCCGGCGGAGTTCTCGCGGAAGAGGGCGACCCGGCACGATCGGCCTCTTTGCATTGGTCCTTCCAACGGGTGGTCAGGCCGAGCGTGCCTGCGGTTCGGCGAACCGACATGGTCGCCAACCCGATCGACGCCTTTCTGCTGAGCCGACTGGAAGCTGAAAATCTGTCGTTTGCTCCTGCGGCGGGCCGTCGCGAGCTGCTGCGACGGGTTAAGTTCGACCTGTTGGGGTTGCCGCCGACACCCGACGAGGTCGACCGGTTCGTTGCCGATGATTCACCCGGTGCCTACGAACGGCTGATCGACCAATTTCTGGCCAGCCCGCACTACGGCGAGCACTGGGGACGGATGTGGCTGGATGTCGTTCGCTATGCGGAAACGGCCGGTTACAACGCCGACCCGCTCCGGCCTCATGCCTGGAAGTTTCGCGACTACGTCGTTTCGGCGTTCAATGCCGACAAGCCGTTCGACCGCTTCGTCGAAGAGCAAATCGCTGGAGACGAACTGTTTCCCGACGATCCGCAGGCGGTGATCGGCAGCGGTTATACGCTGATGTGGCCTGACGAGAGCAACGCCTCGAACATTCTTCTGGCGCGGCAGGACGCGCTCAACGACCTGACCGCCAACGTCGGCGCGGCGTTTCTGGGGTTGTCGATCGGCTGCGCGCAGTGCCACGACCATAAGTTCGATCCGCTGCCGCAACACGATTTCTACCGCTTGCAGGCGTTTTTCGCGGGGCTGATCCGCCGTGAGCAGGCGCCGCTGGGGACGCCGGCCCAGCTTGCCGCGTACCGTGAATCTTCGAACGAGTGGCTCGCCCTTTCGGCGCCGCTGCGCGACGAGTTGCAGCGGCTCGAGTTCGAGGCGCGCGTCAAGGCATCGGGCGATAAGCGGATGAAGTTCCCGCAAATTGTGCTGGATGCACTCGACGCGGCCGCCGAAAATCGCACCACCATGCAGCGCCAACTCGCCTTCTGGTCCGAACGGCAGATCGAGATCAAAGAAGCCGAACTCGTCGCGCACCTCACCGAAGACCAACAGCAGCGACGCACTGAATTGAAGCGGCTGCTGGCCGAGATCGAACAGCGACGCCCCCAGCCGCCGACAGAATTGACCGGTATGGTGGCCGGCGAAATTGAAGCCACGCCTCCGCCGACGTATCTGCTGGCCGGGGGCAGCTACGACAAGCCGCTGGTTGAAGTCGCGCCCGGTTTTTTGACGGTCCTCATGCCCGACGGGGCGTCGAACGCCATCGTGTCGGCCCCCCATCCGTATTCGTCGGGCCGGCGGTCGGCACTGGCCCGCTGGTTGAGCAATTCGCAGCATCCGTTGGTTCCACGAGTCATCGTCAACCGAATCTGGCAGGGGCACTTCGGGCGCGGACTGGTCGAGAACGGCAACGATTTCGGGACGCAGTCGCCGCCCCCTTCTCACCCCGAACTGCTCGACTGGCTCGCGGCCCAATTCGTGTCGCCGACGAGCTCTCCCCCCCTTAGGAAGGGGGGGCAGGGGGGGTCGGCTGAACTTGCAAGTGAGGTTGAATCGGCAGGCAATGCGACCCCCCCTAACCCCCCCTTCCTAAGGGGGGGAGAAGGAGGTGCCTGGAGCCTGAAGCGGCTGCATCGCCTGATCGTCACGTCGACGGCGTATCGACAGGCGAGCGATCGCCGCTCGATCGCCGCTGCCGATGCGGGAAGGGCCGGCGAAATCAGTGCGTCGCTGTATGCCAGCTTTCCCCGCCGACGGTTGCCGGCCGAGTCGCTGCGCGATGCGCTGCTGGCCGTTTCCGGGCAACTGAACCCGAACGTCCAGGGACCCTCAGTCTATCCCGAACTCCCGCGCGATTTCAGCAAGCGTGAGGCATGGAAAGTCTCGGCCAACCCCTTCGATCGGCAACGGCGATCGATTTACATTCACGCCAAGCGCAACCTACCGTATCCGCTGCTCGAGGCGTTCGACCTTCCCGACATGCACGAAAGCTGTGCCCGCCGAACCCAAACCACGGTCGCCCCGCAGGCGTTGATGCTGCTCAACAGTGAACTGGTGCTCGATTACGCGCAGAGCCTTGCCGGCCGGTTGCTGCTGCGCAGCCCGCACGCCGTCGCCGAACAGGTGATCGTCGACGGGTATCGACTGGCGTTCGGACGCGAGCCGGTTGCCGCCGAAATTGAACGAGCGACGCTGTTTTTGAACGAGCAACAGATCCTGGCCGAAGGCCGCCGGGCCGCCGGCGAGCCGGTGCTGGTGCCTCGGGACTTTCCGCGATTTCTCGACCCTGCCCGCGGCGCCGCCGTGGTCGACTTCTGCCACGCGCTGCTCAACGCCAGCGAATTTCTGTACGTCGACTGACCGGGTGCCGCGTCATCTGATTGCCATACTGGCACACCCGATACGTGCGGCGTCGGGCGCACGTCCCGCTTTGCCTGGTATCGAACGTTTGTTGATCATCGCGATCGAGAACTCGCGCAGGCCCGAATGTGAATGACGCGGTCGAAGCGGCGGCTTCCAGCCGCCGGTTTGCGGTTTGGACCCTCGAACACTCACGGCGGCTGGAAGCCACCGCTACGGGGCCGCTCACTATTTTGATTTGTCTTTTCCAGATTTGCGCACCGCAGTCTTATCGGGGTACCCCGCGGCGTGGTAAAATACAGGGCGGCCGATTCGATGTGAACTTTGCGAGTGCCCGCAATCACAGCGCAACGTCGCGAGACTCTTCACGCGGAGCGATGAAGACTACTTTAAAGTAGTCATCATCGCTCCGCGTGATGAGTGCTAACGCCTGCAACAACCAACGGGGTAATCGCCCGGATTCCATCACCTGGATTCGGTACGACAGCGCACTTTTATGTAGGTCAGGCTTTCCAGCCTGACGCGGACGGTCCGATGCCTCTGAAGTCAGCATGGTTCCGTCAGCCTGGAAAGGCTGACCTACGTACGGTGCGCTGTCGTAGTCCGTTCCGTTGCCAAGCAGTCTTTGGACGCAATGTTCCACGTATCCGCGATCACCATACGGTTTCTTCCAAAATGGCATGCCAAACGGTGAGTTTGTTTCCAGATATGGCAGTTTTGTCGAGAGGGTGTCGCGAAAAAAAGTTGACTATCTGAGGAAAAACCATCAAATCCTGGCTGTTTTCTCTCAGATAGTCACGGTTAACCGGTGAACATCTGAGAGAAACCCGGCACTTTCGAAAGGCGACTTTGCAGAAACCGGCCGAAAACAACGTTTTTCTGGGGGTCAAAATTCACAAAGGCGAGCGGGGGGTGTCCCCGGCGCGCCGGGGTTTCTACCATCCCCCCTGTTTCTCCCCGTCGCGCGAGGCGCACGATCGCACGAATTCGATTTTTCGAAAAAACTTGGCAATCAATGGAGAGGCGTCGTTCGAACCAACTGCGATAGAATGGGTTACGACGAACCACCAGTAAACATTCGTCCAACCCGTTGTGTGCTGGATTTTGATCTTGGCGAGTGACACCGGGGTGAAGTACAAGCCGCGTCATCATGGATGATGCGGTGCTGGAATTGAATGCGGATTGCGAGGTGGGAGACCAAACAGGT
>SIAF01000238.1 GCA_009691905.1 Planctomycetaceae bacterium | reverse complement strand
AGCAGAGGTTGAAGGTACCATTTTTCTTTCCGCAGGACTGAATTCCCCTTCTCCATCCGCGAGACCACGAATGCCCTACGAATCAAGCCACTTCGCTCACTCCCAACGCTAGAAACTCACAACCCTAGATCAGGAGGTCTGAGCCTACGTCCGCTGGCTGGAGATCGAGCGGTCCGGCGCCTTCGTCCTGGAGCACCTGCACACGCTCCATCCCGGGCCGATTCGCGCCGCCGCCGGGCCCCTGGCGGCCAATTCACTGGTGGCGTCGCTTGTCGAGGGCTGGCGCGGCCGAATTTGCCACGTCGCCATCACCGACCCGCACGGCCGCTTCGCCCGCTACAAGGTCGTGGATCCGTCGTTCCACAACTGGATCGGCCTGATGATGGCCCTTCGCGACCAGCAGATTTCCGATTTCCCCCTGTGTAACAAGAGTTTCAACCTGTCGTACTGCGGCCACGATTTGTAGCGTGCTGCAGTAACCGAATTCGCCAGAGTTCGGACCGGACGCAAAAATTCCGAATTCTGGCGAATTCGCCTTTACGAGAGCTGGTCATGTTCAACGTCCTCCGCGAACGGTTGCAGCAGGGTTATCGCACGGCCGGCTATCCGGACCAGCCGCCGCCTCCCCTGCCGGAGAGGTTTCGCGGCCTGCCGATGATCGATTCGTCCCGGTGTCCCGCGCCCTGCGACGAGTGCCGTTCGGCCTGTCCCACGGGCGCTATTGACCTCAAAAGCGATCAGCTTCATCTCGACATGGGACGGTGCCTGTTCTGCTCCGACTGTCTGGAAGCCTGTCCCGTCGGAGCGATCGGGTTCACGAGCGACTACCGCCTCGCATCGCGGACCTGCGAGGGGCTGGTCCGCACGGACGGCGACCTGCAGCAGCTCGCCGCCGCCCTCGACGACAAGCTCAAAAGCTTGTTTGGCCGCTCGCTCAAGCTGCGGCAGGTCAGCGCCGGCGGATGCAATGCCTGCGAGGCCGATGTCAACGTTCTCAATACAGTCGTCTTCGACCTGAGTCGGTTCGGCATTCAATTTGTCGCTTCCCCACGGCACGCCGATGGCCTGTTGATCACCGGCCCCGTGACTGAACACATGCGGATCGCTCTTCAAAAGACCTATGACGCCGTGCCCGCCCCCAAACTGGTCATCGCCGTTGGAGCGTGCGCCATTTCGGGTGGACCCTTCATCGACCTCCCCGAAGTCCATAACGGCGCCGACAGCGTCGTGCCGGTCGATCTCTACATCCCCGGTTGTCCGCCGAGTCCCTGGACAATTCTGGACGGCCTATTGCGTTTGTTGGGACGTCTTGGCGACAATGAACATGGCGCCACATCGCCTCTCGGCCGGTAACGGCTCAGCTCGCAGCCAGTTCCCGTCTATGCCGTCCGCGAAAGTGCACGAAATGGGGGGCATCGTGTCGCACGTCCTCATCGGCAATTGTCCTGCATGCGGGAAGGCTCTCAAGGCCAAAGAGCATGCGCCATGTAAACAGATGCACATGACCTGCCACTGTGGCTGGCACGGCGATGTGGAGCCCAATGATGCGCTGGTCGCTCATGCCAGCGAGCGGCATCGGGCATCGGCGGCGAAAATCCTGGTGGAAACGATTGTTCAAGTCGCTTGCGGTCCGGTGGCGACGCGCAATGGTGAAGCGCCATCGCTGAGTCGACTGGCACGGGAAAAGGGCACATTCCCAATATCGTTCGGCCCGCGAGTTGCTTGCCGCGATTGTCGCGGAGACAAAGTGGCAGGGTGACAGCCGATCATACCCAAAATGGCAGTCAGCTTGGCAGCCGCGCGGCGAGTCCATTGGCGTTACCGCCGGGTCGTGGTAAATCTTGAGCGCCGATCGCACTTTCGGGGTGGGGCGCTAAATTGACGTAAGTGGGATCAATAGCAGCACGAGCAGTACCGCGGTCGTCCAGAACGGCCCATCCGGGTTTCTTGCGGGGTTCGCTCATCCGTGATCACCTGAAAGAGACTTCGACCGCTCATGCCGGGATTACCCCGGAGGGGGGGAAGCAACGCAAATCATCACGGATGATCTCGCCCGCCGGTTTGCACGATTGTCTGAACATGCGAGTGTCGCAATGCACGCAAGCCATTTAGCTGATTGGCTTTTCGTTGACAAATCATTGACGCCGGTTCCATAATTGAATTTGTCAGGGTCAAGACGACCAGCTTGACTGGGTTTACGGCCCCCGTTATCTAAGTCTCCCACAGCCGATAAGGGATAAAGGACACGGCAGATCATGGACGGATCCCGTATGCCTCCTTATTTCAAACCGGATGGGTTCGACCATGAAAATCCTGAGAGTTCCAATTCACATCGTATTTTATCTTGAAGAAGGCGATTGGGTGGCACACTGCCTTGAGTTCGACATTTGCGGAAATGGCGAGACGAAGCGCGAAGCGGCAGAATCACTCGTGCAAGCCGTAAAAATCCAAATCGAGCAGTCGCTCAATCACAACAATCCAGCCAATCTCTTCTGTCCCGCAGAGGGAAAATACTTTGAGATGTTCGCAGCCGGAAAGAACATCACAAACGCGGAACTGGAAATGCACTTTGATCCGATTGATTCCGTCAATTTGGAAGAGCCGCAGTCTCGCGAGTATTCCGAAGGTGACCTCGTAATGGCGTAGGGCCGCGGATTCGGGTTTCTTCACTCGCGAACCGGCTCGAACTTTTGAATCGCGTGGCACGTCGCCGGCACTTTTCCCTGGTATCCGCCCGCCGACATCACGACTTCACCGACGTAAATCGCCCCCTGCGAGTCGACGCAAATGTCGTGCGGAGCAAAGAAGTCTCCCGGCGCGCAGGGGTCGTCGCTCCCGCCGAATCGCGATAGCAGTTTGCCGGCCGGGTCGAAAATGCTCACGTATGCGCCGCGCGGCTTTCCGGCCGGTGCCGTCTGCCAGGCAAACACCCCGGCCTTCCAGCCCACGTCGCAGACAAAGGCGGTCCCGTCGCGATCGAAAAAGATTTGCATCGGCCGCGAAGTGTCGGTCCACTCCGACGCGAACTTCCCATCGGGCGTAAAAATCTGAATGCGGCTGTTCTCGCGGTCGGCGACGTACACCCGCCCCTGGCGATCGACGGCGATGCCGTGCGGCAAATTGAACTGCCCCGGACCGCTTCCCGGTTCACCCCACGAGAACAACAGTCGCCCCTCGGGGGTGAACTTATGGACCCGGCAATTTCCGTAGCCGTCGGTTACGTACAGGCTGCCGTCGGGGGCAAAGGCCACGTTCGTCGGCAGGTTGAACGGCCCCGCGGGCCGCACGATCGTGCGATAATCGAGGCCGTTGATGCCGGTGTCGGTCGGTTTGCCGCGCGTCCCGAGGGTCAACAGCAATTCACCCTCGGCCGTAAACTTGCGGACGGTGTGATCGCGATCGTCGGTGCAGAAGACCGAACCGTCGTGCGCGATCGTGATCCCGTGCGGCCGGACGAACTGGCTTTCGCCCCACGAGCGAACGAACGTCCCGTCCGGTTCGAAAACCATCACCGGGTGTTCGCTGCGACTGAAGACGAACACGCGGTCACGCGCGTCGGTGGCCACGCCGACGACCTCGACGAACGACCAGCCGACGGGAAGGTGCGGCCAGCCGGGCACCGGCCGATAGCGATGGTTGCCGGCGCCGACGATTACTGCAGCTTGTGCGGTCATTGGTGAATGCGATCGAGTTGAATGGGACGGGAAGGTGCGCTGAAAATGCACCAAGTGAAAGTAGTTGACAAACGCGAAGAGGCAAGCTGCGGAATGCTCAACATGACAACGCAGGTCGCTACTTCTTTGCAACTTTCCAGAGATGTTTGTCGCTTCGCAAATACAGCCCGCCGTTGGCGATCGCCGGCGTTCCTAGAATCGTTTCCCCGAAGTCGTAATGGGCGACGATCTCACCTTTTTCGCCTCCCGCCTTGACGACCATCACCAGACCGTCTTCGTTGACGAAGTACACATGACCACCAGCGGCAATCGGCGTGGCACTGAACATGCCTTGCGAGGTTTTTTCGCCATCCGTGACCTGCAACCGCATCTGCCAGGCGGGAGTGCCGGTTGCCAGTTCGGCACAACTCAAAACGCCGCCTCCGCCGATCGTGTACGCGCGACCCTCATAAATCAGCGGGCTGGGGGTGATCGGCGCCAGCTTGTTCGATTGCCAGACGACTTTGGGCGCGGCACCGTCGGCCCCCGGCTTGAGCGCGGTCAAACCCTTGGACGGGACATAGAGCACGCCGTCGGCGACCGCGGTCGAGGGGATCGTCGAGCACGGTTCGTCAAAGCTCCAGACTTCGACGCCGGTGTAGGGCCGCAGCGCGGTCAGTCCATTGCCCGATTGCAAAATGGCCAGATCGTCCTCGCGCGACGTGCCGCGCAAGACGAGCGGCGACGTCCAGTTCGAGAGCACCGGGCGTTCGTGCTTCCAGCGGTTTTCGCCGGTCGCCGCGTCGATGCCCAGGGCCAGCGATTCGCTGTCGTTTTCAACCTGCACGATGACCGTATCGCCGATCACGACCGGCGACGACGACATCCCGAGGCTGTTGCTGGCATTGCGGTAATCGTGCGTCAGCCCGCGGAACCACTGCAAGTTGCCGTCGAGATCGAGGCAGATCAGGTCGTTGCTCGAATACAACGCAAAAATCCGACTGCCGTCGCTGGCCGGCGTCGGCGTCGCGTTACACATTTTGGGGTGGCACAGCGTGCGGCCCGTGGCCCAGAACTGCCGCTCCCACAGGGGCGCGCCCGAATTTGCGTCGAAGCACATCACGTGCAGGCGGTCTTGTGCGTAGCCGCTGCTGGCACTGAGAATCACCCGGTTTCCGACGACGATCGGGCCCGACAGCCCCCGCCCCGACAGCTCGGCCGTCCAGGCGATCGAACCGGCGATCTCGACCGGGACATTCTGGTCCGGCGCGACCCCGGTCGTGTCGGCTCCGCGGAACTGCGGCCAGTCGGCACCGGCGAGACCGACCACGGCAAACAGGCAGGCGAGGGGAACGCTCAAATGGCGCATGCGATGGTTCACTTTCAGTTGCTCTCCGACGCGGTTGATGCTGCTGCCTGGGCCGTGCGGCGATCGGACGACAGCACGGCGGTTCCCGTTGCGTCACAGACGCGCAACTGAAACTGCCAGCGCTGGGCCCATTCTTCGGTTTGTTCGTTCTGGCAGACCTTGACCAGAATGACGTTTTTGCCCGACTTGAGGGTGCCGCGCATCTTGTACTGATCGAGGGTCATGCCGCGGTGATACTCTTCGCGGGCAAACAACA
This sequence comes from Planctomycetaceae bacterium, assembly GCA_009691905.1. Taxonomy (GTDB): domain Bacteria; phylum Planctomycetota; class Planctomycetia; order Planctomycetales; family Planctomycetaceae; genus SIAF01. The sequence goes on along the minus strand of SIAF01000238.1, from coordinate 5,865 downwards.
GTTCGCCGTTGAGCCAGACCTTCCAGGAGTTAGGGGTGCCCAGACGCAAGTCGACCGGTTGCTCGTTGTCGCTGACAAACTCGGTCGTGGCGTAGCTCACAGCTCCCTTGAACGGAGTCAGGGCCTTCGACAGGTCGACGATGCCGTATTCGTTGTCGGTGGCGTGCTCGGTCCAGCGGATTTTCAAGCGGTCTTTTCCCTCGTATTCGGCATTGAAATCGAGCTTCTTTTCGGGCGCGTAAACCACATTGAATCCCTTGTTGCCGGTGTTGTCGAAGGGGGTAACCAGCCGCCAGCTCAAAAGAAATCCGAAGTGCTTCGGCAAGTCGACTTTCTCGCCCAGTTCTTCGAGGCGTTTCTTGATCGACTGCACCTGGTCGTCGTCCCGGGCGCCGACGAGGGCCTGTTCGAAGGTCGTTTTCGCCTCGGCCTTTTTCTCGCTGTCGAACTGCGCATTGCCCTGGGCAATCAGCCGTTCGACGGCGTCGCGGCGCAGCTCGACGCTGGGGTCGCTCAGCATCCCGGGAATCAGGCGGTCGGGGGCCGACTTGTCGACACGGGTCAACAGATCGAACGCCAGTCGCCGCGCCCGCGGATCGTGTTTGATATCGAGCACGAATTTCTCGAGCTCTTCCGCGGGGAGTTTGCCGCCTGTAGCCAGTTCCCGCGCGGCGATCGTCTCGACGGCGCTCCGCAGGTAGTTGGCCGCAAGCGGATTGGCATCATCCAGCCCCGCCAGGATGGCGGGCAGTGCGACCGGCTTTGCGACCGCCAGCTCTTTCCAGGCCTTCGCTGCCGCGACATTCCCCTGGCCTTCGGGCCCGACCGTGCGAATGGTTCGGATGAGGTCGGCGACGTCGGCCGACGCAACCGTTGCCCAAGCCATCGCGATCAGTAACACCACGCTACGCACGCCGAAACCAGTCCGCCGCATTGCCGACACCTCGCACTCAGGATGAGAAACCCTGTGAATTCGCAGAAACGAATTGTAACGCACGTCAAATCGCGCGGGCAAGCGAGGTGGCATCAGGCGCGTGATTCGCAGCACCGGCAGGCGCCAGGCGACCGCCGATGGTACGCGCTGTGCGAGTCACGACGGCACTGCGTTCGATCAACGCGGGAGAAACCCCGGCGCGCCGGGGACGCCCCCCGCTCGCCGGGGCGCGTCAACGCCGCTTATAGCGACGGCTGGCTTCCTTGAGAGTGTTGCGTTCAGAGTCGGTCAGGCTCGCTTCACCCTCGGCACTGATTTTCGCGAGAATCTCATCGACCTGGCGTTCGAGATCGGCCTTGGTCCGACGCTCTTCGGGTGGCTCGTACAAGCGAACGTCCGAGTTGCGGCGAACCGAACGGCTGCGAACGAGTTGCTTCAGCTTGGGCCACGACAGGTCTCCCAGAAGCCGGCTGAATCTCAGGTCGAACTTCTTGTAGAGATAGCCGTACAGGAAGCCTCCCAGATGGGCGATGTTCGCCACGCCGCTGTTCGGCTCGCGGCCCCCCAGTTCCAGCAGCACCGGATGCAGGTCGTAGATCGCATAGATCCAGACCAAGGCCCACAGCGGCACCGGGATCAGCAACATGAGCATGATCTGCTGCGTCGGGTAATACAGGGCGCAGACCATGACCACGGCCATCACGGCCCCCGAGGCGCCGATCGCAGGGGTCATCTGGCCGATCACGTACGCGAATGCGACAAAACAAGCGCCCGAGAAAGCCGCCGCCGCCAGGTAAAACCGCAGAAACTCCCACCGGCCGTAAATCGGTTCGACGTTGCGGCCGCAAATCCACAGGAAGAACATGTTCCCCACAATGTGCCAGAGATCCTGGCTGTGCAGGAAGGCGGAAGTGACCAACCGCCAGACTTCGAAGCGCTTGACCACCCGCTCGGGATTGAGATCGAGCCAGCTCGTCACATTGTCGAATGCCAGCAATTGCAGGACGTAGACGCCGATATTGACGGCGATCAGCCACTTGCAGACCGGCGCAACCCCCCCCATCAGGCCTGAGCCGGCAGGGTCGGTGCGATAGTAATCGCGGTCGTACACGCCCATAGGAAAGGCACGATCCGTCAAAGTCTTCGCCGGGCCTAAGTCGACACCGGGCCTAACGCTTTGCGGCGCCGAGGTTCGACTCGATCGAATTCGGCTGCGGCAGCGCCTTCGTCAGCTCTGCGTTGGCCTTGACGGTTTCCTGAAACTGCTCGCGAGCAAGCTTCAAGGCCCGCTGCAGACGGTCGGCCTGGAGCAACGCCACGTTGCGTGCCTGTTCTTCATCGGACATCGCCGCGATCAATCCCTTGATGTTGACGTCCGGCAGGTTCTTGCCTTCGAGGTCGGGGGCACCGTTGATCTCTGACAGGCGGCCGGCAATCAGCTTGTCAGTCTGGCCGATCAACTGCCCCTGACGGGCCAGTTCGATTTCGTTGTTCGAGACGACCAGGTCGGCTGCCAGCAAATGCTGATCGATCTCGCCCAGCCGCGTCTGAAACTGATTGGGTATCGCCGTTCGCACGCGAACCTGATAGACCCCCTCGGTCAAATCTCCGACCCGCAGAAACCAGTTCGGGCGAGCGGCGGCGGCCTGATCGGCGGCCTTCGTCACCTTGAATTCTCCGAGAAATTTCGAATCGCCCGTCTCGCCGAACGCGAACACGTAAATCGTCTGCCCCACCTGAATGCCGCTGATCGCTCCAGTGAGCGTCAACTCGCCCTGACGAATCGTGGCCTGCGCGAGCGGCCAGAAGCGATCCCAACCCAGCATGGTTCGGGCCAGTTCGACGCGCTTGGCTTCGAGCTCGCGCGTCTTGATCTGGATTTGCTGCTGATTCGCGACGAAAGCGGCCTCGTTCTTCTGGGCTTGTGTCATCCATCCATTGCGAATCGCCAGCGCCTGGGCCGACAGAAAAATCGCCGCCATTCCGCCGATCACGACCAGCCACGCCAGAATCTTTCCCGAAATGTGCATCGACGATGTTCCCGGAGAGAGTGCGGCCCAGTGTGATTTCGGCCCATTGAGAATACGCCCCAATGAGACTATGTAACGGTCGAGCAGCGATTATTCGTAAGATCGACATTCCCCAATCACCGACGGCACCTGGGGGCCGCCGACGCTGGAGGTGCCGGTTATTCCGATGATCCGGCCGATGATCCGATGGTTAAGACGCCCAACCGAAACGCCATCCTGCGCACTGAGACGATCCAATCCAGGATTTTACGCCTCGGGCGTAAGGCCGGTCAAGCAGAATCCGCATGACTTCCCGCCGTCAGTCCTTTCCCCTAGAGTCGTTTCAGGAGGCGTTTTTCGGGGGGAGGCGCCCCCGCGTGCTTGAATCGGTCATCGAATATGCTTGCCAAACGGATTATTCCCTGTCTCGACGTGCATGGCGGGCGCGTCGTCAAGGGGACCAATTTTTTGAACTTGCGCGACGCCGGCGACCCGGTCGAGGTCGCCGCCCGTTACGAGCAACAGGGGGCCGACGAGCTGGTGTTTCTCGATATCACCGCCAGCCATGAACAGCGGGAAATTCTGCTGGATGTGGTGCGCCGCACGGCCGACGTGGTGTTCATGCCGCTGACGGTGGGGGGCGGCATCCGCACGATCGACGACATTCGCACGCTGCTCAACGCCGGGTGCGACAAGGTTTCGATCAATTCGGCAGCCGTCAAAAACCCCGATTTCGTCCGCGAGGCCGCGTTGAAATTCGGCAGCCAGTGCATCGTCGTCAACGTCGACCCCAAACGGGTCACGAAAGACGGACGCGAAGTCTGGGAAGTCTTCATCAACGGCGGTCGCGTCGCCACCGGACTGCCGGCGCTCGAGTGGGTTCGTCGCATCGAAGCCCTCGGCGCGGGTGAAATTGTGCTGACGTCGATGGATGCCGACGGCACCCGGGACGGTTACGACCTGGAGATCACGCAGGCGGTCGCCGAAGCCGTGCAGATCCCGGTGGTTGCCAGCGGCGGGGCGGGCTGCCCCGAGCACCTGTATCAGGTGCTGACCCAGGGGGGCGCGAGTGCGGCGCTCGCCGCCAGCATCTTTCACTACGGTCAATATACGATTCCCGAAACCAAGCGGTACCTCGCCGAGCGGGGCGTGCCGGTGCGGCTGGGGGGCTTTGCGGCGGCGACGTAGGTGCCTCTGGCCTACCATTCCCCCGAAATCCGCATATCATAGGTGGAGTTGCCGGTCGTTGACCGGCGTTGCGGGTTGATTGGTTTCCCGTTGCTGCTTCTCTTCTTTTAGATTTCTCTGGGAGTCGTCCGATGGCTCACGCCGCCCCTGCTGCCCCGTCGAGTGCCGGTTTGGGAGGACTGAACAAGGCCCGCGTCGAGCTGGAAATCAACAAGCTGTTTCGAGCGCTGATCAAATTCGGCGGGTCGGACCTGCACTTGAAAGTCGGCAAGCCGGCGACGATCCGCGTGCGCGGGGGCCTGCGCGAGCTCGACATGCCGGCCATCAACGAAGAGGAAATGAAGCGGCTGATTCTGCCGATGATGGACGAACGCCAGTTGCAGATTTTCTACGAAGAAGGGGGCGCCGACTTCGCCCACGTCGTCGAATACGAGAACGACCAGGGAAAAAAAGAACCCTGGCGGTTTCGCGTGAATCTGCTGATTCAAATGGGCAACCCCGGCATGGTTTCCCGTAAGGTCGAACGCAGCATTCCCAACTTCGAGGGCTTGTACCTGCCGCCAGTCATCGAAACCCTGTGCCATTTCGATCAGGGCATGGTCCTGCTGGCGGGGGTCACCGGTTCGGGCAAGAGTACGACGATCGCGTCGATGCTCGACTACATCAATCACAACGAGCGGCTCCACATTCTGACGATCGAAGACCCCATCGAATTCGTGTACACCGAAGACAAGGCGCTGATCAACCAGCGCGAAGTCGGCGTCGATGTGAAAGACTTCAAAATCGCCATGAAGCACGCCGTGCGTCAGGATCCCGACATTATGCTCGTCGGCGAAATGCGCGACATGGAAACCTTCGAAACCGCCATGCACGCCGCCGAAACGGGGCACCTCGTGTTCGGGACGATTCACGCCTCGAGCGCCCCGTCGACCATCGGCCGTATTCTCGACCTGTTTCCTCGCGAAATGCACCCCGCCCTGCGCGGCAGCATGAGTTTCAACCTCAAAGCGATCGTCGCTCAAAAGCTGCTGCCCACGATCCGCGACACTCCCAAGCGCGTGCCGATCGTCGAAATCATGCTTATGAATGGCACGGTTCGCAAATTGATTCTCGAAGAGAAAGACGAAAAGCTGTTCGACGCCATGCGAATCGGCAAGGACGACGGGATGCAGATGTTCAATGACAGCCTGTATCACTTCGTCACGAAAGAATACGTGAGCCGCGCTGCCGCGTTCGAAATCTCACCCAACGTCGAACAACTCAAGATGATGCTCAAGGGGATCGACGTCAAAGGTCCTGGGATTTTGTAGGAAACCGCCGGGAAGACGAGCCGAATGGACGGTGCGCCGGGTGCCGGGGTCAGAGCGAATGCCTGAGACAGCGGCGTGACTCGCAGTCTACGGCCTCATGCGTCGCGCGACACGACGTGCAATACAGTCGAGCGATGGCCCCGTGGGGTGGCGAAACACAACTGCCCCGTGTTGAGCGTCTTGCGCGCGACGGGGCCATCGCTGTCAAGTTGGCTGGCGACCTGGCGGCTGTGCGCAATGCTCGCTGCGCTATCGACGCCCAATCCTGATCGACGCTCTGACCCATCTTCGACAGTTGCGCGTGGCGCTGACGTGCAGATTTGTCGAAAACCGCAGGAATTTTAGGTGTCGTGAGTGTTCTGACACAATAGTGTAGTGCCATGACTTATCAAATAGTTTTGGAATTGCACGGATTTAACCTTGT
>SIAF01000237.1 GCA_009691905.1 Planctomycetaceae bacterium | reverse complement strand
ACCCGTGAGTAGCGGTTTCTACGGGCTTTCGCGTATTATCGGGGACGTGCTCAACGCGCGATAAAACCCAAGAATACACGCGGATTGTCGCGATTCCAGGGCATTCCGAATCACCAACCCGCACCCACCCAAGCTCCGCTTGGGAACGCATTGTCCGAAGCTCCGCTTCGCATCATCAATTGTGGAAGCGACGGACGAGCTCGCTGTCGCTCGCGTGAAGCGGAGCTTGGGAACGAGGGTTGTTGCGTCCTTTGATCGCCGTTTTTCAGGAGTCGTGTATGTCCCCGTCAAATCGTCGCGACTTTCTGACATCGGTCGGCGCAGCAGCCATTGCGGGTGTGTTGGCAACTGCGGGCGGCGTCGCGTGCGGAGATGACAAACCACCAACGAAAAGCAAGCCCCGCAACCGCTTCGCCGTCGCCACGTACTCGTTCTGGCAATTCCGGCCCGAGCGCGTCGAGATTGAAACGTGCATCGAGAAGGCTGCCGAGATGGGGTTCGACGGGGTTGAGATTCTGCACCGGCAGATGCGCGACACCTCCAACGAATACCTGCAGCAGCTTAAGCGGCAGGCGTTTTCACTGGGACTCGACCTGTGCGGGTTCTCGACGCATCAGGGGTTTGTCTCACCCAACAAAGACGAACGTCAAAAGAATATCGACCACACTCTCGATTGCATTGAATGGGCCTACAAAATGGGGATCCCCACGATCCGCATCAACACGGGTCGCTGGGGCACGATCAAGGATTTTGACGAATTGATGAAGGCCCGCGGCATCGAACCCCGCCTCGAGGGCTACACCGATGACGATGGCTTCGGCTGGGTGATCGACAGCATCGAGAAACTCCTGCCCAAAGCTGCGGAATGCGGCGTCGTGCTCGGGCTGGAAAACCACTGGGGGCTGGGCCGCACGCCTGAAGGGGTGATGCGCATCGCGAATGCCATCGACTCGCCCTGGCTGCAAGTCACGCTCGACACGGGGAATTTCCTGGAAGACCCGTACGACCGGCTCGAGCAGCTCGCTCCCAAAGCGATCCTCGTCCAGGCCAAGACCTATTACGGCGGCGGAAAGTGGTACACGCTCGACCTCGACTATCCGCGCATTGCCGCAATGCTCAAGAAGCACAACTATCGTGGCTATGTCTCGCTCGAATTCGAAGGGAATGAAGACCCGCTGACGGCGATCCCCAAGAGCCTCGAACTGCTGCGGAAGGCGTTCGCGTGACCGACTCGATTCCTGCCTCTACGCAGTTGCGCTGGTGGTCGTTGACGCGGCTATTGTCGGCGCTGGTCATCACGCCGACCGTGCTGATCTATCAGTGGGGGTACTCGCTGATCGTGGGGATGATGGATGGCAGCCCCCCGCGCGACGCGCTGGTGACTCTCGGCGGCGGCATCGCCGTGGTGATGCTGCTCACCGCGCGCCTTTCGCCGCGGCTCGCCGGATTTCGCTTCGAGCGGATTGTTCCGCAGACGGTCGGTGCCGTGTGGGTCGCCGTCACGAGTCTGTTGATCTTGCTGCGTGCCGGCGAGACGATGTCCCGGTTCGCCGTGCTCGCGCTGTTCGTGCCGGCCACGTTGTGGGTGGTGTGGCTGGCCTGGATGCTTTATCGCCCGTGGAGTTGGCGCGTGCGACTGGGAGGCCTCGCACTGTGTGTGGCACTGGTGGCCCCCTTTCTGCTGCTGCTCAAGACGGCAGGTTTGACCGGCGGTGCCAACGTGAATTTCGCCTGGCGCGCCGCCCCGGCCGAGCTGACCAGTCTTTCGACGGCGATCGCCGTTCCCGCCGGGGACGAAAACGAGGTCGATCTCGCAGCGACCACCGCTGACGACTTCCCGCAGTTTCTTGGCCCCGAACGGACGGGCGTGCTGCCCGCGGCCCGATTGTCGCCCGACTGGCAGGGTCATCCGCCGCGAGAACTCTGGCGGCGTGCGGTCGGAGAAGGGTGGGGCGCGTTTGCCGTGGTCGGCGCGTACGCTGTGACGCAGGAACAGCGCGTCGGGGACGAAGCGATCGTGTGTTATCGGGTTGCCGACGGCGAGCCGGTCTGGGCGCACGTCTATCCGGCAAGGTTTGACGAGTCGACCGGCGGCTCGAACATGGGAGGCACCGGGCCCCGCGCCACTCCGACGATCGTCGCGGGCCGCGTGTATGCCCTCGGAGCGACCGGAATTTTGCATTGCCTGGAGGGGGCAACGGGCCGCGTGGTGTGGTCGGTCGACGTCCAGGATGACAATGCCGGCCACACGATCGGTCACGGTGTGTGCGGCTCGCCGCTGGTGGTCGACGATCTGGTGATTGTCGCCCCGACCGGCTCTGACCGGGCGTGCCTGGCGGCCTACGATCGGCACACAGGCCGGCGGACCTGGAATGCCGGGCGGCACTCGGCCAGTTACGGCTCGCCGGCACTCGCCACACTCGCCGGGCACGCCCAGATTTTGCTCTACACGCACGACGGCGTCGAAGCGCATGACGTCAAGACCGGCGAGTTCCTTTGGAATTACACCTGGACGAACCCTGTCCAGGTCAATTGTTCGCAACCCTTGATCATCGACGGCCCGGCCGGGCGCGTGCTGCTCTCGACCGGCTACGGCACCGGCAGCGTGCTGCTCGAAGTTGCGCTCGGCAGCGGCAATTGGTCGGTCAAAGAGGTTTGGAAGAGTTCGGGAAAGATGAAGACGAAATTCACGACCGCCGTCCGCCTTGGAGATTGCGTCTACGGTCTGGATGACGGAATTCTGGCGTGCGTCGAGCTGACGACGGGTGCCCAGCGCTGGAAAGGGGGCCGCTATCAGCACGGCCAGATCTTGCTGGCGGGCGACCTGCTGCTGGTGCAGGCCGAGAACGGCGAAGTCGTGCTGGTCCAGCCCGATCCGGCGCGGCTCATCGCACTGGGCCGCATCGCGGCATTGACCGGCAAAACCTGGAACAACCTGGCCCTGGCGGGAAAGCACCTGTTGGTCCGCAACGACCACGAAGCTGCGTGCTACGCGTTGCCGCTCGCTGCAGGCCGGTAATCAATTGCCCGGGTGGTGTTTCAAAAACGCCTCGACCATTTCACCTCGGATGCGCTGCAGCAATTCGGGCGCATAGAGCGTGAAGTGGTCTTTGCCGGGCACCAGTTCGACGACCGCATCGCTCCCGAGGTCGGCCAGAGATTGCTTGAGCAACTTCGTCGCCCCCTCCAGATAGAATGTGTCGGCGTCCCCCATAATCACGTGCAGCTTGCCCGCCAGGAGCGGCCCACGCTCTTTCCAGTTGGTTTCGAGCAACCTCCGGATATCGAACTCTTTCCAGTGTTCGGCCGCGGCCGTGTTGACGGTGCCCGTCTTGCGGTCCCAGACGCGCAGCGGATTCCCATCGGCCGCGCGCGGGCTGAACACCGCTTCGAAGCTGTGAAGCTGGCCGCCGTAGCCCAGCACCTCTTCCATCCGGTCGAAGTCGTCATACCAGAGCATGACCTGCCCGTTGCGCCGGGCCAGCGGCCGGCGCTCGTCCTTGGCGTCGCGATACATATTCTCGCCGGCGCGGTACATGTCGATCACCTGGAAATCGCGAAAATCGACAGGGTCGGGGGCCGTGCTCCACGTCCCGCCGAACGTCGCCGGATAGGCCGTCTGCAGCCAAAGCGTGCTCCAGCCCCCAGACGAATGGCCGGTCAGAAACCGCGCGGATGGCGCGGCGACCGTGCGAAACGTCCGGTCCAGCTCGGGAATGAACTCCTGGACGAGAGCGTCTCCGACCGGACCGTTGTTGGCCGAGTTGGCGAAAACGTGATGCCCCAGCGGGCAACTGGGGTCGAGCGTCACGCGGATGAATTCCACACCCTCGGCGTTTTTCTCGGGAACAGGTTCCCGAGGCACCCGATCGCGGTGCGTCCCGCCGAAGCCCGGTACGGTGAACATCACCGGATAGCGCCGTTCGGGTTTTTCGTAGTAGCTGGCCGGCAGCAGGACCGCGCCTTGCGTCATGACCGCGCGCTTATGAAATTCGCCCAGCAACCGGCTTTCGACGGCGAGCAGCTTGCACCATTTGTTCTCGGGAAACGGGGTAGGTTCGACGAGTTTGTCGATCGCAAGTTGCGCCGACAGCTTGCCGTCGGTGGTCGTGATGTCGGTCGTGGCGCTGTAGCCGTTTCCGGGACCGGCACCGACGACCCGTTCATAGGGATTGAACCGGGCCACCGCCTGCACGCGGCAACCGGTCAAATCGAGTTCAGCCAGCGGCTTGGGGAACGCCAGGGTCCAGTTGGCGATCGTGGTATTGATCGCCAGCGGTTCGTCCGGCTTCCAGTTTTCGATATCGACCGCCACGAACGGTTCGGGCCGAAACCAGTCGGGCCCCTGTCGCGGCTCGCGATTCTTCTGCCTGGTGAAAAACAGATACACGCGCCCCGTATACGGCTCTTGTCGAACCTGGGGTGAAAACGTGACTTTGAATTCGCTCTCGGCAGCGCACGCCGGCTTGCCGAATGCCAAACCGACAATAACGAGCAACGACAGCCGCTGAATGACTCTGGCGCTCACGCTCTCTCTCCTGCTGACGAATCGAAAGGACCTCTGCCACGAGTTTGTCCCGCCAACTTACCCGCGGGATGAAATCAAGCAGCCTGGCGGGTATTCTAAGGTGGTCGTTCGAAACTGTCTCTGTCGGCTGGTCGCAAAAATGCCTGAATCTCCCGCACAGCCCGACCGCGTCGTCGAATTGGAGACACTGGTCATGCACCTGCAACAGGATCTGGCAACGCTGAATGGCGTCGTGATCGATCAGCAGAAACAATTGGACTCGCTCACCAAGCGGATCACGAAAATCGACGTCCGCGTCGCGCGACTGGGTGACGACGACGAGTCTCGCGATCCCCTCGACGAACGGCCCCCGCACTATTAGACCAAACGTACTGCCAATCGGCTTGCACTACGGCGAATTCGCCTTCGTTTTGGCATACCGCACGCCCCTCGCCTGCGTCCTGCGTTTGAAAACTTTATCGCCGGCAGTGACGTACAGCGTGTCGAGGTTCGGGCCGCCGAAGCAGACGTTGGCGAGCGGGCCGGAGTGGGGCCGGGCGATCGTCCCCCCCAGCCGACCGATCGGGTCGAACATTTGCAAGCCGACCCGGGTCGTCACGTACAAACGGCCGACCGCATCGACCGTCATTCCATCGGCGCCGGTGCGCTCGCTGCCGGGAAGCATCTGCAAGGGGCCGTAGTACCGGTCTTTGCCCGTGAGGCTGCCGTCGGGTTCGACGCGAAAGGTCCACAGCACCGGCTCGATGGCTTCGGTAATCACCAGCGTCCCCTGGTCGGGCCAGAGGATCACGCCGTTGGGCCGCAGCCCTTCGGCAACAATCCGCTTCTTATGCTCGGGACTGACGTACCAGACCCGGCCCCCGGTCGGGTCGCTGAAGTACAGGCCGCCATCTCCCAGGACGACCAGATCATTCGAACTGACTTCGTCGGCGACGATTTGCACCTTGGCCTGCGAGTCATAGGTGGCGATCTGCTTCTCGCCGTTGCGACAGCCGTAAAGCAGACCGTCGGGACCGAACATCAGCCCGTTGGTATTGGCTGTCGCGTCGGCGAACAGGCTCACCTTGCCCTCGAGGTCGATCTTGTAGATGCGACTGGCGGGGATGTCGCTGAAATACACCTGCCCCTCCTGGTCAACCGCCGGGCCTTCGGTGAACTGATACCCGTCGGCGACCAGTTGCCAGTTTTCGCCGTCGATCAGGACGGTGGCCAGCGAGAGATCCTGGGCGCCGGCAAAGGAACCAAATGCCGGCAACAGGAAACCGGCGGCGAGAGCTGCGCGAAACATGGGGTTCATTCGGAGGAAAGAGTCGCGGGGGGCAAGAGTCGCAGAGTCACAGAGCCGGTCCTGGTCTTGCGAGAGTTTCGACGGATCGACGAATCAGGTTCCAGCCGCTTGGGCGAGTTTCTCAACCAGGGCCTGATGCTCGGCACCGGCGAGACCCTGCTGCAACACATCGAGCACTCGGGCCAGGTCGCGGCGGAGCAGCGCCGCCGCATCGAGCCACAGACCCTTAAAAATCTCGCTGCGAAAAATGCCGTCATCACCCTGGGGCAGACGCTCGTACTGGCCATCCCGCAGCACGAACCAGTCCAAAGCCTGATCGAGGACGCGCCACACGACGTATTCCTGAACGCCATTGCGGCGATAGACGTCGCGCTTGTCATGCAGGTCGTAACTGACGCTGCTGGCGGCAATTTCCCCGATCCACTCGGGCGCTCCTTCCAGCAAGCCGCCGACGATGCGGGATTGTGCCAACGGTTCTGCGACAACTCTCAACGACACGTCGGGCTGCACGACACTGTTGTAGTCCAGACGCACGGTGCCGTTGTCCCCGATTTCGATGCCGGGAGTCCTCGCGCGAAACACACCGGCCCAAACCAGAAATTCCGCATGGGGAACGGCATGCTGCGGGACAGACACTGGTGAACGCATGAGGACTGTTCCCGCGATCAATTCGGCGTTATTGACGTCGGGCATTCGCTCGTAGCGGCGCAGGAACTCGTCGCTCGACAGCCGATCGCCCGTCTGCAGTGGGGGTACAGCCATGTTCGTTGAGGTTGCGGGATTTTCCAACTCTCTGATAGCGGAAGCAGTCCGCGGGGGTGCTGGCATGATTCGATTCTCCGGCAGGATCATCCCCTGATTATGTCAGATCGCGGCCCCGCGCGATATCTTTCTGGTTTCACGGTGTCGCCAAGGCAGCCGTCGCTTTATCATCCCGCCACAACCATCGTAGCGACTCCGGCAAGATTGCCCCGCCGTGCTTGCCGTTATGAACGCCGTCGCCGTATTCGAAACGATAGTCGTATTTGGAGAACTTGAGGGCTGCCGCCATCTCCTGATTCGCCAGAGGCCAACTGCCGTGCAGGTTGTCAAGGTCGTTGGAACCCTCCTGCAGAAAGGCGCGAATTGGCTTTTGCTCGGTCTTGCGGATCAGCGACGGGTAGACGTGTCCGCCGCGGATGTTCGTAAAGCTGCCGACGTGCGAGAGCACCTTGCGAAAGGCGTCGGGACGTTCCCAGGCGACGGTCCAGGCACAAATCCCGCCGGAACTGATCCCGCAGATCGCCCGCCGTTCGGGATCGTCGGTCAATTTGTACTGCTTGCCGACTTCGGGCAGGATCTCTTCCAACAGGAAGCGGGCGTACTGGTCTCCCAGCGAATCGTATTCGAAGCTGCGGTTCTGACGGGGCTTCTGGTCGGGACCGGCCGCGGGAATCACGCCCGGGTTGATGAAAATCCCGATCGTCGCCGGCATTTCGTGTTTGTGAATCAGGTTGTCGAAGACCACGGTCGCGCGAAAATCGCGCTGCGCGTCGACATACCCGCCGCCGTCCTGAAAGACCATCACCGCCGCCGGTTGTGACCCGTCGTACTGCTTGGGGACGTAGACCCAGTAATCGCGTTCGGTGCCGGGGAAGACCTTTTCGCTTTTCCAGGCGTGTTTAGTGACGGTTCCTTGCGGAACCCCATCTTGAACCATCGAATCAGGGCCGATTTTGTAGTCGTCGGCAGCGCGAGCGGGATCATTGAGCATGAGCAACCAGGCCGCAACACAGAGAATCGAGAAGCAGGACCTCATGGCAAAGTGAATCAAGGCGCGACCTCGAAAAGGCAGCAGGGTTGATCGACGCCCGATGATACCGCCCCCGAGCAACAATGAAAACACGCCCCGTAATGATCGCGTTCTACCCAAGCCGACCGCTGTGCGGTCGTGCCCGACTGCCACAGAAAGGCGCATGCTCACCGTTGCCATTCGCCGGCTTGCGCGAACCAGCCGGCGACCACCTCGTCGATGTTCTTTCCGGCGAACAGCTCGCGCCCTGCCGGATTGCGCGCGATCCGGTCGTTTGCCGCCTGCTTCAGGATTTCGTCTCCGAGGCTGCGCGCCGCCGCGCGCAGCACCAAATCGACGGCGAGCGCCAATTGACCATCGCCCAGCGACTCGCGACAGCTCTCCCAGACGACGACATCGGCTTTCACGAGTTCTTCGTTCAGCCCGGCAACAAAGTCCGGGTGAAACAGCGGCGCCACGCACAGGCCCCCTGCGATCTGCAGGACGAAGTTTGCACTCCCGCTTTGCCCGTGCGCGGCGGATTCCCACATTCGCAAAGCCAGCGGCAGAACGACGTCGGTCACGTGCGCCAGGTAGCCGTCGTGATCGCCGGAGATCAACAGAAGCTGCGCCAGGACGAGCGCCCGGCTAAATCGCGCGGCATCGTCGGCCGGCGTACGTGGTGCATCGCGGAAGTGTGCGACAGCCTCATTCACCGCATCGACGCTAAGAAATACCTCCGCCACGTACAGGTCGCGGATGAGACGTTTGAGCAGTTCGCCCTGGGGACCGGCGGCTTCGAGTAGCGCGCCGACGGGGTCGTGCGACTGCCCGCCAGGCGGCAAGCCGCGGGCCGGCGGGAAGAAGTTTCGCTCGAATTCTTCGTACTTTTCCAGGGTGCCTTCGGCGCGCCCCAGTTTCTGCAGGCAGATAAACTCGAACAACTGCGAGTTCTCGGGCGCGCCGATGCGCCGCGCGAATTCGGTCCAGCTCTCTGGCGGTTTGGCGGGAGACATCTTCTCTCTCGCCTTCGCATACCATTGCCAGGCTTCGTTGTAGCCGTGTTTCAGAAGATGATAGTGACCGACTTGCAGCTCCTCCTGCGGCGTCACGGCCAGCCATGAGACCGCGCCGGTCGCCACGTCGAGCGTCGCCGCGGGGTCGCCGGGCCACAGGCCCCAGCCGCGGAGAATCGACAGCAAAGAGCGGAACCGCGGCGTGAATGTGAGCCAGAGCGAGAGGCGGCCTTCGGTCGGAGACCAGAGCGGAAACGTGACGCGCATTCCCGAGAACACCTCGGTCCCCGGACTGGTCGAATCCGCCTGGGCAATCCAGACGCTGTCGCGCGCCAGCGGGTCGGGAATCAACAGCAAGGCCCACCATGTCGATTGTGGCGGCTTGTCGATCGCTTCGGACACAATCTACGCCAGTCGCTCGCCGGTCGCGTCGAACCCGGCGAATTTTCGAACAGGACCGCTGACGGGCCGCTTTGTGATCGATCCGTCAGCTTCGACGATCATGATCGCTGCAGCCGACTCCCGCGGGCGCTCGACAAACCCCAGTCGCGATCCGTCCGGCGCCCAGGCAAGGTCGGTGATGGGGCCGTCTGCCTCGACAATCGCCGCGATGTTACGGCAGGCCGGCTCGACGCGATTCAATCGGTGCCTCGCAATGTTTCCGTTGGGATCAACCGGCAGTTGCGACGCGAACGCGAACTGCGCGTCGTCGCGCGTCCACGCGGGCCGGCTGGCCCGCAGCGCCTCGATCAGCGAGGGGAGCTCGCCCTGCGACAGCGCCTGCGAATCGGGGACATGCCACCACGATTTGTCGTCTCCCGGCGTGCCGATCCAGATTCCTGCCGTTGCCGCCGGCTCCCGACCCGGCTCGCGGTCGGCTGCATCTCCGACGACGCAGGTCAGGTGCCCGCCGGCCGGCGACCAGTCGCACAGGATCGCATCGGCGGCATAGGGAAACACGCGGCGCGATTGGCCGGATTCCAGTTCGAATTCGAAGATCGTGTGCCGGCTGGGAGGGGTGTCGACGGCTGCCACGTACAGAATGCTCTTTCCGTCGGGATGCCACCGCACCGCCAATCCCGCTGACACATATCCGATATGCCCGCATGTTACCGAAAACAGCTCTCTCACTTCCGGCGGCTGATTATCGTCGGAGGCATCCCGCAAATGGCACGTGTACCGGACAGGAATCTGCGAGACGACGCGTCCCTCGGCAGGCAGTGGTCCATCAGCATTCGACAACGTGCGGGTCTCGCCATTGAGGCCATGGGCGGTGGTAAAGATCAGGCGGCCGTCGACGGGACATGGCAACGGCCGGCCGGTTGCCAGGACCGTTTCATCCGGCTGAAAGATCCTGGTCGCTCCCTCGCCATGCGAATCAGCAACGTAGACCCCCTCATTGCCGTGTTGAAAGGCCACCTCCTTGCCATCGCGAGAAAACTCGATGGTACGATCTTCGCGAACCGGTTCGCCGCAACCGGCGGTCAGCGCCGCAAAGATCGACGTCGCCACGACGAGGGACAGTTGACGCGCAGAAATTGCTTGCATGGCTCAGCTCTGGATCCAGGTGGTGCTCGGGCTGCGACGCTGCACAATCAGCGTCGGCGTTCCCGGCGACGGGCGATTTGCTCGACTGAATGGTCCTACACCAGAAAGAGCCAGGGCAGCCTGTCAATATTCCCGGAAACCGGAGTTCCTTGTCCGTTGGCTTCGTGATATTCGAGAGCGAAGATCGCCTCAGCAGGGTGTGGGCTGCTACTGGCGACGGCGGCTGGGACCGGCGAAATCATCGCAGGAATCCCTCTCGGGTTGATCGCCGCCCTCATCTCGGCAGGGGTTCTGGTCCGATTGTTCTGGAGGGGCAACCAATAAAAGACTCACCGCAATGGCGGGTGGAGGTCCTTGCGATGTCGCATCAGGGGCGAGTGCTGACCGCGTTGAAGATTTTGTTGATGGCAATCGCTACGCTATTGTCGGCGGCGATTGCATTCTGTGCCGTGTGTTATCCTCTCGGCTGGGTAGGGTTTTTCATCGGAGCGATGTTCGGAGGTCACGAGCCAGAGTCATATCGAACGGGAACGATTGGCGCTCTCGTCGTAGGCGTGGGCACCGGGCTGATTGCCGCGTTCTTCGTCGGGCGAATCGTTCTTCTTATCGTCCGGTCACGGTGGAAATGACTGATGAGTGCCGATCAAACACCCGACCAGCCCCCGCCGCGTCGGCGGACGCTGCGATCGATGCTCGGCATCGGGGGGGCGATCTTCCTCGTGATCGTGGCTTCGAATATCGCCTTTGGAGTCGTCTGCTTCACCGTCGGTATCACGAATGTCCCCAGGCTCGAACAACCGGGATTTCATCCCGAGATCGCCGGCATTGTCGCCGCCCTGGTGACGGCGGCGATCACAGGCACCCTCGTTTTCCGCCGCTATCGGCGAACAAAGGATCGTTGAATGCAGCTCCGCCCGCATACGTTTCTAGTTCTACTGTCGATTGTACTTGACGAGTTGCAACCTGTTTTATAGAGACCCCTTGCGGGAAATGGATTTCCTTTAAGGAGATGCACGATGGAACGGCGATTCGAGCTCCGAAAGCAGCGGCTGTTGGCCGATGCGGAGGTTGGTT
>SIAF01000001.1 GCA_009691905.1 Planctomycetaceae bacterium | reverse complement strand
GGGCGGCGATGCTGCTGCGCATGTATCAGCGCTGGGCCGAGATCAACGGCTTCACGACCGAAATGCTCGACATGTCCGAGGCCGAAGAGGCTGGCATCCGCAGCGCCACCCTGGCGATTCGCGGCGATTATGCCTACGGATACCTCAAGGGCGAAGTCGGGGTTCACCGGTTGATTCGCATCAGCCCCTTCGATTCAGCCGGCCGACGGCAAACGTCGTTCGCCGCCATCGACCTGGTTCCCGAACTCGACGACGACATCAAGATCGAAATCGACTGGGACAAAGACGTGCGCGAAGACGTGTTTCGCGCGTCGGGGGCCGGGGGCCAGAAGGTCAACAAGACGTCGTCAGCCATTCGCCTGACGCATTTGTCGACCAATACCGTCGTACAGTGCCAGAACGAGCGCAGCCAGCACAAGAATCGGGCCATTGCTCAAAAGATGCTGGCGGCCAAGCTGTATCAGGCTCAGCAGGACAAGCGCGACGCCGAACTGGCCGCCAAGCGCGGCGAAAAAACAAAAATCGGCTTCGGCGGCGGCACGATTCGCACGTACGAACTCAACCCCACCCAGCGCGTCAAAGACCACCGCACGCTGACCGTTTCGAGCAGCCCGACCCGAGTTCTCGATGGAGATCTCAAACCTTTTATCGAGTCGTATCTCCGCGAGCAGATCGGCAAGCCCGAGGCCAAATAGGCCGCGTGGATCGTAGATAGTAGATAGTGGATAGTGGATAGAACTCGATTTCTCGTCCCTAGCCCCTAGCCCCTCGCCCCTGGCTCTACCACGACCCGTAGTACAGTTCCGGGTCGTCGACGATCCATTCGGTCGACCAGGTGCGGGCATCGTCCTGAACCACGACGTTGAAGAAGAACGTGTTCAGCTTGTCGGCGGTGTGCCCGTACGGCTTGGTGGTCGCGATGTGATCTTTCTCGGTCAGTGCGTCGACGCCGGGGCTGGCGTAGTAGTGCACCGAGCCATCGGGTGTGAAGGTCATGCCCAGCGTCCACCAGCCCGATTCGGTTATTTTAGGGCCGAACAGATCTTCACCGCGGCTGCCCGATCGAACCAAAATCGTTGCCGAATCTTCCTTGTTCTGGCCGTCCCCCTTGCGGTTGTACTGGATGAAAAATCCCGGCCAGTACGGTTCGTACTTTTTGACCATGCGGTTCAATCGCAGGAAGCGTTTGTGCGACGTGTCGGGCTGCATCGAGCCCCCTTCCAGTTCGGCTCGAAAACCGAACGACGAGCCGGTGCGTTTTTCCCATTTGTCGAAGGGGGGCACAAACACGCGAACGACGACGCTGGGGCTTTTCGAGACCGGCACCGCGCCCCCCACAATTTGCGTCACGTTCACCAGCAGGTCGTCCTGCTGAAATTTGTAACTGGGTTGGCCGGGAATACCCGCCACGCTGGTGCGCAACAGCAGCGAACCTTTGCTGCCGGGGATGCCCCCCGCCGGCGTCTCGACCCGCTTGACCACGTCGGGAGTGCCGCGGTAGGTGCTCTCGTACAGCCGCTGATTCTTCGAAATGCCCGCGGGCAGGCGATCTTCGTGGTCGATGTTCGTGCTGGCTTTGGGCAGGTTCAGGTGAAAACCCCAATCGGCGTCTTCGAAGTCGTCGCCGACCTGTGTCACCTTCTGGCCGCGTCCCGGCACAGCCGACGAGCGGTACTGGGCCAGCGCGGTCGAGCCGACTACGACGGCCAGAGCGCCGACCACAAGCAGCTTGCGAGTCCGCGAAATTCCTTTGAACAGTGTGGCACGCATCATCCGACGATCCTCAGTTAGAGCCAACAGGCTTTGGTATTGGAATGGGGCGAATTCAAGGAGCGTACAGGGCTTCGACGCGGGGCGCGTCTTGGGGCCAATGCAGAAATTCTGCCAGCGGGTTGGGTCCGTACATCGGGTCGTAAGCGGTACTCGGCGGGCACGAGTTGCGGCACGATGTCACAGCGGCGTGCCGGCAGCCTGAGACTGACAACAGCACCGTGAGAACCACGAGTACGCCTCGGCCCAAAACTGAAAGGGCCAAGGCTGCCAGGGCGTTGCCGTGCCCAGTCGCCATCGCGTCGATCCTTCCCCGCGGGCACGTTTCACAGCGAACGAGTCAACGAATGTCCCTTGCCGACAAAAGGCAAGACAGGGATTGTATCGGCATTCGAGGAAATGCCGACCGAACTGCGAGTCGTTCGGTCGCGCCAACCCCTACAGTCGTTCGATCTGTACGAGGCTGTCGAACGGCGCGCCGACGGCTCGTTCGAGCTCGGCGCGGCGGCGGTGATAGTCGGCAATCGCCGCCTGATGCTTTTCCTGCAACTCGATCAATTCGCGCTGCGCCTCGATCAGCCGCAGAAAATCGAGGGTCGTGGCCTCGTACCCGGACGTCGCGCTCTCGACATTTTCGCGGGCCTTCGGCAGAATACGGTCGGTATAGAGCGCGACGGTCCGGCGGCTGCCGTCGAGTCGCGCCAGCCCCATTTCGACGTCCTGGCGAATGCTGTCGACGTGTTGCTGGTATTCGGCCTGCATCCGATTCAGGCGAAACATCGCCTCCCGAACGGCCGCTTTGCGGCGCGTCTGGTTGAGCGGCACATTGACGTTCATCCCCACCTGCGGCCGCTGCTCGACGTCGGTCCAGAATTGATCGTAGCGGCCCATGAATTCGAAGTCGGGGTAAAACTCCTTGCAGGCCAGCGCGAGGGACGACTGCTCGGCTTGAATGCGGTTGGCCTGGGCCGCCAGGTCGGGGCGTTGTTCAATCGCGATTTGGCGCAGCGCTTCAGCCGCCGGCACGGCGTCGCCGGTGAGCAGCACCGCCGGGGGCCTGGGCAGCGAGTGGTCGGGCAGGCGGTGCAACAGCGTGTTGATGCGGGCCAGCGTCACCCGTTCGTTTTGATTCAGCTCGATCTGCCGCGATTCGAGCGTCGCCAGTTCGACATCGGCCTGGATCACGTCCTGGTACGTCACCTGGGTTAACTCGTATTTGGTGCTGGCCGTGGCGCGAAACCCCTGCATTGCGGCGACGTTCTCGCGGTTGAGTTCCAGTTCGCGATCCACCAGAAAGTAGTCAAAATACGCGATGCGGGTGATCTCCGTCAGGCGCAGTTGCACCTCCTGAGAGTCAAAACCCGCCGCACTCGCCTGGGCCTGGGCGATCTGGCCGCGCAGGTCGCGCTTGCCCCACCATGGAACCTTCTGTGCCAACCCGACGTAGTACGACGGCTGGACGTTCGACGACGAAGGGAACGAGCCGGGGGCCAGCATCGACTGCAGCATCGGGTCGTCCAGCGCAATGGCCTGCGGATAGCGCTCGGCCGCCGCCCCCCAGGCCGCCAGCGCCGCCTGCAACGTGGGATTGCGGCGATGCACCTCGCCGACAAGTTGCTCCAGCGCGAGCTCCGATTGACCGGCGAACGGATCGTCGGCATCGAGCGGGAACAGCAGGCGGTCGGCGGCCGGAACCGGGACCGGTTCCTCGTAGTCGACTGTGGTGATCGGCGAAGGGGATCGACCTTGTGAGTTCGGTGCAGCGACCACGGCCCGTCGCTCAGCCGCTGACGATTTGCCGGCGGGCGGCGACGCCGCGGCGGTCGACAGCGAGGCCGTGGGACGGGAAGCCGACGTACAACCGGCAAACAGCAGCAGGACCGCGACTGCCGGCAGCGCGCAAGCCCGCGCTGTTCGGAACAGCGACATCAGCGCCTCCGCAAGGTGACAGAACGGGCCGGCTTCGAGTTGGCGGGTTAGCAACGACGCCCCGAGTAGACCGCCGGGGCGGCCTCTCAATCATCACCATCGGACCCGCAACCTCGGCAGAACCAGAAGATTCCGCAGCCCCGTTACAGATTGCCAAGTCTGCCCGGGTGGGGCTGCGGCCCATTAACCCGGATTATTCAAGCTGATGTACGGTGGGACCAGCAAGCCGAGAACGACTATAGGCCTTCCCTTTCTGAAAACACTCTCGAACCAGACAGCGCGTTGTGTCGTCATTGAGCGGCTTGGGCAGGCCCACCATCCGGGTTCCGATGCTGTGCGACCCGAATGGTGGGCCTGCGCACGCTGCGCGAGCTGGTCCCACCCTACATGAATAATCCGGGTTAAACGTGAGCGTCTTCTGCCCGCTCCCGTTGAGCGATTTGTCAGGTCGCGCTTCGCTGGAACGGTCGCGATTCACCAATCGACAACGTGTATTCATCTTCAGCCTCTATTGCCTCAGGAACCCAGCGAATGTTGCTGAGCCAACTGAGGACAAATGGGTCGAGCTTTTTAGTCTGACGAAATTTTGCGGCCCACGCAATCGCGCCAATCAGCGAGATGATACCCGCGAGTGTCGCGACAACCTCGGCATGGTGATACGCGAAGTAAAGGAAGGCACCGAAGAGAGCCGCCAAGCTCAGCGCGTTTACGATGTTCTTGACCTTGGCGCGTGAACTCGCTGATTGAAACTGTGCGTGGCACTGTGTGCAAAGCAGCAACGGGAAGGTCGTTGACTGCCGTAGTTCTTCAGAGGCGGCCGCGTACAACTCGACCTTGCCGGTGATTGTCGGGCGAATTCCGCCGTCATCTTCAACGTGTCGTTCAACCATGACATTGAAGGTGATTGGGACTTGATGATCGGCATCCACATCGCTGCAAACGTGGCAAAGCCCGTCAAACGGCGGTTCGGCGTTGCGGAGTGCTTGTTGGATTTTCTCGATTGGGCGTAGAAAGGGATACTTGTCGCCGGAAAGTTCTTTGAGTGTTATTGAATCGGGAACCGAGACTTCTGAGTTGCACGATGGACAGACCTTCGTTGTGCCGGCATTAAACAACTCAACACGGATTCTCTTACCGCAGTCGCACTCGACGAAGTATTTCTCTGCCATGAAGCGTCGCCGTTTGCAATTTAACAGGTATTCGACCGCCACAGTGCGGTAATGCAGCAACGATCATACCTGCTAGAAATCGCTCCTGCGACTCTGCATTACACGGTGCCGCGGATGGCGAGAGAAAATTCACAAGTGAAATGGAAAAGGCCCTTTGCAAAAATCTCGCGCGGGTGCCGGAGTCAGAGCGTCGGCTTGCAGTGACCGCATCGCTGCGCGAAACCCTTCGCCCAATTTGCAGCATCCCGGAGGCGAAAGACCAGCGATGGCCCCGTCGCACGCAAGACGTGCCACTGGGTCACTCGTGCATTGCCACCCACGGGGCCATCGCTCGACCATCTTACAGGTCTTGTCTCGCGACGCACGAAAGGAAACGCGGCAGCCACACGCAATCGCTCTGACCCCGGCACCCAGTCGACTCAATCGCGCAAGCGGCGTGCGGACGTGATCTGGGCGATATGATCGGCCAGCGATGACTCCGGGCGGTCACCCGGCAAGGTTTGCGGCCGCCATCGGGATTCAAGCTGTGCCAGGGACGGGATTTCGTACACCTGACGCAGCGCGTGTTCGGTGCCATCGCGCATTAAGGCATCGACAAACGTCAGAAACTGCTCGGATGTCCCCTGCTCGACGAGGTGTGCGACCAGCGAAGCGCTCTGCCAGTAAAAGGCGTCGCGTCGCCGGGCATCGCGATCGGCAGCCGGCGCCATGAGTTCTCGTGCCGAATAGATTTGTCGTCGGGCCTCAGCCGCTTCAAAGGCCCGCAGCCGCTGCAACTGCTTGGTTTCAGGCTCGGCCAGAATGGCGATCCCTTCGTCGACCCAACGCGGTGGTTGCCTGCCGCCGAATCGATCGGCAAGCACGATGTGCGTCAACTCATGCGGAAAAGCGGCCGTGAGCCAATCGTCGGCGTCGCCGCGCAGATCGATTCGCCGTGCGACGACACGTCCCCCTTCGCTCTCCAGAGACGCACAGCCGGACGACCCCTCGCTCCCGCGTCCGAGCCTGGCGGTGTAGCCCTTTGCCGTCCTATGCACGACGACGATGCATTTGGGATCCCAGCCGGCAGCCGCCGCGCTCAGCCAGTTCTCCTGAAGTCGACTGCGCAGGGCCTCACAGACGGAAGGCAACCGTCGCGCGTCGGCGTGATCGCCGGCACAGTAGATCGTGAAGTTTTCCGTCTGCTGGACGAGCCATGTTCCACATTCACAACGCGCCGTCCCGCATTGGCACTCGCGACGATGAGTGTGAGTCGTCGGCACGCGCGCCAGCGATGGCTCGTCCGCAGCCCGACTCGGCGTAGCGAGGGTCGTGATTGCGAGTATGAAAATCCAAAATCTGGCGGCGCGGTACATGCCGGCTTGTCTCCCCCGATCGGACCAAGACAACCGCTGAAAAGTCGAGCCTTAATGACTCGCAGGGCAAGTCGCAGGGGAGGGGGCATCAAATCGGGTGCCAAGACCGGGACGCAGGTCACCGATCACCACCACCAAATCGCTGCATCGCATTGAAGGCAATTCAGTTGTGACTTGATTTGGACCGACTACTTTAGAACCATCCCCTATGGCAATCGAGATCAATCGCCTGTTTTGTGGGCAGCCTCGCGAAGTTCCTGCGCACGCTTGATGACAAGCAACAAATTAGGAAACCACCGTGCCCTTCGTGGGGTGGCGCCGTCGATTCGCGTGGAAATGCGCTTGTATGGAACGATTATCAGGCGTAGGATTAATCAAGGCTGTGACCTCGACCGGTTTCTTTCATCGAAGTCGACTCGATTGCCGAAACCAATCGAGAGCGGCGGCATCAAATGAGCAGAGACCTGTCCGGAACCGCGGCTTTCGATTTCCGGCTGACATGAGAGCGACGGTCGTTGTGATCCCTGTTTGCAGAACCAGCATGCACCATCTTCGTAGCCGAATTGCAAAAGTGGTTGTCTGGGCGATGCTACCGCTCATGCTGCTGAGCGCGCTTCCGCGGATGGGATGCATCTGCGCGAACGGACAATACAAGTTATTTTGCGAGCGGCACGGGAATGACGGCTGCCGACAACATGACGACGGCACTGCGACTGGTTTGTGCTCTTGCTGCCACAAGGGCGTTGTCACGGGCAGATCCCCATCAAAAGTCCAAACGAGCGGCGGTTGCTGCCAACGCAAGGCAGGGTCATCGAACGGTCCATCGGTTTCGCAGCGATGCTGCAAATCGGTCGTCGTGACGCCGTTGCTGCCCCCCGTGCTCAAGAGCGTGGTTGTGCCCGACCTGACGGTGCTGGTGCTGAGTACAATTGATTTCGATTTTGTGGGGACGCAACTGACGGTTCCGACTTACGAATTGGTGCGGAACCCGCGGTTGCCGGTGCCCGACCTTCTCATTGCGCACCAGATCTTTTTGATCTGATCGTGCCGCACGCCGCAATCTCTTTGGCGGCGTGCGCTCAAGCGTGAGCATTCCGGCCCCTTCGGCGCGCGATCGTGCGCGTTTTTTCCAGGGTTCCAGAAAAGTCTCTCGCCTGAGTCGTCGCGTGCCATCCGGCCGAAATGCCGGTGATTAGCCGCGAGTTCTAGTGTCCATTTGACTGACTTGAACCGGCGAGTCGCTGTTTATGTTCCCGCACGCGCGGGAGCGGCGCTCGTCGGACAAACCATGCAAAGATGGGTGCTCCGTGTGTCTTTTCGTGAAGAACAACGACACCGTCTGCCTTTTTTTGGGAGTTTTGGTCATGATGAAATTGTTGAGTACGGCGATTCTGGGTGTTTCGGCAACTCTAGGGGGAACGAACGTCGTTCAGGCCTGCGGCGGAGGTGGCTGCTGTTGGCGGGCCTGCGCACCGGCCGCTTGCTGTGCGGCTCCCGCTGCCTGTGCACCTGTGTATGGAGTGCCGGCTGACGCTCCGGCGATGCCCGGTCACGACATGGAGCAGGCGCCGGTTCCTGCGCCGGCATCGACGGCGCGACTGGATAACGGCCGCACGACGTATCGCAGCTTTTCGTTTGATCCTGGGACTTCCACCTCTCCCGGAACGGTATTGCAGTCACCGGTCAATCGTAATCCGGTCTATCAGGCTCCGATGATGCGCCGCGGTGCACCGTCGAGGTCGTACCAGTTCGGGGCTGACCGCAAGATTCGCGGCGCGTATTGACGGAACGTGTTCGTTGCGACCGCTCGGCGTGGGGATGGCTTCCTTGTCGCCGGGCGGTCGCGCGAACTTTTTTGGTTTGCATGGCATTCGACCGATGCGTGTGGCGACCAGTGAGCGAGCAGACGGGCCGAGTTGGCGGGTTAGCACCTTTTTCAATAGCTGGCTCGCGTCTCGGCTGCTCGTTCTCTGGCCGCAGTGAAATCTCTAAGCGCGGTACCAGTTCAGATCATTTTTCGTGAGGAGACGTTGGCCATGTCCGAGACGCAAACCCCTCCGCCGGGCGATCGCCAGCAGCATGTCGCTTCCGATTTCGACGAAGGGGGCCTGCGCGCTCCGCCGGGGCTTTCCGGCTGGCGGAAGGCGTGGTGGTGGTTCGACTTCATCATCCTCGTCAAGCTGGCCCGCCTGCGGTTCATCGCCATTCTCGTTGTGATCGGCGCCGTGATCACGCAGTGGGATCTGCTTTTGGCTCACTACCAGAAGTGGACGCGACCCGCGGCAGCCGCGCCGGGGGCCGCGAGCACCGTCGAATGGTTCTGCCCGATGCACCCCTCGGTCATTCGCGACAACGGCAAGGAGAAATGCCCCATCTGCTTTATGCCGCTGTCAAAACGCAAAAAGGGAGATGCGCACGAAGTGGCCCTGCCGGCCGGCATCGTCAACCGCGTGCAACTTTCTCCCTACCGCGTCGTGCTCGCCGGGATTCGCACCTGGAAAGTCGATTACCAGCCGCTGTCGAAAGAGATTACCGCCGTCGGCTACGTCGAATTCAACGAACGCAACGTGAAAAATGTTTCGGCCCGCGTGAAAGGGCGGCTCGACACGCTGCACGTCAACGAGACCGGCCAGATGGTCGACGCCGGCGACGTGCTGGCCTCGATCTACAGTCCCGACCTGCTGGTCACCGTGCAGAACTTGCTGCAGGCCAGAAAAAACAACAACGCCGAGCTCCTCTCCAGCGTCCGCACGCGGTTGCAGCTCCTGGGAATCAGCGACGATCAGATCGATGAGATCGTGCAGACGGGCAAAGCCAACACGCATTTGAAAATTCGCTCGCCGATCACCGGGCACGTGATCAAGAAATACGTCCGCGAGGGGCAGTACGTCGACGAGGGGAGCCCGCTGTACGACGTGGCCGATCTCTCGTCGGTCTGGATTCAGGCGCAAATCTACGAAGACGACCTGGCGTTCCTGCCGGCCGACCAGCAGCACAAGCCTGGGACGCAGTTGTTCGAAGATCCCTTGCCCGTGACCGCCACGACGCGGGCCTTTCCTGACGAGGCGTTTCAGGGCTTGTTGACCTTCATCTATCCGCACGTCGATCAGGAGACCCGCACCGTCACCGTGCGGTTCGAACTCAAGAACCCCGGCCATAAGCTTCGCCCCGGTACGACCGCCACCGTTCGTCTGCAAATCCCGCTGCGCGAAATCCGGGCGCTGGTGCAGGCGGTCGGTTCGAATCCGGAGCTCTATAAGATGGACCTGCTCGAGCAGGGTCTGGCGGTGGCCATCCCCGAATCGTCGATCATCGACACCGGCAGCCAGACGATCGTCTATCGCCAGACGTTGCCGGGAGTTTACGAAGGGGTTCGCGTCGTTCTCGGACCGCGGATGACCGGGCCGGACGAGGTTCCGTTCTTTCCGGTGTTGCACGGCCTGGCGCTGGGCGATCTGGTCGTGACGGCCGGCTCATTCCTGGTCGACGCCGAAACGCGGCTCAATCCCGCGGTCGGCTCGATCTATTTCGGCGGCAGCAGCGGCTCGAAACAGGGACCTTCGGGCGGCAGCACCGTCCGCCCCTCGACCCCCGAAGACACCGACGCGACGATCACGCAGGCCCTGGCCCGGCTCGCGCCGGACGACCGGCGGATTGCGGAAGACCAGAAGTTCTGCCCGATCATCGAAGACAGCCGTCTGGGCTCGATGGGGGTGCCGATCAAGCTCGTCATCGACGACCAGACGGTGTTCGTCTGCTGCGATGCTTGCCGAAAGGCGGCACTGGCCAAACCCCAGGAAACGCTGGCCAAGGTCAAAAAATCGAAAGACAGCCGACCCCCTTCGCCGACAACGTCGCCGCTGCCGACGACTCAGAAAAAAAGGACCGATGCGAAGATCGAAGCCGCGCTCGCCAAGCTGTCCGACGAAGATCGTCCCCTGGCGAGAAAGCAGCGATTTTGCGTCGTCCTTCACAAGAGCCGGCTCGGCTCAATGGGCACGCCCGTTAAGGTCATGGTTGGCGGTGAGCCGGTGTTTCTTTGCTGCGAGGCGTGCCGCGACGAGGCGTTGGCCGATCCCGAGGCGACGCTCAAGCAGGCCGCAAAATTGAAGCAGACGCAACTTTAGGACGGCTTTTCCATCCGTCCTGCTTCCGGAGAACACGGTCAGCCATGATCGAACGCCTGATTGAACTCTCGATTCGTAACCGGTTTCTCGTGCTGATCGTTGCTGCGGCACTGACGGTCGCGGGGGTCTTCGCGCTGCTGAACACGCCGGTCGACGCGATCCCCGATCTCAGCGAAAACCAGGTGATCGTTTTCACCGACTGGATGGGGCGCAGTCCGCGCGAGATTGAAGATCAGGTGACGTACCCGCTGTCGCGCAAACTGCAGGGGCTGGCGGGGGTTCGCGCTGTGCGCTCGTCGTCGGAATTCAACTTCTCGATGATCACGATCATCTTCGAAGACAAAATCGACTTCTACTTTGCCCGCCAGCGGGTCACCGAAAAACTGAGCCAGGCGGGGACGTTTCTGCCGGCGGGGGTTGTGCCCTACCTCGCTCCCGACGCGACGGCCCTGGGGCAGATATTCTGGTATACGGTCGAGTCGAGCGCCGCCGACCCGATCGACCCGCCGCGGCTGTGGGCGCTCAACAAGTTCTATATCGCGCCGCAGTTGAATGCCGCGCCCGGCGTGGCCGACGTCGCCACCGTCGGCGGCACGCCGCTCGAATACCAAATCGACGTTCGGCCCGAATCGCTACGGGCCTACGGCATCACACTGGGCGACCTGTACGGCGCGGTGGCAAAAAGCAATATGCCCGGCGGCGGCGGAGTCGTCCAGAAGAACAACGCCGAATATATCGTCCGCGGAGTCGGTTGGATCCGCGATAAGCAGGATATCGAGAACACCGTCATCAAAGAGGTCAAAGGGACGCCGATCTACGTCAAAACGGTCGCGACCGTGCAGCTCGGCACGCAATTCCGCCGCAGCGTGTACGAGAAAGATGGCAATGAAGTGGTGGGAGGAGTCGTGCTGATGCGGCACCAGGAAAACCCGCTCAAGGTCACGCAGCGCGTCAAAGAGAAGATTCAAGAACTCCAGCCCGGCCTGCCGGCAGGAGTCCACATCGTGCCGGCTTACGACCGCACGCGCCTCATCAAAGGGGCGATTCACACGCTGGCCCAGGTCATGTGGCACGAAATGGCGATCGCCTCGATCGCCATTCTGCTGATTCTGACGCACCTCCGCAGCGTGTTCGTGATCTGCATCACGCTCCCTTTGTCGGTGCTGTTTTCGTTCCTGTTGATGTGGGTCTTGCGGCAACTGGGCATCATCGACATTCAGGCCAACATCATGTCGCTGGCGGGGATCACGATCTCGATCGGCATTCTGGTCGATCAGGCAATCGTGATGACCGAGAACGCCACGCATCATCTCAAGGCGCACTTCGGCGATCGCAAGGTGACGGGCGACATTCGCGAGCTGGTGATCGAGCCGTGCCGCACTGTCGGCCGGCCGATCTTCTTCTCGGTCCTGATCATGCTGCTCTCGTTCGTGCCGGTGTTCATGCTGTCGGGGCGCGAGGGGAAGCTGTTCCATCCGCTGGCGTTCACCAAAAGCTTCGCCATGATCGGCGTAGCGCTGATCTCGGTGACGCTGGTGCCGGCCCTGATCCCGACGTTCATCAAGGGGCGGCTCAAAAGCGAAGAACAAAATGCCATCGTCCGCAGTTTCATTCATATCTATAAGCCGCTGCTGACATGGGCCTTGCCGCGACGAAACCTCGTGATGTGGATGTTCGCCGTGCTGCTGATTCTGGCGGCGGGCATGTTTCCCTTGCAGGCTCTGCTCGGACAGGGGGCCTCTGAGATCGCCTGGCGATGGTGTTTTCTGACGGTGTTCGGGCTGGTGTCGTCATTGACCGTACTTGCCACGACAGGGAAACGCGGACAGGGCTTCGTGTCATTCCTGCGCGATATGCTGTTTTTCATGCTCGCTTTGGCGCTGGTCGCTATCGCAGTCGGCTTCGTCTGGGTCGCTCCGCAAATCGGCCTGTTGCTCACCAAGACGCCATTCGAGATTGCGATCTGGCCACTCAAATGTATTTGCTATGGCTATGCCGCCGCGATCGTCACCGGGTTATTTATTCTGGCATTCAAGACTCAACGCGTCGTGGTCTGGCGAACGATCATCTTGTCCAGTCTGGTGCTGATCGGCCTGTGGGCCTACCATTTCCCGAAGATCGGCGTGGCCTTCATGCCGGCCCTCGACGAGGGGACGACACTCGACATGCCGGTGACCGTTCCACGGGCCAGCGTGACCGAAGCGGCCGACGACTTGAAGGCGCGCGATGCGCTGTTGCGGGGTTTTCCCGAAGTCGAGTCGGTGATCGGCAAGGCGGGCCGAGCCGACACTCCCACCGATCCCGCGCCGCTCGACATGGTCGAGACGTTCGTCAACTTCCGCCCCAAGGAACTCTGGCCCAAACGCGTGCTGAAGTTCGATGACGCCCTCCAACAGAGCTCCGCCGTCTGGCAGGCGCTGGAACAGCACGGTCATCTGCCTCCTGCGCCCGAGGATGAGAAAAAGCAGCAGCAATTCGATGAAGCGCGGAAAAACGTCCTCAACGACGCGACCCAAAGGGCACTCGAGCGGTTCGACGAGACGCTGCGCGAGTTGGCATCGCTGCGCTATCAGGAATTCGAGCGCGAGCTCGAGTCGGCGCTGACCCGCGTCGCTATCACCGACCTGGTCGGCCGCATGCACGCCGCCGGCCATTTGCAGTGGCCCGCACCAGACAGCGAGCAAAGTCACATCGAGCGTCTGACCGCGGCGATTACCCCGCAATTCGGCCGCTGGCTGGCCCGCAATCCGGCTTTGGAGGATGTCACCCTGTTGACGCAGGAAACGGCTCGCGACCTGCATGAGCGCGGAATCATCAATAGCGTCGTCGAAGCGTTGGAATGGAAAGGGTCATTGCCGGCACAGGCCTACCACCTGGTTGCCCAAGCACTGGGAGGCGAGCGCCCCACCGTTGCCGGCGAATTACTGCACTCGATTGAAGCGCGCCGGCTGGAACTTTGGCACGAGCGGGTCCGCGAGATCAACTGGGAACTGTTCGACCGCGGCATCGAAGCCTATACGGCATATGCCCTGGAGGAAGTCGCGAAAGCCGCGATCGCCGCCAAGCTGGTCGGCGACGCACCACAGGGGGCTGCCCTCGAACGCTTTGCCGCGGCCACCCTGCAAATTCAACTCGGCCACGAATTCGACAGCGCTGCGATTGAGCCGTTTCTGGCGCTGCGCACCGAGCTTGAAAGGCCATTTCATGAGCGAACCTTTTTCTGGTCCAGAGCGAACGGCCCCAAGGCTGTGCTCGTGGACGACGAGATGGGTCGCGTCTTGCAGGTGCCCGGCTGGAGCAACATTTTCACGCAGCCGATCATCAACCGCATCGAAATGCTCTCGACCGGCGTCCGGACCGACATCGGCGTTAAAGTCTTTGGTCCCGATCTGGATACGATCGACCGCGTCTGCAAAGACATCGAAGCGGCCTTGAAGCCGCTCAAAGGCGCACGCGACACGATCGCCTCGCCCATCATGGGCAAGGGTTACCTGCAAATCGACATCGATCGCGAGCAGGCGGCCCGGTACGGCATCTCGGTCGAAGACATTCAGAACGAGATCGAAGTCGCCCTGGCCGGGCGCGCAGTGACTTACACCGTCGAGAAGCGCGAACGATTTCCGGTCCGCATCCGCTATGCGCGCGTCCATCGCGAAGACGAAGAGAGTATTCGCCGGCTGCTGGTCAGCCCCGGCAGCATGAGCGCGCCGACGGGGAGGGGCGCGCCCACGACGATGGATGCCGATTCGGGCGAAGCCACGGTTCGTTTCGGGGGCGGGGTGGGGACAGTCGCAGCACCCCCCTCCGGGGGCGAGTCGCACTCCGCAACGCCGGGGCATGCGCTGCGCGGCAAACCGCTGATCCCGCTGGGGGCGCTGGCCGATGTTCGCATCGTCGAAGGCCCGGCGATGATCAAAAGCGAAAACGGGCGGTTGCTCAATGCAGTGACCCTCAACGTCCGCGGCCGCGACATCGTGGGCTTCGTCGACGAGGCGCAGCGCGTCGTCAGTCAGAAGGTCAAACTGCCCGAAGGAGTACACATCGAGTGGAGCGGCGAGTTCGAGCACCAGGTGCGAGCCGCGCGCACCTTGCGATTCGTGTTTCCCGCCGTGATCGTGCTGATTTTCGTGATCTTGTACATGACGTACCACGACCTGGCCGACGCCGCCCTGATGATGCTGGCCGTCCCCGAGGCACTGGCCGGCGGGGCGTTTTTCATGTTCCTGTTTCCCAAGATCATGCAGGGGTGGAGCGCCCCGCCGATGGATTTCAGCGTTGCCGTGTGGGTCGGTTTCATCGCCTGCTTCGGGATGGCGACGGAAACCGGCATTATCATGCTGGTTTACCTGCGCGAGGCGATTGAGAAACGCGGCGGGTTGGAAAACATCCAGTCCCTCGACGAGCTGCGGCAGGCGGTCATCGAGGGGGCCGTCCATCGCCTGCGCCCCAAGCTGCTCACCGAAGGGGTGGCGATCATCGCCATCTTTCCGATGGTGTTCGCCACGGGGGTCGGCGGCGAAATCCTGGCCCCGATGGCGCTGCCTGTGCTGGGGGGATTGTTGATCTCCGACGAAGTGGTCGATTTGTTTCTCCCCGTGCGCTTCTATTGGGTCCGCCGCGGGCGGTGGCTTAAATTGCAGCGAGAACGGGAGGCGGCTAGGGGCTAGGGGCGAGGGGCGAGGGGCGAGGGGCGAGAGGGAAAAACATGAAAGCGCAGCATTATCGGGAGTTGATTGTTTGGCAGAAGTCGATGATTCTCGCCAAACGCTGCTACCAACTGACGAAGATGTTTCCCAAGAGCGAACTGTTCGGGATGACCAGTCAGATTCGGCGCTCGGCCTCCTCAATCCCGGCAAACATCGCCGAGGGGAACGCGAGGGCGCACACGAAGGAATACCTGAATTACTTGAGCGTCGCACAGGGATCGTTGGCCGAACTGGAAACGCACTTGATCCTCAGTCACGACGTCGATCTTCTGAAGAAGGACGACCTGGAGAAATGCCTGAGTCTGTCGGACGAAATCAGCCGCATGCTGGCCGGCCTGCGCAAAGCCCTGCAATCTCGTCCCTAAACCCTTCGCCCCTCGCCCCTCGCCCCTCATTTCCCGACGCCGGCCGATTCGCGCGACGGCCGCGGGGGGGGCTCAAGCGTCAGGTTGCGGATGTACTCGGCGTACTGCTGGTCGAGTTCTTCGGCTTCGGTGCCGGTCAGGTCTTCCAGCGATTCGGGGGCTTCGCGGACGAATTTCGTGGGGCTGTAGACCTGCGAGAGATGCTCGATCAGGGCTTCCCGATAACGGCCGTCGTCATAGTGCATGAAGAAGTGCGTCAGCGCCGCCCCCTGGCTGTAATTCTTGCCGATGCGGGGCGTCGGGATGCCCTGAAAGGCCACCATGCCCATCCGCGCGAATTCGCGGAAGGGAACGTAGTAGTGTTCGTCAATCAGGTGATAGCGGGCTGACTGAATTCGTTCGTGCCTGGGATCGCCGACTGAAAACCGATCGCCGTCGCGATGGAACGATTCCATATAGCAGGCGATGCCTTCGATGATCCAGAAGCTGTTCTTAATGCCGACGTCGCCCGTTTTGGGGCGGCTGCCCGAGAGCAGTTGGTGCGTCGCCTCGTGGTACAGCGTCGAGTCGTCGTTCGCATTGGGGTCGAAAAAGAAGTAGGCAATGCCCCCGCGCGGGAAGTACATCCCGCGCGTGATTTCGATCGGCTGATCGGTCAAAAGTTTTAGCGTATCGAGGTACTCCTGCCGCTCGCGATAATAGTGCACGACGTTGGCCTTGGGCATTGGCGGCAATTTGGCACTCGAGCCTTCGTACAGTTTGCGAACCTGCTCGGGGGCGTTGAAAAAGCCCGCCATCAGTTGAAAAAAGAGGCTATGCACGCCTTCCAGCTTCTTCGCGATCTGGACACCCCGTTCGAGACTGTGGTTGGTTTTCACAAGGTAATGCTCGGTTCGAATCTCCCAGGCGTTGGAGAATTTGCGGTGCAGCTCGGCCTCTTTGGCCGCACTCATCCACTGGGCCGCGCCGGTCTTGCCTTTGTAGTACCGTTCGCCGCGCTCGTAGCGTTCGACGTGTTCCCGCGGGATCCAACCGAATTCGTCGTGCCAGACCTTTTTGTCCTTCTGCATCTTGTCTTCGAACGACGAGAGCCATTCGTCGCCGCTCTGGACGAACCCCAGCACGCGGCGGGCCGCCTTGTGATCGGGATGATTGAACGCGGCTTCGCGCACGAGGTCGAACGCGAAACTGATGTGTCCCGAGAGCTGCGCGGTCCGCGACAAGAGGTACAGATCTTTGGCGTACGATTCCTGCTGGAATCTCAACTGCGTGCGCCAGAGACGCTCGTCGGCGGGCAAGTCGTGCGAAATCGGCTCAAGAACGGCGTGGGGCAGCGGCGCCATCCGCAATTCGGCCGTGTCCACCGGCTCGGCAAGGCGGCGAATGCCCTCGGCCGCGTCGGCAAGGCCTTTGGAGTCACAATCGCTCGCCAGATCGTCCAGCGCGGCGGTGAATTTGTCCCGACGTTCGGCATGTTGCCGCTTGAACTGCGAGACGTCGCGCGGACGCCGGGCCACAGTTCGAATTCGCGGTGAACCCGCCCCCAACGCCGCCGACGTCGTCAGCCCTGGCGGCGCTGTCGGGGCCATCAGCGTCCCCGCCGCAGCGAGCCACAACACCACTGCGTGAAAAGTAAATCGCGGCGACATGCGGCGCACGATAAAGGAGCGGGATGGAACGAGCCTTCTGCCGGCGAGACGTCAGTCAGGCCAGCCGAATTCTATCGGAACGCCC
Source organism: Planctomycetaceae bacterium (assembly GCA_009691905.1). Lineage (GTDB taxonomy): Bacteria > Planctomycetota > Planctomycetia > Planctomycetales > Planctomycetaceae > SIAF01. The sequence continues at coordinate 32,448 of SIAF01000001.1, read as the reverse complement.
GAGTTGAGGAAAGGTGATTTCGAGAGGCCCTGCATCGCGCAAACGAGCGCCGCCTTCGAAGCCCGCTGCTGGACACGATCGATCGGGCGCGGGAAATGCGCGCAGATCCATCGGCGGCCGAAACATCCGTTTTTGCGCACGGCTTCAGGGGACGTAGGCGTGGGTGCCGCCGTTAGTTTCGGCAATCGTGATCAGCAATTGCTCGCCTCGCTTATCGCCCATTGACACGGTATGGATACGGGCATGGTGCGTATTGAGCTGCCGGGCACGATCGACGACGACTTTGTTGAAACTGCCGTCGGTCAGCAGAAAAATGTCGTCGGGCTTCAAAGCCGTGGCCAGGGCCAGGGCAGGGGTCGGGTCGGTCGCGCCGCCCCCGTGAATGTCGTCGATCCATTCCAGAACACGGCGCTTGTTTTCAGGGGTCGCCAGTTGCGGCGACTTGTCGGGCATGGGCACCGCGTTGCTGTTGAAAAACACCACCAGAAAACGAACGTCCGGTGCCAGTTCGTCAATCGAGCGATGCAGCTCTTCCTTGACACGCACCAGCCGCCGCGTCTGGCGGTTATGCGACTTGAGCATGCTGTCCGAGCAGTCGACGAGGTACACGATTTTGTCTCCCTCGGCGCGCAGGTGAAAAAACTTCGCACGCCCTCCCGACCCCGACCCGCCGCCGACGCCCGTTCCCGAGCCTGTGCCCGACCCGACCCCCGGTGCGCCGACCCCCGAGGTGATCGCCGGCTCGGAAGCCGCTGGCCAGACTTCTGCCAGGCTGCCTACGGAGTCGAAGGCGGAATCGAGATCGGCGGCGACCAGCGGCGCTTCGGTCGGTTGCAAACTTGGAACCGTTTCAATTTCGGACGTCGGACCCTGCGAACCACCGGCGATCGGATCGTTGGGCGAGGGGCCGCTGCCCAGTTGGGCGATAACTTCATCGAAGCCGACGACTGTCTCAGTGTCGGCACACACCGACAGAAATCTCGACCTTTCGACCGGCGCCGGCTCTGTCCAGGTGCAAATCGAGAAACAGACCAGGGCCAGGGTATGGATCAGCAGCGACCCGTTGAACGCCGACCAGCGGCTGCTGAAAGCAGCGTGGCGCAGGGTGTGACCCAAGGCACCAACGCGCCGGCTCAAGGCCGGGCGGCGAAACGGACGGTCGGACTGACTGGCGGGGCGCAAACCGGTGGTGGCAAGGGCTTGCCCTGATACACCAGTCGCCGACGAGCCAGACAGAACGCGGCTCATTTCGGCGCGTCCCACCACCACTGGCTTTCAATCGCTCGGGCGGGCTGGGCGCGGGACGCGGCTTGCGACAAATCGGCGTCTTCTTTCGCCAGGTTTTCGTCGCGGGCGATGGCCGTCAGGTCGACCTGCACCCCCCCCGCGACCTGCACGACGATGTCTTTGCCGTTGTAGACCCGATGATTGATCACCGACTCGACTTCGCGAGGAGCGTAGACCGCAGCCGGAACAAAAGCTCCGTTCGGGGCGAACGCGCCGAGGTTCCAATCGAGGCGTTCGCAGACCCGTTCGACCCGGCACAGGACGGCGACGAGGGCCAGGTCAAAAATGTTTCGCATGTCGGCGAACACCGGATCGCGCTGGGCCAGATCGGCGTAGTGTTCGGTGAAGTTCTCGGCAAATCGGCGATTGATCGGCTCAGAGACCCCCGTCGGGACGTGCTGCCCGTGGGCGTTGACGAACTGATTTTCCGATTGGACCAGCACCGACGAACCCTGGAATTCGAAGGCGTTCCGGTCGGGGCTGTGAAGGATCGCATCGTACTTCATCGTCATCCACCACCGCAGGGCTTCGAGCGACGCCCCTTTGACCCCGCCGGCTGACTGCATCAGCTTGAAGTAGCTGGGGATCTCTTTGCCCCCGTCGAGCTTGGCGACGCCGATCAGCTTCATGCGGTAGTCGGCCTCGACCAGCACCTGGGCGACGTGCGTGTTGGCGGGAACCCCGTGGACGACGACATCCTGCATCCCCAAACGGGCCTGCAACTGCTTGAGCCACCCGCCAAGCTTGCCCGGCCCCAGCGGACCTGCCTGCTGCGAGCCTTCGACGAAGTCTTTGACGTTTTTCAAATTCGCGTCGCGAGTGTTGATCGAGCAGCCGAAATTCTCGTCGCCGCCGGGGGCGAACGAACGCAACACTACGACCAGGTCGTCGAGTTGCAACATCGGTCGACCCGAATCGCGGCCCACCGGTCGGCCGTTGGCATCGTACTTCCAGCCTTCGGCCGGTCCGCCGATCAAGATGTCGCCGTCGGTTTCCGAGATGAACAAATAGCGGACCGACGTGATGCCCGCGAGGCGATTCATGGTTTCGGGGATCGGCAATCCGGCGGCGAGCCTCTCAGCGACCGCCTTCTCGAGTTTTCGCAACGACAACAGCCGCAGCGGGCTCGATTCGGCCAGATCGTCATTGAGGTCGGCGACGCGGGCGCGGCGAGCGAGGCCGGCGAGCCGGGCGTTCGCTTCTTCTTTGGTCAAAAGTTTCAAAATGCCTTTGGGGTCGACGTACACCCCCGTGTTGTACGGCTTAACTTGGCCGGGGCCGCCGTTGTCGTCCCAATCATTGGCTTCGGTGTCGCTGTTCTCCGGCAGAGTCGATTTAATCAGGTCGATCAGCTCGGTGAAGTCGGCTTGCGAGCCGCCACCCGCCTGTGTGCCCGATCCGGCATCGGGTTTTGGCTTCCGCGAGCGGAGCTCCAGACGTCGCCGCGTGGTCGATTGCACGGCTGCCCCGTCCGTCCCCAGCCGTTGGGCGAGTGCCAGTTCTCGCAGTTTCTGATCGCGCAGTTCATTCGCCGGCAGGGCCAAAGCCATGTCGAGCGCCGGGCCGTGTTCACCGGCTTCGAGACGCGCCTGGAACGCGGCGTCGTCAAACGCGGCAGCCGGCTGCTTTCGCGTGTCGGCCGCCGCTTTGGATTCGGCACAACCGCTACGGACGGCCGTCAGGCCGACAGCGACTCCTAACGCCACAGCGAGACAACAGGTGGTGAAACGGCAGCACGGAAAGCGAAAACTGATCCGGAGCATGAAAAAGCCTCGATTCGAACAATCAAATGCGAATCCGGTTCGCTGACACAATCCCTTGAGTTTATCGTACCGAGCCGGGGACGTGAGTCAACGAAAAACTGGCGGGCCGGGGGGAGTTTACGAAAGAGGGTTCGATTCGACCGCCAGTGACTGCCGAACGGGCGCAATAAACGGCGAGCGGGGAGCGTCAGCCCCCTGTTTCTGTCGTGACCAAAGAACGACCGCAAATCGCAAATACGGGCGCGATCACAGGACACATTCAACCCTTTGCATCGCAGGGAAAGTTGGGCGACCGCACTTCGGACGGTCACTGTGATTATAGCGCCCCGCACGATTGTAGCGAAGGTGCCGGAGTTGACGCCGGAAACACTCCCCGTCAGCATACGCGCGTGGCACCCTCGATTGAGGCCGGAATGCCGAGCGAGGGGCCGTTAGGACGCCCATTGAATTCGCCGGGGAGACGACATGCCGGTCCGTTGGACGGTTTTGGCCAGTGGCAGCAGTGGCAATGCCAGTCTGTTGGAGTGTGGCGACAAGGCACTGTTGCTGGATGCGGGTCTGAGTCCCCGGCACATGGCGACGCGCTTGGCGGCCGTGGGAGGCGACTGGAGCCGAATCGGGGCGGTCATCCTGACGCACACCCATGCCGACCACTGGCACCAAAAGACGTTCGCCCGCCTCAAGGAACTGGGGATCCCCCTGTTCTGCCACGCTGCACACCAGCGCGAATTGCAACTGCGCTGTACCGGGTTCGAAGACTTGCAATGCGCCGGGCTGGTCAGAGATTACGAGCCGCGCTGCGAGTTCTCGCCGATTGACGGGGTGCGCTGCCGGCCGCTGCCCGTCTCCCACGACGGGGGCCCGACATTCGGGTTTCGGATTGAAGACGCCGCGACCGACACGCTTCCGTCGTGGGCCATCGGGTACGCCGCCGATCTGGGATCGTGGGATGTCAGCCTCGTCCAGGCGCTGGCCGATGTCGATATTCTGGCGCTGGAGTTCAATCACGACGTCGAGCTGCAGCGCGGCAGCGGCCGTGCCTCGTGGTTGATCTCGCGCGTGCTTGGCGATTACGGCCACCTTTCGAATCTCCAGGGAGCGCAATTGCTCGACGCGTGTTTGCGGCACTCGACGGCCGGCCGCGTGAGGCACGTGATCCAGTTGCACCTGAGCCGACAATGCAATTGCCCGTCTCTTGCGATGGCCGCCGCACAGGAGGTGTTGCACGGCCATCGTTTGAGCATCGAGGTGCATGTCGCAGCCCAGGACCGCGTCGGCACTCGGATCCCGGTCGTGGCAGCCGAGCGCGTGAAAACGGTTTCTGGTTGTGGCATGGATTCCTGACCGCGGCATTCGTCAGGCGAGCGACGGGCGTCAGCCCGTTGTTTCTGCACCGCGCCGCGCAACTGAGTCGCTGAGTCGCAAAGCGGACGCGAGTCCATCTGTCGTGTGCGAGTCGCCGCCCACCCACCGGAGTGTTCAACAAGCCACGGGCCGGCAAAGTGTAGGCGTCTTTCTCCGAAAGACGCACCAACGGCGTTCCCACACTCCTCGGATTGTTCAACAAGGAAACCGACCAAAACCGCCGAATTCCCGCGAAATCGCTGGGAGTGTTCAACAAGCCGCGGGCCGGCAACACATCGCCCTCTTCCTGCGATTTCCCCCCTTTGCAGGGGGGCCAAAGGTCGCAAAGCACGTCACTCACTCACGCCGCCGGAGGGCGGCAGGCAGGGGCCACCCAACCAATCGTTCCACGACGCGGTTCGGCAGGTCAATCTCCATTGCGTGTCGGTCGAACAGCGGGCGTATTCCGCGGAATCGGTGGCGCCGCTTGCCTTTTTTTGTTCGCGCTTCCCGCAAGAAACTTGATGAGTGGCCCGTCCCAATTGCGATGGAGTCGAGCCGGCCTGGGTCGCCGAGAATTCTGCGGCGCACTGACACACAGGTTTGGGATAACGACAAACCGGCGAAGACTTGATGGGACCTCACATTCGGCGAGTCCCTGCCGGGACGGGGCGAATTGCGAGGCGAGCTGGCCCCGGATCAGGTTCGTTACCGGCCGACGGAAGCGCAAATCGCCATCGCCCGGCGCGACCTAGACGCAGCCGTCAAAGCCTGCGAGGCGGGACTGCGGCTGAATCCCGCCGACCGACAGTTTCGCTCGCTGCTGATCCGGCTGTTCGAGGCGCAGCGACGCCCGCGTGAGGCGCAACAGCAGGCCGATCTCTTGAAACGCTCGGCCCCCGCGAGGTCGCCCTGAGACCGCACCGCTCGGAGGCGTGGGAAATCCCCTAGTGTGGACTTTAGTCCACACGAAACAATTCGACGTGTGGACTAAAGTCCACACGACAGCAACGAGGCACAAGTCCAATTCCGTCGTTATGATTTGGCGTCAACGCCAACATGCCCCGCGCCGCAACCTTCAACCCCTTCCAGCGAGACCTTCCCGTGGATCTGCACCTTTCCGACGAAACAATTTGTGCCCGCGGGGGCTGGTATCGCGAGTTTGCCACGCGGCCCAGCGCGCCGGCGATTTACCAGACCACGGCTTTCGACATGCACGGTCTCGAACAACTCGATGCGGTCGCCAGCGGCCGTGAAGCGGGTTACATCTACACGCGCGACGGCAACCCCAACCACGACGCGTTCGCTGCCGACGTCGCCCAACTCGAAGGGGCCGAGGCGGGTGTGGTGTGCGCTTCGGGCATGGGGGCGATGACGGCCGTGCTCCTCGCGCACGTCAAATCGGGCGAACAAATCGTCGCCGCACGCGTGCTGTATGGCCGCACGGCACAATTGCTCAATCACCTGCAATCGTCGTTCGGAGTCGGGGTCACCTATGTCGATGCCAATCACCCCGACGAATTTCGTCGGGCGATCACAGCGTCGACCCGGCTGGCGATCGTCGAGAGCATTTCCAACCCGTTGATGGAAGTCGCCGACATTCCGGCGATCGTCGCGGCGATCGGCGACGTGCCGCTGCTCGTCGACAGCACCTTCGCCACCCCCTGCCTGTTGCGACCGTTGCAGCACGGCGCGCGGCTGGTGTTTCACAGTGCCTCGAAGTATTTGAACGGCCATGGCGACGTGATGCTGGGAGTCGTCGTCGGGCCGCGCGATCACATTCGCAAGGTGCGTGGGCTGGCGGCGCTGTACGGCGTCAACAGCAACCCCTTCGAGTGCTGGCTGGCCTCGCGCGGGTTGCGCACGTTGCCCTTGCGCGTTCAGCGCGTTTCAGAGACAGCCGGGCAACTGGCGGCGTTTCTCAAGCAGCAACCGGGCGTGGCGCGGGTCTATTACCCCGGTCTCGACGAGCATCCCAGCCATGCGGTCGCGCGGCAATTACTGGAAGGTGCGTTCGGCGGGATGCTGTCGTTCGACCTGACCGGCGGCAAACCGGCCGTGGCGGCGCTGTTTCGGGCGTTGGCGGAAAGTATTCCATTTTCGCCGACGCTCGCCGATGCGCGAAGCACGCTATCGTATCCGGCCGGCACTTCGCACAAATTCATGACGGCCGACGAACGTCGCGAATACGGGATCGGCGACGGCTTGGTGCGACTCTCAGTGGGACTGGAGCACGTCACCGACCTCGAGCGCGAACTGGCCTTGGCCCTGGCGCAGCTCGCGGGTTATTAACACGGCCGCGTTCAGATGCAGGACATCGGCTCGACGAGCCCTTCACCAGCGGGCAGATCAATATCGAAGTCGCCGCCATCCACAACGTGGAAATCAAACGCGCCCCGCGTGAGAAGTTCGCTGCGGTGAATGCGAACGTTCGGAGGCGCTTCGATCCCGATCCGAATCTTGTTTCCCTTGATCTCCAGCACCGTCAGGCGAATCGAATTGCCGATGATGATGGCCTCCTCCGGCCGACGTGTGAGAACGAGCATGACGTTTTCCTCCCTGAAGTCAGGCTGGCGACGGCACAGGCAGCGGCACAACCGATTCCGACCGGGGCCACGGCATGTTGCGGAAACCGCAACCAGCAATTCGAGATCATTTCGTTCGCTTGCGAATCAACTCCATTTGAGTGATTACATGGAACAAATCTCTTACTGTCGCGCTAAGTTAGTTTGATCAGAAATAATTGTCAACCCGAATCACTGCGTTTTTCCTTAATTATTCGCGAGAGTTGCCCGATTGGGCTTCCAAAATACTTTGTCCACGAATAATATGTGTAGAACCTTTTATTTGAGACATACCACGATTAACTCACAGTCTATCAACAGGTTATGAACAAACAGCTTTCCGTCGAAGATCGACTGGCACGGGCCTTGAGGCGCATCAGCCGGGCCATTGACCTGCATTCACGAGCCTTGCTGTTGCGGCACGGCCTGACCGCACCGCAACTGGCGACTCTGTTGGAAATCGAGCGATTGCAGCCCGTTTCGACGGGAACGCTCGCTGCCGAAATTCACCTGGGTTCGGCAACGCTGACCGGCATTCTCGACCGCCTGGAAGAGCGGGGCCTGGTCTGCCGCACCCGCCATGCCGTTGACCGCCGCAGTGTGCTCTTGAGTCTCACCAACCTGGGGACGCGACTGTTTGCCAGCGCTCCGTCGCAGTTGTGCGAGTCGTTCCAGCGCCGTCTGGGCGCGATGCCCGACTGGGAACAAAATGCCGTCCTCAGCACGCTGCAGCGGGTGGCCGACATGATGGAACCGTGCAGCGGAGGAGTCGCCCCGGCAGCCGTTGCGGCAATCGACGGCGAGACGGCCGGAGCGAGACCGCAACCGGAACGATTTGCGACGCCGACCGGCCCCGTACCGCAGGCGCTGAACCCCGCTTACGACCACAACAATCCCAGCGTCCCCAGCGAGTAGAGAGAGTCGTCGAACTCCCGCGAGTCGTCTAGCAGCCTGTTGAAAATGAGTCAGGCTCCGCCGAAACACATCAGATTTCCCAGTATTTATCTCTTCGCGTCGAAGCCAGTCACCATTTTTAACAGGCTGCTAGCGCCGGCAACCTCAAATCCTGCGCGGTGAATTCGAGTTTCGCCTTTCCTCATTCTCGATCGCGCCCCCATGACTCCCGAACGGATCGGCCCTTACCGCATTCTCGAAAAGATCGGCTCCGGCGGGATGGGGCAGGTTTACCTCGGGGAACACGACGAAACCCAGGCCAGGGCGGCCATCAAGGTCTTGAGCGCCTCCCTCGCACAAGAGGGGGGCTTCGTCGATCGCTTCAATCGCGAAATCGACGCCATGCGCAAGCTCGACAACCCGCATATCGTCAAGCTGTTCGAAAGCGGCATGGACGGCGGAAACTATTATTACGCGATGGAGTACGTCCCCGGCGAGACGCTGATGGCGATGATGCGCCGCGAAAAGCGCTTGCCCTGGCAGAAGGCGGTCGAGATTGCCGTGCAGATCTGCCAGGCGCTCAAATCGGCCCACGACCACGGCATCATCCATCGCGATCTCAAGCCCTCCAACCTGCTCGTCGCCGAAAACGACTTCATCAAGCTGACCGACTTCGGCGTGGCCCAGGTCTTCGCCAGTCAGCGGCTGACGATCACGGGGGGGATTATCGGCACGGCCGAATACATGTCTCCCGAGCAGGCCGAGGGCAAACGGGCCGGCAAGCAGAGCGACCTGTACTCTCTCGGCGCCGTGATGTACACAATGATCACCGGCCGCACTCCGTTTTCGGGATCGACGGCCGTCGAAGTCATTCAAAAGCACCGCTTCGGCCTGTTCGATCGCCCCAGCCTGTTCGTCGACGATCTTCCGAAACGCGTCGAAGAAACCATCTGCCGCCTGCTCGAAAAAGACCCCGCCAAGCGTTTCCCCGATGCATTGGTGTTATTGCGGCACCTCGAACAGATCGTGCGGCATGAAGAATTCGCCGAGAAAGGCGCGACAAAGGCCAATACGTCGCCGTCGGCGCCCGACGCGGTCACGATGGTCGTCAGCGGCAGCAGTGCCGCAGACGAGAGTGCCGCCGACGGCCGGCCCGGCATACCCGGTCCTGCCACGCTGATGCAGGGGCTGATGCGCGCCGAACTGGAAGAGCTCAATCGCGGCCACTGGCTCTCGTCGCTGTTCAATTCGCTGGCCGTGCAGTTGACGCTGCTGACGCTGGTCGTCGGCGGCGGGGTGTGGTGGTTCTGGCCGCGCCCCGTTTCGCAGCAGGCGCTGTTCGACAAAGGGGTCGCCGCGATGGAACAGCAGGCAGGCCCCGGCTGGATCCAGGCCCGGCGCGAGTCGTTTGATAAACTGCTGGCCAACGATCCCGAGACCTGGCGGGAACAGGTCGAACCGTATCTCAATCAAATCAAGCTCTACGAACTGGGCCGCTCGAGCGGCGTTAACCGGCGCAAAAAGGGTGCCGCGCCGGAATCCGAATCCGAACGCTTGCTGCAGCTCGCGCTGCATTACCGGCAGATCGGCGATTACACCCGGGCTCAGCGAATCCTCAACTCCCTTCATCAAGTGCTGGCGGGAATCGAGCCCCGCGACGCCGAGCAGCAGCGAATTTTCGATTTGTCGGCTCAATCGCTCAAAGAGTGGGGCGAGAGCGATGCCGAGCAACCCGACCGCAATCGATTGGTGGAAGCCGCGCTCGCCCGCGCCGATGAACTGGCGCAAGACCCCGCGACCGCCGAGCAGGCCCGCGCGATCTGGAGCAGTCTCGTCGAATTGTATGGTTACGATTCGAGTGCCGCTGGCTACGTCGAACGCGCGCGGTCGGGATTGGCGCGTTTGGCGCCGAACGAATGAGCGCTTGGTGGCGAGGTCAGAGCGAGTGCACGTGGCTGCGACGTGACTCGCAGTCCCGAGTTTCGCACGTCGCGACGCTAGACCTGCAAGACGGTCGAGCGATGGCCCCGTGGGGTGGCGAAACACGAGTGGCACCGAAGAGCGTCTTGCGCGCGAGTGGTACGCAAGCAGATGAAGCGATTGGCACCGGATGTGTCGCAGGGGCGGAGGACGAAGCGCGAGGGGAAGCGTGATTCGAATTCGGACTCGACCCCCCCTGCCCCCCCTTCCTAAGGGGGGGAGAAAGGGCGACCGCTTCGCGGTCGGCGGGTCGGTCGCCGCCGGCAGACCGACCGCGAAGCGGTCCCCGTCCTCCCGCCCCTTGGGGCGGTAGCGAACTCCCCCCTTTAGCAAGGGGGGGCAGGGGGGGTCGCGTGGCGCTTTGATAGCGCTTCCATCGCAAAACCAAAACCGAGAGGGGTGTGCCGTAGGGCCGCGCGTCGCCGACACTCCTGCGGCCACCAGCCGCAGAGTGGCGGGCAACGCCACCCGCCCGGATTACGGCGTGTCAACTCCCGCCGTTGATGGCGGCCGCCGGCCCGACTGGCGGATTTTCGCGAATTGACTCCCGCATCATTTCGAGCAATTTCTTGACCTTGGCATGCACCGGCTGGCTGTTTTTGACGACCAGCATGCCGTTGTACTCCATAATTGAGCCGTGGCCGCCGGCATCGCTCCATGACTCGGGATCAATCGTGGTTGCAATCAGTGCTGCCAGAGACGAAGCCGCATGGGGGTGCGCCCCCATCGCAGCGCCTCCCATTCCGCTGGCCATTGGCGCGGCGGCACCGGCCCCGCCGCCGCCGAATCCCTGCGCCAGTTGGGCCGCCACGATGACCGGCACGAGCGAATCGACCGCGAAGAATCCACCACCACCACCCCCGCCCATTCCGCCCTGCGCTCCTGCCATCGCCGCACCGCCGTTTTCGGGGACCAGATCGCGCACGTTGTAGACTTCGATTTCATTGTTGGCTGCAATCGTGCCGACCATGACCAGGCCGTCGCGAATTGTGTAACACAGTTGCATCGGTTCGAGAATCAGATCCAGAGTGGCTTTGGCGGTGAGTGTCGTTCGCCTGACGATCAGGGTCACAGGCTGGTCAACGCTGATGCCGGCATCATTTGCTTGCGCCTTTTCGAACAGAATGTCGAGTTCGGTCGCGTCGCTGATGAATTCCAGCACGTCTTTCATCGGCGTCTCGTTGAAATCCACCTTGCCCATCGGCTTGGCCAGCTTCGCCTCGACCTGCGCCTTGGCGTTATCGGCGCGGACGACCGCGCCACCGGTTGCTTCGGCCACCACAGGAAACAGCTCGTCCGATTCATCCCCAGCCAACGCCCCCCCCGATCCCTCCTGCGCGACGCCTTGCGACGGCAGCGGGCTGTGCGGGGATTGGGGCCAGAAGCCGGTAGCGATCAACACAGCGGTCGCCAATGCAGCGGCGGTTCCATAGGTGTAGCGCATGATCAGTTTCCTTTTGCGGAGACGGGTGACGTTTTTGAAATGATTTGCCAGCTCGGCCGCATCGCCGAATTCTTCCAGCGCCATTCGGATTGCCTCATCGCGCGAGAGACCGCGCGCGGCAAGTTCCTCCAGACGCTGTTCGAGATGATCGCGCAGCTCGTCGGCGATCTCGTCGTGCTGCGCGGGCTTGAGTCGCAGAAAGCGGCTCAACAGAGACAGGTACAGTTCGAATTCTCGTTCAGGCATGATGGCATCCTGGAGTTCACCATAGAAACCAAAGACCAAGCGATCCACCGGGTTTACCCCGGTGGTATGAGAGCCCGGTGGGGTAAACCCACCGGCTCGCTGGGTTAAGGGTGACTCATTGCTTTTTTCTCAAGCCGTCCTGGGAACCGGCTCCAGCACCGGTGACAACATGTTCTTCAAACACTCGGCGTATTCGTGCCATTCGCGGGCCTGCTGCGACAACCGCTTGCGGCCTGTGGGCGTCAGCTCGTACCACTTGCGCCGCCGCCCGGTCGAATCGTCCCACGAACTGCGAATCAGTTTGTCGGCTTCCAGCCGGTGCAGCAGCGGGTACATGGTGCCGGCCTGGATGTCGATCAGCCCGCGGCTGGCATCGCGCAATTCCTGCTGCAGCAGGTAGCCGTACTTTTTGCCGCCCGAGAGCACCGTCAGCAGCATCAGGTCGAGGCTGCCGCGCATCAATTCGGAATTCAATTTCGCCATCAATGCCTCCGCTGCATGTGTGTAGCGAGTCTATATATAGCTTCGCGATATATGACTGTCAAGGAGAATAATGGGAGCGATTTCGGCCTACCCTTCGGCAACGGCACGCATTTTCTCAAGCCCCGTGCGGGCCACCTCGCGCGGGTCGCCGGCCCACAGGTCTTCGCGGAATAGTTCCAGCGACAGCCATTTGTCGTAGCCCACCTGCCGCAGCAAGTCGAGTTCGCGTTTCAAATCCAGGTGGCCGTCGCCGGGGTACACGCGGTCTTTGTCGTGCTGCTGGACGCGGGGCGGGTGCGCCGGCGTGTCGTTGAAATGCATGATGGCGATTTGTTGCGGCTTGAGTTTGGCAATCGACTCGGCCGAGCCGCCGCCACGGAAAATGTGGAACGGGTCGAGCACGACTGTCCCGTCCGGGTGGCCCGCCCTGGTGATGATTTCCAGTCCGTCTTCAATCGTGTTGATGTCGTCGACGAAGCCGAGAAACTCCATCGCCGGCTTGACCCCCATCGCGATTCCGATTTCGAGCAGTTCGCGATAATTTCTGGCGCCCAGGTCGTGGTCGGCCATCCCCCCCGGCGGGCCGGCAATGACATGCACCGCCCCGACTTCGACCGCCTGCTGCATCCGCCGCTTGCATTCGTCCAGCTCGGCAACGTGCTCGGGACCGGTCGTTTCGAACCAGCCTTTGAGATAAATCGTCGTCGGGACGGTGAGACCCTGATCGTCGAGCGCCTTGCGAATGTCCTTCAGCGTCCCCCCCCGGGCGAGGTGGGCGTCGATATCGTCGTGCCACAGTTCGATCGCCGCGTATCCGGACTGTGCGGCGATCTCGATCTTCTGCAGAATCGGGACCGGACGAATCGTGCTCGAATTCAGGCAATAAACAAAGTCGGCCATGAGATGCGTCTCCGGGAGTCAGGTCGCCAGGTGAATTCGGTTTTTCTCTCCCCTCTCCCTCGACGGGGGGCGGGGAGAATGAACAGTTGAAAACGGGACTGGCGCTTGTCAATCGACGCAGATCAGCGTACCGACCACCGTCGGCAAACGCAATTTCCGGCGACCGCCGTCTGATGCCAGGTTGCACCGTCCTACGAAAGCGCTGCGCTGCGCGGTATCCTCTCACACGATGTCGAACCCGCAGCCACCTGCAACGACTGACGAAATCACCCGTGCCGCGCGCTTTTTGCGTGAGGGGGGGATCGTGGCCTTTCCCACCGAAACGGTCTACGGTTTGGGGGCGAACGCGTTCGACGGACGGGCTGTGGCCCGCGTGTTCGAGGTCAAAGGTCGGCCGTGGTTCGATCCTCTGATTGTACACGTTGCCGACCCGAGTTGGCTGCCGCGACTGGTTGTCGAAGTCCCCGCCGCGGCTCAATCGCTGATCGATCGCTTCTGGCCCGGTCCACTGACGTTGGTATTGCCCAGGACAGCGGCTGTGCCCGATCTGGTGACGGCCGGCTGCCCCACGGTCGCCGTGCGGATGCCCGATCATCCGCTGGCCCTCGAATTGTTGCGCGCGGCCGGCGTGCCGATCGCCGCGCCGAGCGCCAACCTGTTCGGCCGGATCAGCCCGACGACTGCGGCCCATGTCCGCGAGCAATTGGGAACGTTCGTCGATCTGATTCTCGATGGAGGCCCATGCCGGGTCGGGGTCGAATCGACCGTGCTGCAACTGAGTCCCGATGGGGCCACACTGCTGCGTCCGGGTGGGACCACACTGGAAGAGATCGAAGCGGTCATAGGCCCGGTTAAGGTTCCCGCGATGCAGCCGATCGAAGAATCGCCGGCGGGACAGGCGAGGGGCGAGGGGCGAGGGGCGAGGGGCGAGGGGCGGATGCAGCCGATCGAAGAATCGTCGGCGGGACAGGCCTCTCCGGGAACGCTGCCCCAGCATTACGCACCGCGAACGGCGCTCGTGGTGCAGGGGCCGACGCACTCGACCGGCGACCAGGCGGAGCGAACTGCGGCCTCACTCCATCGAGTCGGGCTCCTCGCCTTTCGTCTCCCTGCCGACACGACACCGTACGCAGTTGTCGAAGTGCTTTCGGTAACCGGTGACCTGCGCGAGGCCGCCGCGAAGTTTTTTGCCGCCCTGCGCCGGCTCGACGCGGCCGGGCTCGAACTGATCGTCGCCGAGCCATTTCCCGAGCAGGGGCTGGGGCGAGCGCTCAACGACCGTCTGCGACGGGCAGAGCATTCGTAGCCGCCCGTTGAATATGGGGGACTGGCTCCGACGCGAAGAGATAAATCCCTGCGAGTCGGAATTATCCCGGCGGTGCCTTTCCCCCTTTTTTCACACGCTGTTGGCCCAGGTGATTCCTGTCCGATTGACGCGCCCAGGGCGGCTATTTGGGTTTGGTCCCCAGCAAGTCGCCTTCAATCAGCCAGGGGTGCAACGTGTACGAGTCTTCGCCGACGCCGAAGCGTTCTTTGAGTTCGATCTGCTCGCGCCGAACCTTGTACGTCTTCTGTCGGTTCGGGCGTTCGTCGTAGACGTAATGAAAGGCGCGGTCGCTGCCCATGTACTGCATGTGGTCGGCCGCTCCCGTGTCGGCCAGTTCGAGCAGCCGCTCGCGGGTGACTTCATTCGCCGAATGGATATTAAACGGCGACGCGCAACCGGCCGGCCACAGTGCGATCAGCGCGGCAGCCAAAGCGGAGCGATGTACTGATCGGGGGATCAACATGGCGCCGACTTATACGTGAAACTTCGAGAATTCAGCAATGCCAGACCCGTTACCCGGCCCGGGCGCGGAACCGCTGTTGCATTTCGGCAAACGGTATCAACGCGGTGGCACGCGGGCGTTTTCAATGATTCAAGTGGTGCCTGACGTCGACCGGCCGCACGAACCAGTTGGCCACGGCGGCGATACCCAGAAACAACGCCATCAGCACCATCGTCGAGTTGTAGAGGCTGCCCGACGGATCGATCGTGCCCGGTGGGGCCAGTTCCAGCAGCTTGGGAATTGTCACTACGTTCTTCTGAATCAGGGCGGGAAGTTCGTTGATCGCGACACCGAATTTCACGGCAAATGCGGCCGGATCGATCGATTCGGCCAGTTGGGTCATGGCCCGCCCTCGCGAATGTTCGCGAAGGGACGAGAGCGTCAGCGTGCCGATGACGCCGGCGGTGCTCCATGCGGTCAGCAGCCGGCCGTGAATCCCGCCGACGAACTTCGTGCCGAAAAGATCGGCCAGATACGCCGGAATCGTCGCGAATCCGCCGCCGTACATCGACACGATCAGCATCGTGATCGCATAAAACGCGGCCAGCCAACCGACCGCGGGTTGCCGGCTGACCGCGATCGCACACACAGGGACCGACAGGTACAGCACGCCGCCCAAAAGAAAAAAAACGGTGTAGATCGTCTTTCGGCCCAGGCGATCGGACAGGCTGGCCCACACGAATCGGCCCAGCATGTTGGCCACGCTGATCATCAGCACGTACGTCTGGGCGAAACCATCGGTGACGATCTGCGGCAGCGGACCGCGAAAAATGTCTTTCACAATCGTTTTGGCGGCGCCGATCATGCCGATGCCTGCCGCGACATTCAGGCACAGCATCAGCCACAGCAGGTAGAACTGCGGCGTACGCAGCGCATCGTCGATGCCGACGTGATGCGCGCTGATCATCTTCACGGCCGAGGACGAAACCGTCGAAGGATCCCAGCCGTCGGGTTTCCAATCGGGAGCGGGCAGCCGGTACGACAGGGCCGCCGGCAGCATCACGACCAGGTAGATTGCTCCCAGGGCGAAAAACGCCCCCGCCACGCCGGTGCTGCCGGTCCCGACGACGTACACGCCCGCTTCACGGATCTGGTCGCTCAATTCGTTTGAGCCGACTTCAACCACTTCAACGCGGCGGCCATCAACCTCGGCAAAGCGTCTCGCATTCTCGGTGAAGGGGCGGACGTCAGCCACCGTTCCCAGGTACTGCGGGGGCCGATAGAACTCGGCCATCAGGCTGCCTTTGAGCGGCGCGCCGAGCATCGCCCCTCCGCCAAAGCCCATGATGGCCATGCCGGTCGCCATCCCGCGGCGATCGGGAAACCAGCGAATCAGCGTGCTGACCGGAGAAACGTAACCCAGCCCGAGCCCCACGCCGCCGACGACTCCATACCCCAGATACACCAGCCACAACTGGTGAGCGTGAATTCCCAACCCGCCCAGCCAGAAACCGCACGCCCAGCACAGCGCGGCGACCGTGCCGACCGCGCGCGGGCCGACCCGTTCCATCCATTTGCCCGCGACCGCCGCCGAAAGCCCCAGGAATACGATTGCCGTCATATAAATGCCGTTGGTCTGGGCGAAGCTCCAATCGTCGGGCGCGCTGACGGCGACACCGAGCACTCGCTCGAGCGGCGCATTGAAGACGCTCCAGGCATAAACCGAGCCGATGCACAGGTGAATCGCAATCGACGCCGGAGGAACCCGCCAGCGGTTGAACCGGGCGGGGGCGATGATGCTGTCTTTGGAGAAGAAGCCCGTCATGCTGAACAGATCCGTTCCGTAGTGCCCGTCAGCACGCGTCGACGTACGTCCGGCTGACCGTGACAGGTAACATCTGAAACAACAATACAATGGGCGCGCACGTCAGCCAAACTGCGTACATAGGAAGCCATGTCGCCAGACTTTCCAGAGGCGTGCGAATGACTCTCGTCGCCAGGTCGGGCGGGTACTTCCGTTTTCGGAATTCAACGACCTCGCGCCGCACGCGGGCGATCTCTGAAATCGAAGCAAATGGGATCAGTGCGATTTCGGAACCTGACGGTGCCACGCGCTCGCGATACTTCGACAGCCCGATCGAAACCACACCAAACGGTATCGAGACGACGAACAATTGTTTGCCGAAGCCCATGGGAACCGCGCAGCAGACGAACAGCACAATGGCAATCAGCGCGACAAGCTGGGTCAACGACCATTGGCGGCGAAGTTCCACTCGTAGCTGGGCATTAGATTTCAGTAACAGCATGAGCCGGTAAAAGTAATCCCATCCCAGCTTTGACAGAATGACCTGGTGGTCCTTGCAATCGTCGTAGTGAAACCAGAGCGCACAACAAACGTGCCTGATCGTGGCGTCATCGCTGGCTTCCCGAATCGCCTGAATCTCGTCGTCGAATTCGAAGGCAGTCATCCCGTCGGCGAGAAACCGCTCGATCGCGTCAGCCAGTTGTTCTCGATGCTCTCGATCGACGATCATGGGCACTCCACGAGTTGCATTCAGCGGGACTCATTCCGCAGCGCCTGAGAAGGCTCTATAATACGATGGCGGTGTTTTATGCAAAAGATCACGACATCCCCCCGAGGATCAATCGCATGTTGTGGCGTTCGAGCGTGTTTGCTGCATTCTTGTCGGCCGTGTCCGTCGCGACTGCTGCCGAGCCGGTTCCGAAGTCGCTGCCGCTCACGGCTCTCGAATCGCAGTCCCTGTCCACCTTGCAGCAAGTGACGCAGGGGTTGCCCAGGGCCGGTGAAGGGTATTTCTCGGCCGACGGCAAGCTGATCGTTTATCAGGCCTACCCGATCGGATACCCCTTCTACCAGATTTATACGCAGCCGCTCGACTCCAACCAGCCGCGGCTCGTCAGCACCGGCCGTGGTCGAACGACTTGCGCGTACTTCACACCCGACGGCAAGACGATTCTGTTTGCCTCGAGCCATACCGACCGCACGATCGATGTGACGGAACTCAAGGCCCGCGAAGAGGCGGCTCAGGGGGGTCGCCGACGCTACCAGTGGGATTTCGACCCGCACATGGACCTGTACACCGTCAACTTCGACGGCACCGGGCTGAAGAAACTGACCGACGCCCCCGGCTACGATGCCGAGGGCAGCTATTCGTTTGACGGCAAACAAATCGTGTTCACCTCCAACCGCGACGGTGACCCCGACCTGTACATCATGGATGCCGACGGCACGAACGTGCGGCAATTGACCGACACCCCCGGCTACGACGGGGGCCCTTTCTTTTCGCCCGATGCGAAGTGGGTCATCTTCCGCAGCGATCGGCAGGAAAAGGACATGCTGCAGATTTTCGCGATCTCGTCCGACGGCAAGACCGAAGTTCAGCTCACGAACAATCTGCAGTCGGTCAACTGGTGTCCGTACTTCCACCCCAGCGGCATGTATTTCATCTGGTCGGCCGCCGACTATTCGCGCGGTCCCGCGAGCGCCAAGTTTCACCTGTTCACAATGGAACTGACGTATCCCGACGGCAAATTGACCGGCGGTGAAATCAAGCAGATCACCGACATGCACCGCAGCGACGTGCTGCCGGTTTTCAGCCCCGACGGCAAAAAACTGATGTGGACCAGCACCCGCACCGCCGACGAGAGCAGCCAGTTGTTTATCGCCGATTGGGTGCGTGAATCGACGGAACGCAAAGCCGGTCGCTGAGACAATCGGGAAAGCCGAATCCATGAATCTCGCGGGAATGACGATTCTGATCACCGGCGGCCGGCGCGTCGGCGCGCGGCTGGCGGTGCAGCTTGGTCGCCGCGGGGCGAATGTCGCTTTCAGCTATTTCAAAAGTCGTGAGCGAATCGAGTCGGTCGCTGCCGAGGTTCGCGCCCAGGGGGTTCGCTGCGAGGCATTCGCTGCCGATCTCCGGAAGCCCGACGATGCCGCGCGACTGGTCGATCAGACCGTCGCCCGATTCGGGTCGCTGGATGCCTTGATCAATATGGCCAGCGAATTTCACGCGACGCCGTTCGATCAACTCGCGCCCGAGGATTTTGATGACAGCATCGCATCAAATCTCAAGGCGCCGTATTTGACGGCGGTGGCCGCAGGACGGGCCATGCAGCGACAACCGATCGTCGATGGCATCCAGGGAAAAATCGTCAACTTCGCCGATTGGGCGGTCGATCGCCCGTACAAAAATTTTCTGCCCTATCTGATTGCCAAGGGGGGGGTGGCCACGATGACGAAGGCCCTGGCGGTGGAACTCGCGCCGACGATCGCCGTCAACGCGATCGCGCCGGCGATGATCGACCCGCCCCCCGATCTGACGGAGGACGACATCGAAGCGATTCGCCAGGCGTCGCCGCTGAAGCGAGTCGGCACTCCCGATGATGCCAACAATCTCGTGCTGTACCTGCTCGAAGGGACCGACTTCGTCACCGGCGCGATTTATCGCGTCGACGGCGGCCGCTTTCTGGGGAGCGGCGAGTAAGCGAGCGTTCGTCACTTCGCCGTGAGTTGATAGACGAACAGGTTGTTCTGCTCGCGCAGGTAAAGTTTCCCGCCGGCGACAACGGGGTGCGACCAGCTTTGGCGGTGCACTTCGGGAATCTTGAACGTGCCATTCAGGTGATAGCCGTCGGTCCCGGCATCGATCAGCGCCATGACGCCATCCTGATAGCGAAAGTAGAGTTTTCCGTCGGCATAGACCACGGCCGCCGAGCCCGCGCCGGGACCGCGTTCTTTACCCCCCCAGACGATCTTCCCGGTTTTCATTTCAATGCAGATCGGGAACCCCTGATTATCGCCGTGGCCGCTGTAAATGTAGGGACCGACGTGAATCATCCCGCCGTGGTGGTTCAGAAACTCGTTTCCTTTGAGGAAGTAAACTTCACTGGCTTTGACCCCTCCCCCGTCGGCCTTCAGTTGCAACAGCGCGGCACCGGTTCCATAGCCGGACGAACAGAAGACGTAGTCGCCATCAACGATCGGCGTCGGGATGCTGGCGGTCCCATTGCCGATTCGCTCGTACTTCCAGAGCAGTTTCCCGTCGGCGGCGGCTACGCCGATGCAACCGGTGCCCGCCCCCAGCAGTTGCACGTACTGCCGCACGCCCGCTCCTTCGCTGATGACAACCGACGAGTACCCCGAGCCGCTTCCGCCGCCATTGGGGACAGCCGCCTTCCAGAAAACCGCACCGGTTTGCTTATTGAGGGCCACGAGCGTGGCGTCGGGGCTGCCGGGAGTGCAAATCAGTTTTTCACCGTCGACGAGCGGCGATTCGCAATACTTCCAGGTGGGGATGGAGCCGCCAAAATCCTTGATGAAGCTCTTCCTCCACAACTCTTTTCCGGCAACGCTCGCGCACACCAGGTCACCGTGCGTCCCGAGGGCGTAAACGTGATCGCCGTCGACCGTCGGAGTGCTGCTGGGTTCGTCCGCCGCCTCCAGGCCGACCTTGAGCGCCCATTGTTCTTTCCCGTCGTTGCCTGACAGACAGATCAAATATTCGCCGTTCTCGCGGCGGCCCATCGTAAAGATGCGGCCGTCGGCCAGTGCCACGCTGGCCCAGCCGGCGCCCAAGCCGGAAGTCTTCCACGCCAGGGGGGGACCCTGCTCGCCCCATGTCTTGAGGAGGCCTTTGTCAGCCGAGACTGCATCCCGTTTCGGGCCGCGCCATTGCGGCCAGTCGGCCTTCGGCCCCTTTGCATCGGCCGCCAGCCGAACCGTCGCAGCACAGACCGAAAAACCAGCCGCCAAGTGCATAAGGACGCGACGAATTTCCATGCGAGATTCCTGTTCCCGATAGTGCTGTGAACCAATGCATAAACGACCGTCGATGACTATAGTCTCCCGCCGCGAAACCTCGCAAGGCGAGCGGGGGGCGTCAGCCCCCAGTTTCGCGTGCAAACGAAACCCTTGGCGTGCGATCAAAGGCGATCGTGGTCGTACGAAAACGCCGGTCGACAGAAACAGGGGGCTGACGCCCCCCGCTCGCCTGGGGTGAGAAACGCTTTTACCAGTTGAGGCTCGACCCCACGTCTCCTGTCTCGAGCAGGCGTTCGGCCAGGCGAACGCCCAGCTTTACGAAATCGTCGGCCGACTGCGGCGCCTCAGCAAACCCCGATTCGAAACAGGGTGGACGCCCGCGCGCATCGGGCATTGGCCGCACGCGCTGACTGGCCAGATCGTACGCGCCGAAGACGATCGGCAGAGTCGCGTTTCCCTGCGACCGAATTTCGCGCTGCAAGTCGAAGGCGGTGATGGCGGCATTCAAATAGACGGCGACTTCGACCAGGCAATCGCGATATCCCGGCGACTGGACGACCGACGGGCCGCCCACATTCGTCAGGGCTTTCGCCGACCCGCGCACGGCAATTTGAATGCGATCGATCAGCGAGCGCAGCGTGTGCGTAAAGGCGATGTCGACGAAATCGTGGGGCGAGAGGTAGGCGTCGACCGCCGCACTGACCGCCCCGCAGCCGCTGTGGCCCAGGACGACAACCAGTTGCAGACTCTCGGCCAGATTCCGCACGGCATAGTTGATGCTTCCCAGGCATTCGGTTCCCAGGACGTTGCCGGCGATCCGCACGACGAATAAATCGTTGAACGATTGATCGAAAATCGTCTCGGTCGGGACCCGCGCGTCCGAACAGCCCAGCACCAGGGCAAACGGCGATTGATTCGTGGCAAAACCCGCCACCAGCGGCAACCCCAGCGATACGGGGCAGACCGGAATGATCATCGGCTCGCCGTTGTCATTCCCCAGCGTGTGCTGCTGCATTCTCCGAACGAATTCGGCAAAGCGGTCGTTCCCCGCGCGAAGCGCTTCGGCGGCCGCTGCCCCGTCGGCGATCGGCAGTCGCTGTACGGGCTGGAACGGATCGTAGCGGTAGATGAAGTCCATGGGAGTTGGTTCAGTTTTCGAGAGGCTATGGAACCGGAAACACCTGCCGCGGCCTAAATACCCGACGCTCTTCATCGAATTCGGCGAGCGCCGCCAGGTGGCCCTCGGGATCGACGATCGCCGTGAGTCCGCCGGCGACCTTGGCCGGTCGCGGCGGACCGGGCAGTGGTTTTCCCTGCCGCAGGTCCGTGAGTAAGTCCGCCGGGCAGTCGATCTGCGGCAGATGCTGCACGGCCGAAAGCGGCGGCAGGAGCTGGGTCGCAAGAGAGTCCCGACTCAAATCTTCCAGAGCGATCACCTGGGCGATTTCGAACCCGCCGATCGCACGGCGTTCGAGGCCGCTCATCGCCGCACCGCAGCCCAGCCGCTCGCCCAGATCGCGGCCAATCGCGCGGACGTACGTCCCTGAGCCACATTCGATATCCAAAACCAGTCGCGGATAGTCGTACTCCACGAGTTCCAGGCGATCGACCTCGACGTCGCGCGGCTCGATTTCGACGGTTTGGCCGCTGCGGGCCAACTGGTACGCACGTCGGCCGCCGACATGCACGGCCGAGTGGCTGGGGGGCACCTGGCGAATGCAACCGACAAATGCAGGAAGCGCGGCGACGACGACGCTGCGATCGGGCGGGATGGCGTTTTCGACTTCGACAACCGTGCCGGTCACGTCATCGGTGTCACTGGTCCAGCCCAGCCGAAACTCGGCGCGATAGTGTTTGCGAAGCGACTGAATGCAGGGCACGAGCCGCGTCGTCCAGCCGACGCAGACGATCAGCACGCCGGTCGCGAGAGGATCGAGCGTCCCGGCATGACCGACGCGTCCGGTTCCGGCAATGCGAACGACGCGATCGACCACAGCCCGGGACGTCATCCCGGTCGGCTTGTGGAGATTGAGAATTCCGGCTAACCGGGCGTTCGACACGTCCAGAGATCACTCCCCTGTATTTTGCAACGACCCGCTTCGAGGCGAGGATGGGTGCCACGGCCAGCGACCAACGGGAGTCGGCCGTGCGTGGTGGAACCAGCATTGTATCGCGCGACACGCCATCCTTAAGTGGCCTGTTTCACAAGTACGCATAGGGGTTACGCTGCCTGTTGTTGGAGCGACTTAATGAATAAGCCACGGACAAACACGAATCAAGCACGGAAACGGCTGAATACGTCACATCCCGTATCCGTGTTTCATCCGTGTCCCTCCGTGGCTGAATTCGTAATCATCGGGGGTCGTCTCATCACCCCTATACGGATTTATGAACCAAACCACTTAGCCCGGAAGCGGATCGTTGTGTATTTTGCGACATCGGCCGGGCTTAAAGCGTCATTTGCAAGCGTTGCTGGTGATGCGCCAGGGCGGCTTCGATGAAGCCCGAGAACAGGGGATGCGCCCGGTTCGGCTTCGACTTGAATTCGGGGTGAAATTGCACGGCGAGAAACCAGGGATGATCGGCCAGTTCGACGATTTCAACCAGTCCCCCGTCGGGGCTGGCCCCGCTGACGCGCATCCCCGCTTCGACGAACCGGCTGCGGTACTCGGGGTTGAATTCGTAGCGGTGCCGGTGCCGCTCGGAAACCCGTTCGGCGTCGTAGCACTCGGCGGCGCGAGTCCCCGGCTCGAGCAGGCAGACCTGCGCCCCCAGCCGCATGCTGGCCCCCATGTCGATCACTTTTTTCTGATCGTTGAGCAGGCAGATCACGGGATGCGGCGTATCGGCGGCGAATTCGGTGCTGTTGGCATCCTTCAAATCGAGAACGTCGCGAGCGAACTCGATGACGGCGCACTGCATCCCCAGACAGATCCCGAAAAAGGGAACCTCGCACAATCGTGCGTAACGGATGGCGTCGATTTTACCCTCGATCCCGCGCATCCCGAACCCGCCGGGGACGAGTATGCCATCGACCCCGCTCAGCACCGATTCGGCCCCTTGGCCTTCGAGTTCTTCCGATTCGATGCGCTTGACGAGCACGCGTGCCGAATGGGCGATGCCGGCGTGGTCGAGCGCCTCGTAAATCGACTTGTAGGCGTCTTTGTGCTGAATGTACTTGCCGACGACGGCAATCGTGACTTCGTGCTCGGGATTGCGCACCTTGTGCAGCAGCCCCTGCCACTCGCTCATGTCGATCGGTCGCGCCTGCAAACCGAGTTTGTCGACGATCAACTGGTCGAGCCCGTTCTCGACCAGCCCCAGCGGAACTTCGTAGATCGAGAATTCTTTGTCAGGCTCTTCAATGACGGCGTTCTTTTCGACGTTGCAGAACAGTGCGATTTTCTCGGCATTTTCGCGTCCCAGTTCGCGCTCGGTGCGGACGATCAAAATGTCGGGCTGAATACCGATTTGCCGCAACTGGCCCACGCTATGCTGCGTCGGTTTGGTTTTGGCCTCGCCGGCCGCCTTGAGAAACGGAATCAACGTCAGGTGAATGAACAAACAGTTCTGGCGACCGATATCGAGGGGAATCTGCCGGATGGCTTCGAGAAACGGCAGCCCCTCGATGTCACCCACCGTGCCACCCAGTTCGGTAATCACCACGTCGACCTGCGGGTCGTCGAGTTTGCGGACCGCGGCCTTGATTTCGTTCGTGATGTGCGGCACGACCTGCACGGTGTTGCCCAGGTACTCGCCGCGGCGTTCTTTGTTGATCACGGTTTGGTAAATACGGCCCGTGGTGAAATTCGAGTCGCGCGAGAGCTCGCTGTTGGTGAAGCGTTCGTAGTGACCCAGATCGAGGTCGGTTTCGGCGCCGTCGTCGAGAACGTAGACCTCTCCATGCTGGTAGGGGCTCATCGTGCCGGGGTCGACGTTGATGTAGGGGTCGAGCTTCTGCATCCGTACCCGCAGGCCGCGGCGTTCGAGCAGCAGGCCGATCGCCGCCGAGGTCAGCCCCTTGCCCAGCGAACTCACGACCCCGCCCGTCACAAAGATATGTTTCGACATGATACTAACGCTGTGTTATCACAGAATTTCTGGAATCGTTGCCCCGCCCTCAACCTCAACCGACCGCGGTGCGGTTCGATCACCCGCTCCTGACCCGCTCCACAAACCGAGCATAGTCTTCCGGCGTGTCGATGCCAACGGCGCGGCGGTCGACGACGCCTACCTGAATCACCGCACCCGCCTCCAAAGCCCGCAATTGCTCCAGTTTTTCCCACTGTTCCAGCCGCGACGGCGGACGCTCGGTGAGATTCAGCAAAAATTCGCGGCGATAGGCATAGACCCCCAGGTGCAACAACCACGGCGAGCCCCCATGCAAGGTATCAGGGTGCAGTAGTCGATCGGGGTGCAGCAAACGATCGCGATCGACGTCGCGGCAATAGGGAATCAGGCTGCGGCTGAAATACAGCGCGCGACCATCGCCGGCGCGCACGACCTTCACACACGAGGGGCTGTCGCGAACCTCGCGGGTCGCGATGGGGGTCGCCAGCGTCGACATCTGTGCCTCGGGATGGCGCGCCAGCAATTCCACCAGAAGTTCGATCTGCTGCGGATCGATTTCCGGCTCGTCTCCCTGGATATTGACCACGATCGCCGCCTCGCGATACGAGCGGCGAACGACTTCGGCAATCCGATCGGTGCCGCTGGGGTGCTCGCCCGTCAGTTCGCAACGGCCTCCGAACCGCCGGACGGCATCGGCAATCTCGCTGCTATCGGCGGCGACGATCACATCGGCCAGCGATCGCGATTGCCGCGCGGCCTCCCACGTATGCTGCAGCAGCGGTTTGCCGGTCTCGGCCAGCAGCAGCTTGCGCGGGAGCCGGGTCGACGCCAACCGGGCGGGGATGAATCCATACACCTGCTGCGACACGAGGCACCCTCCGTGACGTCGCGGTCCGGCCGGCGGACCGGTTCCCGTCGCTTACGCGGATTTTAACAGACCAGTCGTCGTTTGTCACCGATCAACCCGGCGAGCGGGTGGGTGTAAGCCCCCTGTTTCTTCCGCCCCCCGAGGTTGCCTTCCGCAGAAAGCGGTTGCGGACACCATCTGCCGTGGCTATCCTCAGAACTTGCTTGCAAGCCGGGATCATGGCCGATCATCCTGCCTCACACTGACGTTTAGAGACCATGAACTAGAGACCATGAACAACTTTCCCGACTGGCGTGGGCTCTCGACCTGGTGGAATCGGTCGCTGCTTTCAGGCCGCGGGCTCGGTCTGCGACCCGAGCTTCGTCGCCGCCGTGAAGCGGTCGGCCAGTGTCTTTACGCAGTTGTCCTCGAAGACAGGACGATGCTCAGCACACTGGCGGCGACAGCGGGTGTAGTGCCGGCATCCGGGATTGCGCCGCTGTGGTTCCAAAGCGTGCCTGCCGCGCCGCAAATGGCATCTCCGCAGGTGGCTTCGACCGTTGCCACCGCCGATCTCGGGCTAAACACTGAATTATCAACGGCCGAATGGATCGTGCAGTTCGATAAAAATGCGGTCAGTTCATTTCTGACGGTCGGCCAGACGGCATCGCTGCTGAACGCGGCGCCGGTCTCCTTCCAGGTTGTCCGCGGCCTGGGGGGCGTCGGAGAGGTTTTGATTGAGACCTGGGGCGGTTCACCCGAAACGGTCGCCGCCTGGTTCCGAGCCAATACCAGCATCGCCGGTTTCCAGCGCGACCAGGTGCTGCAGATTTCGACGATTCCAAATGATCCCTCATTTTCGAGCCTGTATGGACTCGAAAACACCGGGCAAACCGGCGGCACGGTCGATGCCGACATCGACGCCACCGCCGCCTGGGAGCTGACGACCGGCAGCAACTCAGTCGTCGTAGGTGTGATCGATACCGGCATCGATTACACCCATCCCGACCTGGCGGCGAATATCTGGACAAATCCCGGAGAAACGCCCGGTGACGGAATCGACAATGACGGCAACGGCTTCGTCGACGATGTTCACGGTTGGGATTTCGTCAATCACGACAGCAATCCGATGGACGACAACCAGCATGGGACGCACGTCTCAGGGACGATCGGCGCCGTCGGCAACAATGGCGTGGGCGTCGTCGGCGTGAATTGGAACGTGAGTTTGATGGCGCTGAAAGTTTTCGACTCTTCGGGCAGCGGCACCGACAGCGATGCGATCGCGGCGCTGAACTATGCCGCTATGATGCGCGAACGCGGCGTCAACATTCGTGTGACGAACAACAGTTGGGGGGGGGCGGGTACGATCCGGCACTGTATGATGCGATCGCCTCTCAATGCGACGCGGGCGTCCTTTTTGTCGCCGCCGCCGGCAATAGTCATTCCAACAATAACGCGACGCCGTTTTATCCGGCCAGCTACGACCTGGATAACATCATCGCCGTCGCCGCCACGACGAATACGGACGCGCTGGCGAGCTTTTCGAGCTACGGTTTGACCACCGTCGATCTGGCGGCCCCGGGCACGTCGATCTTGAGCACCACGCCCGGCAACACCTACGGGTCGCTGAGCGGCACATCGATGGCAACCCCGCATGTGGTTGGGGTCGCCGCGCTGGCCATGAGCCTCGCACCCGACGCCAACTATCAGCAGATTCGTGCAGCCGTTCTGGGGGGCGTCGACCCGCGGGCGTCGTTGTCGGGCATCGTCGCCAGCGGAGGGCGGCTGAACGCGGCCGGCACTTTGAATTACCTGCTGAGCCATGCCGCAGCGACCCCCTCGAACTATCTCGCGGCGGCCACGACCTACGAGCCGATCGATCTCAATCCGGCCGATTCCGGCGTCGTCACGGTGCTCGATGGGGTTGACGACGGCGCCGCGGCGATTGACCTCGGCGTCAATACCTTCACATTTTACGGCACGACTTACACAGGCGCCTCGTCGCTGTTCGTCAGCAGCAACGGCCTGATCACGTTCGGCAGCGCCAATCCCACGGCCGCGAACACCAACCTGTCGGCTTCGCCGTCACAGGCAGCGATTGCCCCCTTTTGGGACGACCTGCGAACCGATCTCGACGGCGCCGCCGACCTGGTGCTGTCGCGATTCGAAGACACCACCGGCGACAGTGTTCGCGATCGGCTTGTAATCGAATGGAGTTCGGTCCGCCATGCACCCGGCAGCCCGTCGCCGGCGACCTTCCAAGCCGTTCTGCAATTGGATACGGGATCGTCCGACGGCAACATCGTTTTTAATTACGGCGATCTCGACTTCGGCGATGCCACGGTCGATAACGGCGCCGGCGCGACGGTCGGGCTTAAGGCCGCAGGCGCGCAGGGCCTCGATCGGCTGCTCGTTGCGAAAAACAACGGCGTCCATCCCCTGATCGGCAGCGGCCGCGCGATCCTGTTCGAGCGCACCCGCCCCGTCGGCGACATCGTCGACGTCGCGCCCGACCCGCATCTGTCGAGCGTCCCGTCGGTCGATGTGACGTTTACCAGACCAATCGACCTGGCCAGTTTCGATTTTCACGACGTCACGCTGACTCGTAACGGCGGAGCCAACCTCATCACCAGTGCCGTGACGGTGTCGTTCGTCTCCGGATCGACCTATCGCATCAACGGCCTTACCAATATCACCGGTTACGACGGCACGTACGCGGCCACGGTCAACATGGGTGGAATTGCCGACCTGGTCGGCCAGCACGGCACAGGGTCGATTTCTGACACCTGGACCGCCGATAACCCCCCTCCCGACATCCAGATGCTCTCGGCCACTGCGAATGGCAGTACGACCCTGACT
The DNA here is from genome assembly GCA_009691905.1 of Planctomycetaceae bacterium. GTDB lineage: Bacteria > Planctomycetota > Planctomycetia > Planctomycetales > Planctomycetaceae > SIAF01. Next base: position 4,212 of record SIAF01000001.1, on the reverse strand, counting down.
GTGACCTACGAGGTGCTCACCTCGCCCGTCGATCCGTTCAACCTGGGTGTGTACCGCTCGAGTGACGCGACGGTCGGCGGCGACGTGCTGCTGGCGACCGTTTCGCTTTCGGCGACAGCCGATACAACGGTGGGGACGCACGTCAAAACGTTCACGATCGGCAGCGGCGCCGGGCAGATTGCGCTGCCGGCTGCAGGGGCAGCCGAGGTTGACGCCGATTACTTTTTGCTGTTTGTCGCCGACCCGACCGACGCGATACCAGAGACCGACGCGAGCTCTCCGGGCGACAACAACGTGGTGGCGTTTGCCGGTGTTTATCACGCGGCCAAGAACCTGGTTCAAGTCCATGGCAGCGGCGCGGCTGACACGGTCACCGTCAGCGCGACGCCCGGCGTGACCTATAACGGCACGACGTCCACTTACTCGACCGGCGACGTGACCGGTTTGCGCATCAGAGCACACGGCGGCAACGACGTCGTGAATGCGGCGGCGTATACCAAGCCGCTGCTGGCGTTCGGGGGCGATGGCAATGACACGCTGACCGGTGGGACCGGCGCCGACGTGCTCGATGGCGGGGCCGGCGACGACACGCTCGCGGGCAACGCCGGGAATGACAGCTACATCTTCGACGCCGATACGCCGCTGGGGAGCGACACGCTGGCCGACAGCGCCGGTATCGACACCCTCGACTTTTCAGCCACGACGACTCACGCAATTACCGTCAATCTGAGTCTGACGACCGTTCAGACCGTCAACGCCAACCTCGGGTTGACGCTCGGTTCGAACGCCGCCTTCGAAAATGTGATCGGCGGAGCGCTGGGCGACAGCATGACGGGCAACACCCTCGCCAACCTCATCACCGGGGGGCCGGGCGACGACACGCTGGCCGGTGCCTCCGGAAACGACACCTATGTGTTCGACGCCGACGCGGCTTTGGGAAGCGATACGCTGGTCGAAGCCACAGGTGGCGGCACCGAGACTCTCGACTTTTCGTCCACGACAACGCAGGCCATCGCCGTGAATCTGTCGACGACGACGACGCAGGTCGTCAACGGCAACGTGTCGCTGACGTTGTCGGCGGCCGACACGTTCGAAAGCGTGACCGGGGGAGCGCTGGGCGACACGCTCACCGGCAACGCGCTCGCGAACACGCTCACCGGCGGCGCCGGGAACGACGAGCTGGCCGGCGGCGCCGGCAACGACAACCTGGTCGGAGGCGCGGGCGACGATACCCTTGCCGGCGGCGACGACAAAGACACGTACATATTCGACGCCGATTCGGCGCTGGGGAGCGACACGATCGCCGAGACCGCCGGCGCCGACACGCTCGATTTCTCGCCCACCTCGACGAAGACGATCGCGTTCAATTTGTCGGTAACGACGCCTCAGGTCGTGGCTGCCGGCAACCTGACGCTGACGCTCGGCGCCGGCGACGCGATCGAAAACCTCACCGGTGGCTCACTGGATGACGTGCTGATCGGCAATGCCCTGGCCAATACGCTCACGGGGAATGCCGGTAACGACATGCTCACGGGAAATGACGGCAACGACGTGCTCGTCGGCGGGGCCGGCGCCGACCTCTTGAAGGGGGGCAATGGCGACGACAAATACTCATTCGACGCCGATTCGGCCCTGGGAAGCGACACGATCGACGAGCTCGTGGGGGCGGGCGTCGACACGCTCGATTTTTCGGCCACCACGACTCAGGGCCTGACAGTCAACCTGTCGCTCGGTTCGACCCAGGTCGTCAACGGCAACCTGACGCTCACGCTGGGGGCCGGGGATGTGATCGACCGAGTCATCGGCGGTTCGCTGGATGACGTACTCATCGGCAATGCCCTGGCCAACACGCTCACGGGGGGCGCCGGCAACGACACGCTCACGGGAAATGACGGCAACGACGTGCTCGTCGGCGGAGTCGGAAACGACCTTTTGACGGGGGGCAACGGCGACGACGTGTATGCATTCGACGCCGATGCCGCGCTCGGCAGCGACACGCTCGCCGAATCAGCGGGGGTCGACCTGCTCGATTTCTCGCAAACGACGACCGTCGCGATTGCGATCAATCTGGCAAGCACGAGTGCGCAGCCCGTGAACGGCAACCTGAACCTGACGCTTTTGTCCGGAGGCGACCTCGAAATGGTCGTCGGGTCGTCGAAAAACGACACGATTCTCGGAAACAGCCTGAACAACGTGCTGATCGGCGGGGCGGGAAACGACACGATCGGGGGGCTGGGGGGCCTCGATCTCGTGGTCGGGGGCACCGGCGTCGACAACCTGAACGGCGGCGACGACGACGACCTGCTGATTGCCGGCAAGCTGTCTTACTACGACGAATCGACGCTGATACTCAATCGACCGGCCATCGACGCCGTCATGGCCGAGTGGACCCGCATCGATCTGGCCTACGACCTGCGGATCGACCACTTGAAAAACGGCACCGGGCTGAACGGCACCTTCAAACTCGACAGCACCACGGTCCTCGCCGACGGATCGTCGATCGATACGATGATCGGCGAAGCGGGCCTCGACTGGTTCTGGAAATTCGGCAGCGACGCGATTGCCGACCTGGGCAACGGCGGCATCGAAGCTTTCAATTGACGGGCTCTTGATTGTCAATCAATTCGATCCTCGCGACTCGATCTGCCGCGAACCTGCTGCCGGTAACGTCTCTCCAATTCTTGACAGGCGCACCGGCACCGACTAATTTTGACTTCGCTGTTGGTCATCGGCCCCCATCGTCTAGTGGCCCAGGACTCCGGGTTCTCAGTCCGGCAACAGGGGTTCGACTCCCCTTGGGGGTATCCCCCGGTTTGGCAAGGTTTCGCACATTGTTGCAAACCCCGGCAAAACCGGGGTTTTTTCGTGCGCGGGCCAAGCCGCTTGCGAGGCATTGCAATGCGAAACGGCGGGTTGCTGCGCCGGATTCTGCGCCGCCCGAGTGCAGAGCGCGCGGTCGAAGTCTGTGTCCGTGACGTGCAAGTAATGTTCGCGGGCGACGGCTTCGCTGTTGCCCAGCCAGGTGCAAACGACGTGCGCTGGGTGTTCGCCGGCGAGTTCAGTTTGCCGCGTCGCGCGCAGGTTGTGCCACAGCCGCTCCCAGGGCTTCAGGCCAGCCCGCTGAATGATCTTCGTCAACCGTGTCCGCAGGTTCGTATTCGCGTCCCTGCGAAGTGTGATGACGAATTCGGTCCCCGGTTCGGCTTCATCAAAGGCCGCTTCGAGGTACGGGCGCAGTTCTGGAAACAATGGCACGATGCGGGATTCGTGGCCGGGGATGTGCTCCGTCTTCGGGCTGCGAACCGTCAGGCGACCGCGCTCCCAATCCACGTCCCCCCATCGTAAGGCGAGGTGTTCTGAGGGGCATCGCAGCCCACCGAACCGCGAGAGCGCAAAGAGCAGCCGCCATTGCGTATCAGGGCAGGCTTTCAGAACCGCTTCCGCTTCACTTCGCGAGATGAAGTAGAACCGCTCTGGGTTGCCTGTGACGCGGGATTTCAATTCGCCGAATGGGTTGTCAGCCACAAGCCGCCGCTTCAGGGCGTGCCGGTAGAATTGCTTCGCTCTCCCGCAATGCCGCCGGATGGTGTTATCCGCCAGTCCCTTTTCGGTCTGCATCCAAAGTCGCCATTCGACCGCCTCGCCGGGCGTGACGCTTTTCAAAGGGCGGACTGCACCGAAGTAGCCCACAAGGGCCGTTGCAGTCGACCGCAGGTTGATGATAGTACGCGGCTTGGCATCCGTTCGCTTGGCGATGTACTCGGCAATGAAATGGCCCAGCGCGACAGACTCGGCAGCGTCCCGGCGAGGGATCAGCCCGACAGCCGCCAGCTTGCTGGTCAGCGTGGGTTCCCGCTCCGCCACCCAACTGGCCGTGTCGGCTTCGAGGGCGTGGCCTGTCAGCTTCGCCGCAAGCAACTGTTCCACCCGGCCTTTGACGACTTCGGCCGCACGCTGTGAAACCTTGCCCAACCGAAGTGTGCGTCGCTTCCCATCCGTGGCCACAAACAGAATCCGACGATACCCGTTCGGGTCGCGTGAAATGCTCGCCATAGTTCAACTGCCTTTCGATTTGCTCGGCTTCCGCCGCATGGTGATCGTCAATTGCAGGCACTCGCCCAAGGCATTCAGGGCTTTCATCGAAAGCCCGCGATGCCCGTTGTAGAACTTCGCCAGGGCGCTTTCGTCGATTCCGGTTTCCTTCGCAATCTG
>SIAF01000236.1 GCA_009691905.1 Planctomycetaceae bacterium | reverse complement strand
CACCGTAGAAGGCTTCAACAACAAGGCGAAACTGACCCTGAGAAAAGCGTATGGCTTTCGTTCCCCGGAAATCGCAAAAATCGCCCTGTATCACACCCTATCCGACCTCCCCACTCCAAAATTCACCCACGAATTCTGGTGACGAGGCACAAAATTGAGATCCCTGTCTGACGAGCCCAAACGATCCGAGTTGCTGCTGCGACTACAAGTTCCCCAAGGAAGATCAACTCTGGAGTTACTCTATGAACCACTCAGGAAGTAGTCACCGGCGACTCCTTTGTCTTCTGCTTCCGATCGTAATGTCTGCGCTTGGTGTTCTGCGCGCCGAGGAGGTTGGCGAACGTTGGGGAACCGAGGAACGCGAGCGTGAGTATTATCCGATCGTCAACATTCCACTCCCGCAGGATACGGTCATCGAGGCCGGGGCCTTCGCGGTGCTACCGGATCGCCGGGTCGCCGTGGGAACGCGGCATGGTGAGATCTATCTCATTGACGGTGTCGATGCAGCCAAGCCAACTTCTTCATTTCACCGGTTTGCAACGGGACTCGACGAGATTTTCGGGCTGACATGGAAAGACAACGCTTTCCGCGTCACCCAGAGCTGCGAATTGACTCGCGTCAGCGACTCGAATGGCGACGGCGTGGCGGATCGCTTTGAAACCATCTCGGATGCCTGGGGATATGCGAATTACCACGAATACGCGTTCGGCTCAAAGGTTGATGTCGACGGAAACCAGTTCGTGGCGCTCGGCCTGTCGGAGTCTTACTACTCGCATGCTTTGAACCGTGGCTTCATCATGAAGGTTGCGTCGGACGGAAAAACAACCGCATTCGCGAGCGGCTTACGCAGCCCCGGCGGGATCGGGTTCGATGAGCACGGCGCGCTGTTCTATGTCGAAAGTCAGGGGCCGTGGAATTGCTCTTGTAGTTTGAAGGCAGTGTCGCAGAACAGCTTTCACGGTCACCCGGCGAGTTTCAATTGGTACCCATTTTCGCCAGAACTGGGACCAGTACCTGAGATACCGAAGTCAGGAAGTCGCATCGCGACCGAGAAGAATCGCGTTAAACAACTGGTGCCATACTCCGTCATTTTTCCGTACATCCGCATGGGTCGGTCCATCACCGCTTTCAGCGTGAATCGGACACAGGGCAAGTTCGGCCCCTTTGAAAATCAGATGTTCCTGGGCGATTACACTCAATCGATCCTGATGCGTGCCACGACGGAGCGCGTCAACGGTGTTTGGCAGGGAGCGTGCTATCCGTTTCGCGAAGGGCTTTCCACCGGAATTCTCAATGTGGAATTCACTCCTGGTGGCAAGCTGCTGTGTGGTGGTACTAACCGCGGTTGGCCGGTCCGAGGGATCAAACCATTCGCCCTCGAACGACTCGAATGGAACGGTAAGATGCCTTTCGAGATCAACCGCGTCACGATCAAACCGGATGGATTCAAGGTCACGTTCACCAAACCCGTGGATCAGGCCACCGGCAACTCCACGGACTCCTATTTTATCTCAGCGTTTACTCATCCCTACCACGGCGGCTACGGCGGACCGGAAATCGAGCAGCATAAGCCCGGCGTGAAAGCAGTATCGCTGGCCGAGGACGGACTTTCGACCAGGATCACTCTGGAAAAACTCGACCAGGGATTCGTGTACGAGTTCGATCTGGCACGCCTGCGTTCTCGCGACAAGGAAGAACTGCTTCATCGCAACGCGTTCTACACGGTTAACGAAATTCCCACCAGATAACGCTGCTGCTCAACTGATAAACCAACTCCCTTGATTGTCCAGAAACCGAAAATGTCCCCAACGAAAATAACTGCTGGTCGTCCAGCCCTGCTCGCTTTTGTCCTGGGCGTTCTGGTCACGATTCCAGGCAACGCTTACCGATTGAATGCAGCCGATCATCCTGTTCCCGAGAGTCCGCTCTGGCTGACGTATTCAGGCGACAAGGGGCCGGGAGCAGGCAAACATGTCGTCCTGATTGCGGCAGATCAGGAATACCGCAGCGAGTATTCGATGCCGATGCTCGCGAGGCTCCTCGCCACGCATCACGGGTTTCACTGCACCGTCTTGTTCAGTCTGAATAAAGACAACGACGTCGATCCAACGCAGAAGATTCGTTGGGAGGACAAGACGGTCACTCACAACATCCCCGGCCTCGAGCATTTGGAGAAGTGCGATCTGGCCATCTTGTTCAGTCGCCTCGTTTCCCTGCCGCCTGAACAATTGAAGTACATCTACAATTACCTGGATTCCGGGAAACCGATCATCGGCATCCGCACCGCCAATCATGGTTTCATTGACTTCGACTATCGAAAGGATGGCAAGAAGATCGACTTCGGTGAAAGCGTGCTGGGTGGTTCATTCCGAAATCATCATGGCCGCTGGCAACAGGATTCCACTCGCGGCATCATCGTGGAACAGAACAAAGATCATCCCGTCCTGACAGGGGTCAAGGACATCTGGGGCACCTCGGATGTCTATCGCACCTACAAGGAAGGTGGCGGCCTGCCCGAGGACTGTCTGCCGCTCGTGGAAGGCCAGCCGCTGATGGGTCGCAAGCACGATGACGCGGTGAATTCAGAGCTGATTCCGCTACCGGTCGCCTGGGTGAGAACATGGACCGGAAACGCCGGGCACACCGCGCGAGTCTTCCATGTCACCATGGGAAGTGCGCAGGATTTTCAGAGTGAAGGACTCCGCCGCCTGACTGTGAATGCGGCCTACTGGTGCTTACGGATGGAAGCCGACATCAACGGGAAATCCTGCATGGACATTGTCGGCGAATACAACCCGCCCGACAGCGGCTTTGCCTACAAGCAGATCAACATCTTGCCGAGGAATCCCAGTTTCTACAAATAGCGTCAAGATTGGATCAGAATGGAAGCCATGAAACACATCATCGCAATCTTCCTCATCACAATGTCCGCAGTCGTCTCCGCCCAGGACGTGGCCAAGCCGGTGCGCGTCTTCATCCTCGCCGACCAGTCGAACATGGAGGGAGCGGGCCAGATCAAGGCCGACCCGAAGCGCAACGGCGGCCAAGGTTCGTTGGAGTTTCTCGTGAAGGATGCCGCCACGGCGAAACTCTTCGCGCCGCTCGTGTATTCCGCCGGACACTGGCGCACGCGCGACGACGTATGGATTTCCTACCTCGACCGCAAAGGGCCGCTCACCGTCGGTTTTGGCGCGCGGAAGGACGAGATAGTCGAACACCTGTTGGGTTTCGGGATAGGCTGTTTGCAGATCTTGAAGCCCTCGGTCCGGTCGAAAGCCATCGACGACATCCGTACGCACACGACCGCCAACATCGTGATCGGCGTCGACCACCAGGATGTCAATCCCCCGTGCCAGAAGCTGGCGAACGCAGCAGAGACCGGCCATCCCAGCTCCGACAATCACGATTGGTCTCGCGAGCATCAATTCACCTCGGCCGACTTCTCCGACTGTCGTCGGCCAGGCAGTGACCGTGCCGTATCGCCCGACATCTTCGGAAAGTCGACACCTTGAGCCGCGCGGGCGATGTTCCGCAGCATGCCGGCGAAGATGAACTGGTGCAGCGAATAAAGGGAATACCAGTAGATGATGCCGAACAGCCCGACGGGATCGAAGATCGCCGTCTGGCGAATCGTGCTTTGACGCTCGTCCCCTTCGATCTCAAATTCCAGCCAGGCTCGGCCGGGGACTTTCATCTCGGCTTGCAGCCGCAACCGTCGCGGCGGCTCGTACACCTCCACCCGCCAGAAATCGAGCGCATCGCCGACGCGCAACTCTTCGGGATCACGCCGTCCGCGTCGGACCCCGATGCCACCGCACAGCAGATCCAGGAATCCGCGCAGCGACCAGAGCCAGTTGCCGTAGTACCAGCCGGTTCGACCGCCGATGCGACGAATCGGTGCAAAAGCGGTTTCCGCTGATACCGGAACGGAGGTCGTTCGCGAGTCCACGAGGCGGGAGCCGAATCGCGCTCCGCCCCAACTTCGAGGAGGCCCGCCCGACGAGAGGGCGTCGGACCAACGTGTTTCGGAAAATTCGCGATCTTCATTCACCAGCGCTCGGGCAATCGCTTCCCGCACCGACCGCGGTCGAACCGAGAAGGTTGTCGCTGCGAGGTTGTTCGAGACCAGCGTGGGGTTGCGGAGGCTCTCGACCAGCTTCCGGCCGACCCGAGCGTAAAGCGGAGTCACCAGTCCCAGCCACAGGCTCGACAGATACGGAGTCAGGAGCGGTACAGGAATCATCCAGCGCGACAGTCCCCTCTGGCGGGCGTATTCGTGCATGATTTGCCCATACGAGACCTGATCGGGACCGCCGATTTCGTAAACCTGTGAAGGCCCATCGGGCAAGTCGAGCGCTTCGAGCAGGAACGCCAGGAGGTCCTCGATCGCAATCGGTTGTGCGAGGACTCCCACCCACCGCGGACAGATCATGACGGGCAATCGTTCCACCAGCGCTCGAATCATCTCGAACGACAGACTCCCCGAACCGATGACGATGGACGCCCGGAATTCGATGACCTGCGGATGATGCGACCGCAGGATGTCACCCGTTTCCTGGCGGCTGCGAAGGTGCTTGGAGAGGGCCTGGTCGGGATTGCCAAGACCGCCGAGATAAATGATCCGCCGTACTCCAGCGGCAGACGCTGCCTGCGCAAAGTTCGTGGTCGCCTGCCGGTCCTCTTCTCCAAAATCGCGATCGGCTCCCATCGAATGCACGAAATAATACGCTGTGCCGATGCCGGTCAGCGCCGCCACGAGGGACGCCGAATCGAGGACATCCCCTGCCACGACCTCGGTTGCCGGGCCGGTTCGAGACCTGAGCGACTCAGGTTTTCGGGTCAGGCATCGCACGCGCGTGCCACGTTGTTCCAACAGCGAGAGAAGTCGCCCGCCGACGTATCCGGTCGCACCGGTCAGCAAAACGACTTCACGTTCTCGTCCGGCAATGGTCGTGCTCGATTCGTTCATGGAACGGGCTCGGTCCGCGGCTTGGCCCGCACCGGGATTTGCACCTCGCTGAACCGTTTCGCCTCGGGAACAAAGGGGCTGTTATAGCCCAACACCCGCAAGGGGCCACAAGCTTCATATTCCGAAGCATGTGACTGCAACCAAGCCTCCAGCCGTCGCCTGGCGTCCGTGAGACTTTCCTTTGTGTCGTCACCGCGCAGGCCAAAACTGACAGCGGATTGCGCCGGGACATCGCTTACTGCGACTTTCCCTGAGGTGCCGAGCGTCCCTTGTTGCGTGTTCCGATACAGGAACGACATCACTGATTTCTTATTCTGCTTTCCGCGATCTCCCGAGTAAGTGATCTCGACCGGCGCCGTCATGGCAATCTCCTGCTGCTTGATATGGTTGAACAGGGTGAAGAAGGCCTGGCCCTCGACCACGGTCATCCCGGTTTGGGCCAGTCGATAGGCCGGATACTCTTGCAGTCGGATCTCGCCTGCTGGTGTCGGCTCGGGGAAACCATCCGGCACGGGCGCTTCGAGTAGCGGTTCAAATCGCAGGAGTTCGCGGGCCGTGATCAATTCCGCCTTCCATTTTTTGGCAGCCTTTTCCGAATCGCTGAACGTGGCGTCCGCCATGAACTGAAAGGATTCAGCAATCAGGGAATTTTGTGGAACAGCTCGCACCGCCGCTTGAACAGCGGCCCGCAGCAGCTCGATGCGCCGACCTGGATCACTGGCGTCATCCGCCTGGCTCAGGGCAGCGTCCAGAGATTTTGCGGCCAGGAGTCTCGGGGAATCCGGTTCGCCGGACTGGACGCGAGTCACGAAAGTGGCATTCAAAGAGATCACACCCACGAGCAACGAGAGACGAGAAACTCGATTCATGACGATTGCTCCAACGCCCAGCGGGCGTCATTGAATGTTTGATTACGGATGGCCGATTCGACATGGAATTCAGCGAACGTAACGAAACGCATGGCCCAACTCGTGGGCCATGCGTTTTCGCGACATGTCGTTCGCACATTGCAGAACTTCAGTGGTTGATTTCCGAGCGCCGTCGGCAAATTAACGTCTCCGGGCGGTGCGCACCTCATAGTACATGACACGACCAGTCGTGGGACAGACATGCGCCACGGTCGTGGCAGGCTGATGATTCACGGCAGCACCCTTGGCCGGGGCAGCCGGGGGAAGGAGGACTGTGTCGATCACGTGGACAACCCCGTTCGAAGCATCGATGTCGGTCTTGACCAGGCCGGCGTTCAGCACCTTCGCCTTCCCATCTTTCATCGCAACCGACAATTTACCCCCTTGCAGAGTTGTCACTTCCTTGCCGGAGAGCAGGTCGCTGGAGAAAAAGCGCCCGGCGACCACATGGTACTTCAGGATGCCGGCCAGCTTCTCCTTGTTTTCGGGCTTCAGCAGCGTCTCGACGGTCCCCTCTGGAAGAGCAGCGAAGGCGTCGTCCGTCGGAGCGAAGACGGTCAGCGGTTTGTCGCCAGACAGAGCTTCGACAAGGCCAGCGGCCTTGGCGGCAGCCAACAGGGTCGTGAAGATTGCGGCCTTGTCCGCCGTCTGCGGGATGTTGTCTGCCGAGGGAAGAATCACCTGGTCGATGACATGGATGACGCCATTCGAGCATTGAATGTCTACCTTCACAACATTTGCGCCGTCAACCTGGACCTTGCCTTCGTCAACTTTGATGTTGACACGTTGTCCGTTGACCGTCGGCGCCGCGTCCAGTTTTACGACATCGGCTGCCAGCACTTTGCCGGCGACGACGTGGTAAGTCAGCACGGCGATCAACTGCTTCTTGTTTTCCGGCTTGAGCAACGTCTCGACCGTCCCCTCGGGGAGCTTGGAGAATGCCTCGTCCGTGGGGGCGAAAACGGTGAACGTCCTTTTCCCCTTCAAAGTCTCAACAAGTCCCGCCGCCTTCAGCGCGGCCGCAAGCGTCTTAAACGATCCCGCTTCCACCGCCGTGGTGACGATGTCCTTGCCGGCCGGCTCCGCCGCTATCGCTCCGTTCCCCAAACTCAACGACACCGCAGCCAGCAACGCCAATGCAGAACTTCGAATCAACATGTGTTTCCCCTCTCCTGAGTTGCCAGAAATTAACCGAACGACGAGCCGTTTACAAAAATCGTTCAAATCGTTCACATCTGGGAAACCGCAGCAGGGCCGGGGTTTTAACCAGATTCTTGAGGAATTCTGAAAATATGTGAAAAATCCATGATTTCGAGCAATCCCCGCAGGTGTTTGTCATTTATCATTCCGAACCAGATTCGGGATCGCCACAAGGCTTGCTCGGCGGCCCAGGAAAGAATGAACTGGTTCTGGCTTGATAGGCCGCGTATTCCGGGCGGCGGTCGGTGATGGATTTCTCCAGCAGTGTCACTCCGGAAACTTTGAGCAGCAAGAACGACATCAGCAGCGGGCTGAAGATCGTCCACGAAACACCCGCTGACGCAGCGATCAGATACATGCCCCACCAGACGCAGAAGTCGCCGAAGTAATTCGGATGCCGAGTCAGTCGCCAGAGGCCGCGGTCCATGACTCGGCCGGCGTTTTGAGGATCGGCTTGAAATCGAGCCATCTGGAAATCTCCGACCGCTTCAAAGAACAGGCCGAAACTCCAAACGGCCACGCCAGCCAGATCGAGCCAGCCGAGCGGTTTCGTTGCCGCTGTGACCATCGCGGCTTGAATGGGCATCGACACAATCCAGAGGATGACTCCCTGCAACAGAAAGACGGTCAACAGGCTGACCCACCAAAATCGCGGTCCGTGATGTTCGCGCATGGCTCGATATCGTCGGTCTTCGCCGTGTCCCCGATTTCGCCAAAACAGGTACAGCGACAGCCGCAGACCCCAGATCGTCGTCAATGCGGCGAGCAGCCACGACCGAGTGACGTCTTGCTCGGGTGGCATGGATGCCAGCGTGAACCACGCGACGACGATGAACCCTGTCCCCCAAAACGGATCGACGATACTGGCGTCACGGCGTATAAGGCTCAACAGCCAGATGCACGTCATCGTGGCGATCACGACCAGCAGTGAATTCAGCAGCATCGTGGTCAGTGGCGTCATTGTTTACTTCCCGTTCGGCTGCAACAGCGAATGCGACACGAACCATTCGGTTCCGTTCGCGTAACCGAACAACTCGGCAACGGCGAGAAAGAACAACCGCCAGCGGTGAAACCAGCGTCGAGCCTCATCGCGCCCGTAAGTCGCTACGAGGATCGGCAGCACCTGGTGGCGATGAACGTCTAAGTTCGCGAGCCACGCCTCGGACGTGCGTTGATAGTGCGTGCCATCCCAGCGCCACTGCTCGACGACCGTCATGTGCCGGTCGAATTGTCGCAGCATGTTTTCGCTGGGCATCAAGCCACCGGTGAAGAAGTAGCGGCCCATCCAGTTCGCATCGCCGTCGGTTTCGTAGGGATACGCGAGCGTCTGATGGCAGAAATGATGTACGAAGAGCTTTCCCTCCGGCCGCAGCCACGACGCGATTCGTTCCAAGAGGCGTTCGTAGTTCCGCATGTGCTCGAACATTTCTACCGATACAACGCGGTCGAAGCGCTGCGGAGCGGTCGTAAACTGATTCATATCGGCCGTGATGACGTGCAAGTTATCGAGGCCGCGCGAGGCCGCTTCCGTTTCGATGAAACCCCGTTGAGGAGCCGAATTCGAGACTGCTGTTATCCGGCTGTTGCGAAACCGTTCGGCCATCCACAACGACAGCGAACCCCAGCCGCAGCCGAGTTCCAAAATCTCCTGGCCATCGGCAAGGTCGGCTCGCTCGCAAGTGATTTCGAGCGACGCCGCTTCGGCTTCAGCTAACGTGGTCGTTGCAGTGGACCAGAAGCAGCAACTGTATTTGCGGCGAGGGCCGAGGACTGCGGCGAAGAACACCGGCGGCAATTCGTAATGCTGTTCATTAGCCCTTTCAGGAACCAGAGCGATCGGCCCCGCCCGCATCGATTCGACCAATGCATCAAACTTCTGCGAACTCGTGGCTTCATTGTCGTGATCGCAGTCGCGCCGACGTTGTCGACACAGCCGCCGAATCGCCGCGCGCGTGATCACATCCGGTATCAGGCCGCGTTCCACCGTATCAATGCCCAAGGACATCAGGCTCATGCCGACCTCCACGCCGCTGCTCGCGACCCGATCGCGATCGGGTCCCGTTGACACTGTGGTTTGTCAAATTGGATTTGAACGACGCCGGTGAATCGTTCGTCGAATGCTGCCTCGCAGTAGCTGAGATAATAGTTCCACATGCGAATGAAACGGTCGGGAAAACCCAGCCCGCGTATGTCATCGAGTCGCTGGTGAAATCGTTGCCGCCACTCGCGCAGAGTCTGGGCGTAGTGCGTGCCGAAGTCCTCGGCGTGAACGAAACGCAGATCGGTCACGCGAGACATGGATTCCAATATCGCACTCACTGATGGCAGGCAACCACCGGGAAAGACGTATCTCTGAATGAAGTCCGCCGATTTCAAATACTGAGCGTACCGCCGATCCGGCATCACGATCGCTTGCAGCAAAAACGTGCCGTCCGGCTTGAGTAATTCGCTGCATTTGCAGAAGTACGTGTCGTAGTTGCGATGCCCGACCGCTTCGATCATCTCGACCGACACCAGCTTGTCGAACTGGCCGGTCAAATCGCGGTAGTCCTGTAACATCAACGTCACGCGATCAGATAGCCCAGCCTCGGCGATGCGCTCACGAGCGACGTCAAACTGCTGCTGCGAAATCGTTGTCGTGGTCACGCGGCAGCCGAATTGCGATGCCGCGTGAATTGCCAACCCACCCCAGCCGGTGCCGATCTCCAGCAGGTGATCGTTCGGACGCAGTTCGAGCTTGCGGCAGATGCGATCCATCTTCTCCAACGAAGCATCGCGCAACGTACTGCTCGGAGTGAGAAAAATGCCGCTCGAATAGGCCAGCGTGTCGTCGAGCATGAGCCTGAAGAACTCATTGCCGAGATCGTAATGGGCGTGAATGTTCCGTCGGCTTCCCGATTTGCTGTTCGCGTGCCAGCGGTGATACATCCGGTTGACCCACTGGGCGATTCGCGACAGTCCGCGATCAAGCTGATCCGCTGCCTCGATGTTCCGCACAAAGATCCGAAAGAACGCCGTCAGGTCGTCGCAGTCCCAATCGCCGCGCAGGTACGATTCGGCCACCGACAGACTTCCGCCCAACACGGCATGGCGGAAGAACGCCGGGTTGTGGACGTGCATATTCGACTGCAAGTCACCGCCTTGACCGAGCGTCGTTGAGCCGGACGAATCGGTCAACTGGATGTTCCCGCCGTTCAATTCTTGCAGCTTCTGCAATAGCAGTCGCCGCGCGAGCCGATTTCCCAAGCTCAATTCAGTTGGCTCGGGAACGGACTCGTCGACGTTCGACGGCGAGTTCGTGGGGCGGTTCAATAATGTGGACGCGAACGCAGTGCTCATGATGTCGGTTGTTTCGAGGAAGAACGATGTGGCTCGGTTGCCGTCGCCACCGGAACGGCATGACCTGGGTGGGGCACATACGGAACTCGCTTCAGCCACAGCCGCAGCGCCTGCCAGTAGATGCCGAGAAATATCTGCATCGTCATCAAGGGATATCGCAGTAATGCCCGAGCAAGCTGCCAGGGCGTGATCGGTCGCCGTTGCAGCAACAATGTCGCACCGAATCGTTTGGTGTCGTTCGAGAAATTCTCGATTGTCACCGCCAGCCGTTCGCGCGGTTCGGTCACTTGCCAGCGATAGGCCATCTCCATCGGCATGAACGGCGAAACGTGAAACTCTTTCGGGTGCTCGAACCGCCCCGCCGGTTGGGACTCCGTTCCAACCGCGTCATCGTCGAAATCAATCGGGAGCGAATCCCAGTTGGCGAACGTCAGCACATAACAGTGCTTCTCATTCCACGGCGTGTTGCTGACTTCAGCGACAACGGTTTCAACCCGCTCGCCCGCCGTATCGAAGCAGTAAAAGAAGCTGACTGGATTCATACCGAAGCCGAAGTACCGAAAGCTGGTCAGCAAGCCGATCGGCCCCGCCGGACGATGCCCGGTTCGCTGCTCAACCAAGTCGCGGACGCAGTTGTCCAGCGGGCGAGCCGGATCGCCCAAATAGTCGGCACGCCGGAACCGCGCCAGTGCCGGCCAGCGCGTTGACCAGACTCAGACCTCCTGATCTGGCGGAATTTGCTTTGGCACCGAGTTTGGATTGGCGGGCGGTGCTAAGGAGGTGAAATGGAGCTGCAGCTTGGTCCCCGGATACGCGAAAGCAGCGTCATTGAGGGTGCCGATCAGATGTTGAATCG
>SIAF01000235.1 GCA_009691905.1 Planctomycetaceae bacterium | reverse complement strand
AGCTCGAATCGCCGTTCCATCGTGCATCTCCTGAAAGGAAATCCATTTCCCGCAAGGGGTCTCTATAAAACAGGTTGCAACTCGTCAAGTACAATCGACAGTAGAAGTACAGGAGTCGCTCAAATGCTCGACCTTTTCGGACGCAAATCTTCCCGGACCTGTGACGGTGCCAGTCGCCGCAATTTTCTCAAGATCGGCACGCTGGGTTTAGGGGCTTCTGGGCTGGGGGCGCTGGGGTTGCCCGACCTGCTGCGGGCGCGGGCCGCGGCGAACGAACAGGGCCAGGCGACGAAGGACACCTCGGTCGTCTGGCTGTGGCTGGGGGGCGGGCCGACGCATGTCGAGACCTTCGACCCCAAGATGACGGCCCCTGCCGAGTATCGCTCGATGGTCGGCGAAGTCAGCACGACATTGCCGGGGGTCACGATCGGCGGGTTGTTCCCGAAGATCGCGCAGCTTTCGAATCACATGAGCTACGTCCGGTCGTTTGCCCACAGCAACAGCGGCCACGGCGGCGGGACGCACTACGTGATGACGGGCTACGACTATCCTCCGGCTGATGCGAACTTTCCGCCGGTGAAGCCCTCGCTGGGTTCGATCGTCTCCCGCTACCGGGGGGCGAGCCATCCCGTGACGGGCATTCCCACCTACGTCCGCATGAACGGCATTTACGGCGACGGAGCCGCGTGGCTGGGGGCGTCAAACGGGCCGTTCGATTCAGGGGGTGAAGCGCGGCAGAACATGAACGTCCAGGTGCAGGTCGATCGCATCGGCGACCGCCGCGGTCTGTTGCAGGGGCTCGACCGCATCAACCGCGATGCCGACCGCACCGGGTTGATGAAGGGGTTGGATTCGTTCGAAGGCCAGGCGTTCGACCTCGTTTTGGGCCGATCGAAGGACGCCTTTGATCTCAATCGCGAAGATCCGCGGCTGCGCGCGAAATACGGCGGCGGCCTGGGCGAACAGATGCTGCTGGCCCGTCGGCTGTGCGAAGTGGGAACCGGCTTCGTCACGATTCACTTCGGCGGGTGGGATATGCATGCCCAGATCGTTCCGGGACTCAAGTCGCTGTGCCCGCAGGTCGATCAGGCGGTCTCGACGTTTGTCGACGACGTGGTGCAACGCGGGCTCGACAAGCAGATTTTGCTGGTCATTTCGGGCGAATTCGGCCGGACGCCGCGGATCAACCCATCGGCCGGTCGCGACCACTGGGCGCCTCTGTCGACGCTGGCGTTTGCCTGCGGAGGGTTGCACAACGGTCAGGTGATCGGTGAATCAAATGCGAAAGTCGAAGTGCCCGCCAGCCATCCGATCGGCCCACAGGACATGATGGCCACGATTTTTCATACTCTGGGAATCGACCGCGACCTGCACTATTACGACCAGAGCGGCCGCCCGACTCCGATGATCGAGCGCGGCAAGCCGATTCGCGAACTGGTGGGCTAATAGGCTCGCTTTGTCACTGACGACGACTGGCGACGAGGCACGCTGTCCCTATGCATCCAACGACCGCCAGGCCGCTCACCATCCAGGCCGCACGCAGCGGCACGGGATAGCGCGACCAGCGGGACGGGGGCGGGTCGTGCGGGTAGCTGGCGAGCTGAAAGTCGGCGTCGGAAACCCCTCCCGGCGGTTCGTACCGGATGGCGGTTTCGATCAGCATATGCGGGTCGTCTGACGCAGGCGCTCGTCCTTGGGCCGCCTCTCCCGGCTTCATGGACCGCGTGGATTCATTACGCTCGCGAACAAGGCGCGGCGGCGCCGATTCGTCCAGTTCGTATTCCCAGGTCTGTTGGCTGCTGTCCGCAGCGGTCGGGTTCTCGATGCGGGATTCCTTTTTGAGCAGCCGGCAATCATCGGCCGCGAATTCGAAGTTCAGCGCGTATAGCACGCCGCTGGCCCGCAGCCGGATTTCCATGCCGACCTCGATCGAGTCAGCCGTCCGTACGAGCCGCGTCGCGCGAACGTCGTCGTTCTGGCGGATCGCGGTTTCGACCGCCCGGCACAGCTCGGCCGCGGGATCCCATTTCACCGGGGCGCGCGATTCGGCGTCGGCTTCGATGTCGCGCTCGTGCAGAGACTGCGGCTGAAAGGGATGGCTCCAAGACGCCTGCCAGCGCGACTCGCCTGTTTTTCGCGATCCGGCGAAGGTCGATCCTGGTGCGACGAGCATCACGGTTTCGTGGCCGCCGCCCCGATCGTTGACGAGTCGTCGCTCGCCGCTCCGCACGATCTCAACGTGTCGCGTCGTGCGCGTCGTCTGGCCGCCGCGCGTGTCGTTGCTGGTCAGGTCGATCACAATCTGTCCGTCGCGTTCGGGCTGCGACGCCCGCACCAGGCGCCCGGACCAGAGTTCGACAAACGCATCCCAATCCTCGCGCGAGACTGCTGGATCGAGAGACAGCTTCGCCAGCAGTCGCGACTCGCGCACCGGCTGAGGCGGCGTGAGCCGCTCGACCTCGGCCCGGTAGTCGCGGTCCAGATCGTCGAGCGACAAACCGTAGATCCGCTGCACGTCGCGAGCAATCGTCGCAGGGCGACAGTCCATGTAGAGTTGCAGCAACTTCGGACCGCCGAATCGACGCAACAAGTAATCGACCAGAATGCCCCCCTGCGCGTACACCGGGCCGAGATCGACAGAGTACCACTCGTCGCCGACAAGTTCTCGCAGGGTGAACGGCCGCGACGAACGACTGAAATTGGCCGCAAGTTCCTCAGAGGTTTGCCCCGACTGCGCCTCGGCCCAGCCCTCGATGAGCACGAAGGGAGGCTGCGTTCGACCGGTGGCGAATTGATTGATCGCAAAATGAGCCAGTTCGTGCCGGTCGACGTGCGCGAGCACCTCACCTGCGGGTTTGGCGGAGACCGGCATGCTCATGGCCAGACCCTGGTGTTGATAATTCTCGCGTCCCCAGATGCTGCCGCGCACCCAGTGCGCCCTGGCCACGGATTCCCGCCCCAGGAGGCTCTCGATCCGCGCGAGGTGCTCGTCCATCGCCGCGACCTGCTGCGCGGCGTCGGGGGCGCCCTGGTGAAACATGACGATCCGCTGGCCTTCAGTGCGTTGGCGATAGCGCAGACCGACTTCGAGGTCGGCCAGGGCCACCCCCGTGCCGCCGACCGTTAGAAACCATCCGTTGAGCGGCAAATAACGCTGAAGCGAGATCCACCATACCGTGCCGAAATACGTCATCCCCAGGCACGCAGGCGTCATCACCCAGATCAGCGCCGCCGCCGCAAATTGCCGCTGTGGACCTTGGAGAAGCTGCCGCGCTCCACGCCCCACGACGGCCACCGTGGCAACCAATTGCACGAGCAACGGAACCAGGACCGGCAGAAAATGCGGATGCTGCGTCTGGCTCCACGCCAGCCACCAGCTCCAGGCGAGCGTGACCAGCGCCGCCACCCAGGCGACAGCCGTTACGCGCAATAGCCAACGACACGGTCGTCGTTCGTTGCCGGATTCTTGGAGTTGCCAATGAGACATTTCAGTCAGCCTTGGTACGAGACGTGACAAGCTATTTCATCATGGCCCGGCACGCACTGCAACTTCGACCCGGCGAGCGATCGGCAAGCTGTCGCCGGTGCGGACGGGTTGGGGTTTACGAAGGCGTCAGCGGGCTGACGCTGTCTCGCGAGCCGGAATGGTTGATACCCGGGCGCCGAATCGGCCGCTATCATCACGCCATGTCGGACTCTGCTGAACCATTCCTGCCGATGAGCGATCTCGAGCGGCGGTTCGAGCAGTGGCGAACGCGGGTCGGTTTTGTCCTCGCGCCGGCTCTGTTCTTCGTGGTGCTGGCCTGCCGGTTCGAATCGCTCTCGCCGCAAGCGCATCGGCTGGCGGCGGTCATGGCCGCGGTCATCGTGCTGTGGGTGACCGAGGCCCTGCCCATGCCGGCGACGGCCCTGCTGGGGGCGGCAGCGTGCGTGGTGTTGCGCGTGGCCGATGCCAAAGCCGTCTTTGCGCCGTTTGCCGACCCGTTGATGTTTCTATTTATCGGGTCGTTCATCCTGGCGCGGGGCATTTTTCTGCACAAGCTCGATCGGCGGGTGGCGTTCGGCGTGATGGCGCTGCGATGGGTCGGCGCCCGGCCCAGCCGCATTCTGTTCGCCTTCGGAGCGGTCACCGCCTTCATTTCAGCATGGATCTCGAACACGGCGACGACAGCCATGATGATGGCCATCGGCCTGTCGATCATCCGGTTTCTGTTCGACGCTCAGGGGAAGGGGGGCGTCGCGATCGATCGCCGCTATGCCACGGGACTGATGCTGATCACGTCATTCGCGGCATCGATCGGCGGTCTGGCGACGCCGATCGGGACGCCTCCCAACGTGATCGGGCTGGGATTCATCAACCGCGAATTGGATGTTGAAATCACGTTTTTCGAGTGGATGCTGATCGGTGTGCCGGTCGTGTCCATTCTCTATTTGTTTTTGTTCGGATACATGAACCGCTTCTGCCGGGCGGGGGTGCGCGAGCTGACCGGCAGCGACGAACTGCTGAACCGGCAACGGGCAGAACTGGGTCGGTGGACGCGCGGCCAGATCTCGACCCTGATCGCCTTCTCGACAACCGTCGTGCTGTGGATCGCACCAGGGATCACGGCCATCGCCTGCGGCGAACAAAGCGCGACATATAAAATGATCAAGTCCAGCCTGCCCGAAGGGGTGAGCGCGTTGATCGGCGCCGGATTGCTGTTTCTTTTGCCGGGCCAGACCGGCCGGCGCGCCGTCACCTGGCGCGAGGCGGCACAGATCGACTGGGGGGTCGTCCTGCTGTACGGCGGCGGCTTCGCGCTGGGCGAATTGTCGAACCAGACCGGGCTGGCGGCGACCATCGGCAGGGGATTGACCGCCTGGCTGCCGCTCTCGGGCGATTTCGGCCTTTTGGTTGCGTCAACGGTCGTAGCGACGTTGGTCTCTGAAGCCACCTCGAATACGGCGTCGGCGACGATCGTGGTGCCGGTGGTGATCGCAATGGCCCGCGCCGCGGGCGTTGACCCGCTGGCCCCAGCCCTGGGGGCGACGTTCGGGTCGAGCCTGGGTTTTATGCTGCCGGTTTCGACCCCCTGCAACGCGATCGTGTACGGCAGCGGGTATATCCCGCTGGCGCGGATGATTCGCTACGGAGCGCTGCTCGACGTCGTGGGGGTGATCGTCGTGATCGGACTGGTTCACGTGCTGTCGCCGTGGGTTCGGTGAAGCGAGTCGTCTGATCGAGACAGTGCCGATCGAGGTGCAATTGCGGATCCCGCGGTTCTGACGTTGACTGACGCACCGAATCGTTCGACAATTCGTTGATGAGCACTGACACACGACTCGTCATCGATCCCGACACCGAAGCCATACTCGAACGAATGGTAACGGGCAAGCCTCTTGATCCGGAGGTCTATCGACGAGTTCGTGAAGAAGGAGCGAGAATCACTGAAGAGATCCGGCGAACGCAGGGAACCGTAAGCATTGCAGTCGACCTGATTCGCGAATCTCGCAATGACGTATGAAGTACGTTCTTGATTCATCTGTGGCTCTCAAGACCGTACTGCCGGAGACTGATTCCACTCATGCAATTCAGTTGCTCGACGACTTCCATAACGCAATTCATGAATTGATCGCGCCCGACGTTTTCCACGTCGAGATTGGCCACGCACTGACGCGAGCCGAAAGACAAGGCCGCATCAAGCCCCCGGACGCGTGGCGTCTCTGGCGAACCGTAATGGCTGACTGCCCGGTCTTGGCGCCGACGATGCTTCTGATGCCCCGCGCCATGGCCCTCTCATCGCTGGCCCGCATCGGAGTAGATGACTGCCTTTACCTTGCGCTCGCCGAACACGAACAATGTAAAGTGGTCACAGCGGATCAGCGGCTTGTGAACGCGTTCCCCGCGGAGGTTATTCCGCTGTCGTCACTGTGATCGCCAGTTTCCTCGAATTCAGCCTCAGCTCGAATTTGAACCCAACGGCGGGCCTGGCCGGTTCACGTCTTGATCGACTGCGGCTCGGTCGGCACCGCCCGTTCGTCATCGTCGGCCTCGCGATCGTTGCGCAGATTCGACGGGCAGACTTCCTTCAGACCGCACTGGTGGCAGACCACGTGAATCAGGTCGCTCCCGCTGAGGCGAATCTTCTGGTCGAGACAGAGTTGATAGAGTTGCCTGAGGTGTTCGCAGACCATGCGTGGCTCCTGGCGATTGTCGACGGCGGCCCGGGTTTCGATCGGTGCCGTGTCGCGATCATAGCATCTGCCCCGTCAGTCGCAGCACCAATTTCAATCGTTGCCGCAGTGAGACCAGAAAGGGATCAAGCGCCCCCGGGGGAAAAACAACGCGGCGGAAAATCAAAAACGCCCACCTCGTCGAATGAGGTGGGCGTGGGTGAGACGACAACTCGGGCCCGACGACCGGTTATGAGTTGGAAGTAATCTTGTCGGCCGTTTTTGTGGGGTCTTTGTCCGCGTCCTTTTCAGTGGGTCTTTCGGGCGGTTTGACGGGTATCGAGACTTTCCCCGGTGCCGGCGGCGATGCCGGGTCGGCTTTGGGCAGCTTGGCCTGCATTGCGTCGCGAAGCTGCTTGGCCATGTCGTCGCGGGGAGCGACTTTCAAACCGCGGTCGAGCTGTTCGATCGCCTCTTTCGGATAGCCGAGATAGGCGTAGTGAAAACCCGCGAGGAACCGCAGCGCGGGATCGTCGGGCTTGTCTTTCACCGCCTTTTCGAGGGCGCGGAGCTGGTTGGTGTAATCCTGCACCTTGCCGTACAACTCTTTGTAGTTAGTGGAAACGACCCCCCATTGGTCCTTAGGAAGCAGTTGCATCGCCGCCTGAGCCGCGCCGGCGGCTTCTTCGTATTTGCCGGTTGCAAACAGTGCCTGGCTGATCATCATCACCAGGACGCCGTTTTGCGGATCGTCAATCACCGCGTGTCGCCAGGCGTACGCGGCCGCTTTGTAATCGCCGGCGCGAAAATCGCGTTCGCCCTTCTCGGCGAAGACGCGCGCGTTCTCGGCGGCCTCCGACTCGGCTTTAGGTTCGGCCGGTTTCGAGGTCTCCGGCGGGGTCGCCAGGGCCAGCGTATTCTGGTCCGATTGAACAGTTCCCGTCGTCAGCGGCTGATCGACTAAGGCATAGCCGTTGGGGTCGTTGCCAAAAGAATTGGCGTAATTCGAATACCCCCCGTTTGTGCAGCAAGGGTCGTAGGCAAAGCTGCCGTAGCTCGATCCATAGCCACCGTAGCCGCCATACCCGTACCCACCGTAGCCCGAACCGAGGAAGAGCGAGAACAAACCGGGCCAGCCGAAACCATAGTACGGATAACCCCAGCCCCACCCACCCCATCCCAGGCCGCCCCAACCCCAGCCGCCCCAGCCCCATCCACCCCCACCCCAGCCGCCCCCACCACGGTGGTGGTTCCAATTGCCATTATTCCCCCAGTTGTTCCTGCCGCCATTGTGGTTCCAGCCGCCATTGTGCCCCCAGTGGTTGGCACCCCAGTTGCCGGCATGCGCCACGTGATTGTTGTTGCCGTTGGTGTTATTGACGTTGTTGTGATTGTGATTCCCATGATTAGCCGCGTTGCCCGATTGACCATTTCCGGCGACTTGGGATCCGTTGTGACCGGCTGGGTTGTGGCCCATTGCGTTGTGGCCCGTTGACGATTGATTGCCGCCATGCCGATTCAGAAACCCATTCTGATTGCCGGCATTCTGTCCCTGGTGGCTCAGCAACGATTGCGCGTTGCGTCCGGACGCGTGATTGTTGAGGCCCGATCCCGACAAAGCGGTCTGATGCGCGTGCGAGCCGCCATTTGTCGTGTTCCCCGCAGCACTCCCCTGATGGCGCGCCGAGAACGAATTCGACTGCCCGCTGCGGACGTTTTGGCTGCTGTTGAGGCCTTGGCCATTGTGGGCGTTCTGCCCGTTGCCGGCGGTTTGTCCCGCTCCGCCGCGCTGGCCATTCAGGCCGTTTGCGCCGGTGCCGCCCAAGGCGCCGTGCCCGTGATGGCTGTAGAACGTGCCGCCATTAGGCTGACCCGCTCCGCGTGCGCCGGAGCCATTGGAACCCTGGTTGAAACTATTCTGGCCGCCGCGCTGTGTGCCGCCAAAGCTCTGACCGGTTCGAGCGCCGTTGGAACCAGGAGAGAACGCGTTGTGCCCGTTTGAGTTTTGCGAGCCACCGAAATTTTGCGTGCCGGAAGAGCGAATGCTCCCCTGGTGCGTGCCTCCATTGAAATTGCCCCCTTGGCGAGCGCTTCCGTTGAACGAGCCACCCCCCATCTGGCCCCCGCCGAAGTTTTGACCCCCGCCACCGATACTGCCGCCGCCGAAGCTGCGACTGCCCCCTCCCATCTGGCCTCCGCCGCCGAACCTTTGGCCCCCGCCACCCATGTGGCCGCCACCCCCGAAGCTATGCCCGCCGCCGCCACCGCCGAAGCTGTGACCGCCCCCCCCCCCCCCACCCATATGGCCACCGCCACCACCGCCACCATGTCCACCACCACCATGTCCACCACCACCGCCACCATGTCCGCCACCACCGCCACCATGCCCACCGCCACCGCCACCGCCACCGCCACCACCGTGGCCACCGCCGCCCCCCCCGTGACCGCCGCCTCCCCCTCCGTGACCAGCGACCGCCGGTTCAAGGCACAGGGACCCCAGCAGCAATGCTGCCGACATTGCGGCACACGCTTGTAGAATGAGCCTTCTCATTGCGCACCCCCCCCTTCAGGGAAAAGATTCCGCGCGGCCCACCGCCGGAGACTAACGAATTATACAGATTTTAAGTGTCGCTCAAACTGGCTTTCGGATTTTTCACCAATTCCAATCTACTGTTCCCGCTGCCGACGAGAGGATTGAAACCAGTCCCGGGCGACAGTTGGGTCCGTGAGGGAACTGCCGTCGAGAACGCGATGGCACAGATTGCGCCGTCGGAGAAATGCGACTCCTTGACCGCCATGATCGAAGCATTGATATCAACATAACGTGCTTCACCCCTCCCCTTTGACGGGGGAGGGGTGATTGTTCGCGTCAAGCGACGTTCGCCCCCCCATCCCCGGCCCTTCCCCCGCGAGGGGGGATAGGGAGAAAAAAGGCGCGGCTTCGCCGCGAAAATCAGCACACATCCGGTTGTTTCGATCCCCCGCCGTTACAGCAGTCCCGGGATCGGGTCGGCCGCCGTCGCCGCCTGCAAGACTTCATTTGGCACGCCGCGGGTGACCCGCAGTTCGCCCACGTCGAACAGCGTGTGCATTACGGTGGATATCAGATTCGGGATCCGCACCGGGTCGCCGGCAGGTTCGCCGGCGTTCTTGTTCGACTGCCCGATCACCTGCCCCATTTTGAGTCGCCCGCCAGTCATAAGCAACGGCGCGATGTTGCCCCAGTGATCGCGACCGCCAGCGGGATTGATCTGCGGGGTTCGGCCCATTTCGCCGCAGCACACCAGCAGGATCTTGTCGCTTAGACCGCGCTCTTCGAGGTCGTCGATAAAGGCGGCGAGGGCGTGATCGAGCGGGACTCCGCAATAGCGCATCCCCTCGGCGACCCCCGCGTTGTTGACGTCAGAGTGATTATCCCACACGAAATTGGTGGTGACGGTCACGAATCCGCAGCCGGCTTCGCACAGCCTGCGGGCCAACAGCAGCAGCCTGCCCAGTGTGTTGACGTTGTCGACGTAGAATTTGTGATTGTTCCATTTCCGATCGATTTGATCGGCGGTCATCAACGGGGCCGTATCGTAGCGGGCCACTGTCCGCAGGTCTTCGCGAGAGAGATCGAACGCCCCCGCCACCCCCCCCACGATGGTGCCGAACGCCTGCTCGCGCAACCGGTCGAGCCCCGCCGACGACCCGCCGGCTTCGAGCGAAAACCGCACGCGATCGAGTTCGGCGAGCAGCGTGCGCCGGTCGCCCAGTCGATCCATGGGAATCGCGAGCTGCATGTCCTGCTGCAGGTCGCCCCCCGCTCCGGGGACGAAGGGGGCGAACGAGCTTCCCAGCCCTCCGGTCGATTCGAAGTTGCCGAATGTTTTTTGCGCCGGCTGCGATTTGGGTTCGATGGCCTGGGGAAACAGGGCGGCGTTCGTCGGCATGCCGGTCAGCGGATGATTGGCCCCGACGAGCCGCGAATACAGGGTGCCCAGATTGGCCCCGCCGGTGTCTTTCCCCACAATCGGCTTGATATCGTGATTGCCGTCTCCCGTGACAAACGAGCGGACAATCGAAATCTTGTCGGCCCGCTGGGCCAGCTTGGGAAACGTTCCGCCGAACGTGATGCCGGGAATTTTCGTCGCCACTTCGCCGGTGGCGCTGCGGATATTCGCGGGAGCCGTCATCTTCGGATCGAACGTTTCGATCTGGCTGGGACCGCCGTGCAGAAACAGGAAGATGACCGATTTTCCCGTGACGAGCCGACTCGTTGCTGCGGCCGCGCCGTTCTCCATTCCCATGAGAGAAGGGAGCGTCAGCCCCCCCAGCGCCAAGCTGCCGACGCGCAGGAATTCGCGGCGACCATAGCGGCTTCGGCCGTCGCAAAAACGGAGCATGGGGTCACTCGCGCAGGTAGAACGGACTCTTCGTCCGTTTCAATGATAAGCCGCCACTCAGCCGGACGATTCCGATCAACAACCGCAATTCAATGTATCAAAGCTGGTCGATGGGTTCAATTCGTTTGAGCTGAGGACACGGGAATCTCAGCGGGACGATTCTGTTTCGCCGCGTCGCTTGCGACACGCGTTGGGGCGACGGTTCACCCACCCCCGCGACGCCGCTCGTCTCCCCCTCGATGGGGGAAGGGTCGGGGATGGGGGTGTTTTCGTGTGCCAATCGACACGGGCTGAAACAGGGAGTTGACACTCCCCGCTCGCCCCGTCCTGTTGACGAATTTTGACCCCCCTGAAAAACATCGTTTTCGGCCGGTTTCTGCACAGTCGCATTCCAAAAGTCCCGGGTATTTTCGAAGATACTCATCGATTGAACAGGAGGATCTTCGGGAAAGAGGCCAGGATTTGAAGATTTTCGCCGAAGATACTGGTCGCCCCGGCGCGACACCCCCACCACAAAATTTCAACGGCCTGCTTTCGGGCTAAGAATGCTCTTTTCGGGATCGACGGGGAGGGATAAGCGGCGCGCTTCCTTGGGGGGACACAAGGAAGTGAACCGATGCCTCATCGTTGGCCGGAAGGAACGGAGTTTGTGCGGCTGCAATTGGACGTCGCGGATCGTGCGTGCCGGCAGTGTGGCCGCAGAATGTCGATCTGCGATCATCGCCGGCATCCAATCCTGACCTTGGAAGGGCCACGGGAATTG
>SIAF01000234.1 GCA_009691905.1 Planctomycetaceae bacterium | reverse complement strand
GTGTGGGCAGGCCGGATTGCGGCTGCGGGGCCACAACGAGCCGGGCGGCCCTCCACGCACACCAAATCTCCCCATCACGAACGCACCATTCCGACACCCTTACGCGATTCACCGGAATTCACCCACAAATTCCGGAGAGGAACCAATTTCCGAATAGGCGTTGTTGTAAGGATCTCCGTAGGCGCTGCGCAACGACTCGATATCCATGTCGAAGGCAATCGCGTACATTCGAGCATCTCCAGTCACGGCCTGTGGCGGATAATTTGGTTCCGCCAGCGCCAGACCGTGAAGTTCGTTGATGATTATCGCCATTGCGGCATCTCCGTCAGACGGGACACATTCACGTCGCCGACACAATGTCGAGCGGCAAGCTGCGCGGCTGCGGCCGGCCGGGAATGATTTCCAGTAGCGCGCGCTTGGGCGCCTGTCGCTGATCGGTATTGAACTCTTTTCCCATCAACGTCCCTTCCTGCTGAATCGTGTTCTGCAGGTCGATGACCGCCTGGATCAGTTGCTCGGGCCGCGGCGGACAGCCCGGCACGTACATATCGACCGGGATGAAGCGATCGATGCCCTGTACGACGCTATACGTGTCGAAGACGCCGCCCGTTGAGGCGCAGGCCCCCATCGAGATGCACCACTTCGGCTCGGGCATTTGCAGCCAGATGCGTTGCAGCACGGGCAGCATTTTCATGACGACCCGGCCGGCGACGATCATCAGGTCGCATTGCCTCGGGGTGAACCGCATTACCTCTGAGCCGAACCGCGCAATGTCGTGCCGGCTGGCGCCGGTCGCCATCAATTCGATCCCGCAGCAGGCGGTGGCGAACGGCATGGGCCACAGGCTGTTTTTGCGGCACCAGCTCGCCAGCCAGTCGAGCTTGCTGACAGCCACGTTATTCGGAATGGTCAATTCCATTGAAAAACACCCTTTCGCCAGGTGTATGCGAACCCCACGAGCAGCACACAGATGAAGCCCATGACGGCGTAGAAGACCGAATGCCCCTCGCCAAACGCACCTGCCTCATGGGCGGTGACCGCCCACGGGTAGAGAAACAGCAGTTCGACGTCGAACACGAGAAACTCGATTGCCAGCAGATAAAAACTGATGTTGAAACGCTTTCGGGCGGAATGAATCGGGTCCATTCCCGATTCGTACGGCATGTCTTTGACCGCCGAGTGCCGCTTGGGACCAACAACCTGAGCCACAATCAGAATCGAGAGCGCCATGGCTGCGGCGATAGCCGCAAAGAGAAAGATGGGCAGTGCGTACATGGGGCGAATCGTTGCAGAGTCGGGATGATTGTGCCAGTGCTGGGATGCCCAATTATAGCGCCTCGACCGCGAATCGGAAACTTCCCGACCTGACACCCCGAGAACAACGGCAGGCTTCCGTCAGCGCTTGCTGCAAATTACAATCCGCTGAAACAATGCCTGAGCGAAATCATTAGTTTTTCGAAAGGATGTCACCATGGCCAAGCCCCACCGCCTGATCAAGAAAGCCAACCACGGCGCCCGCCCCGCCAACGCCAAAGCCCGTCGCGCCAAGCGTCGCAAGGTCAAAACGTAAGTCGGCGCCAGTCGACTTCATTGAATCTGCGCCACGCGGTGTCGAATTGAACGTTGGCCGAGCATCGAGATGCCCATTCTTCGGGCACCAGCAGTTGCGAATCGAGCAGCGGGGCCAACGTCGCCCTCAATGTTGCGGTGATCGTCGATGTCTCCAACCCGAAGTCGCTGGCTCGAGATCGGACAAAGTTCCGATTAATGCCTGCGCCGGCGCCGTGCGCCGTTGGACCGCGGCTTCAAGCTCACAACCAGCAGAAGATCGACGATTTCGAGCGTTCCGTCCGGATGACCGACCGCGATCGTGCGCCCGGTCGGAGATTGGGCGAGGAATTCGGGGTGTTCCACGGTCAAAGTTCGACTGTCCGTGAGATTAATGTCAAAAGGCTGAAACGGCCGCGCCATGTGCATCTGTCGTAACTGTTCAATGGTCATGCCAGAATAGTACCTTTTCGAGAACCGCGCGACAACAACGTCTGTTGCAGGTCGTCGCCGGTCTGCTCATTCAATGTGAATCAAGACAAGCTCTCCTGGCTCCACCAAAGTGAACGGGGCCGCGCGCCGATGCCGATCAAGACCAATTGGCTGGCGACAAAGCATCCCAGCGCGAACAAGACCCCTTCAGTGAAACCGTACGAGTGCAGGCCGACCCCCAGTTCGTTAACGCCGAACCAGCTCCACGACGTCACGATGCTGCCTCCGACGGCAAGGACACACAGGCCGCGATCTTTGACCATGCCGTCCCAGCGCGCATGCAGCACCAGGGCGTTCCACAGCACGATGATCAGCGCACCGTTCTCTTTGGGATCCCAGCCCCAGAAACGGCCCCACGAATCGTCGGCCCACAGGCCCCCCAGCACCGTCCCCACAAAGCTGAAGAACAGCGCAAAGCACAGGGTGCCGTAAACCATGCGCGCCAGGCTCTTTCCGATGTCGCTGGAAAGCGTTGGCTTAAGGATGCCGCGGACGATGTAAAACGCCCCCAGCAGCCCGGACAAATAGGTCGTCGCATAGCCCATCGTGATGCAGGTCACGTGCGTCGCCAGCCAGAATTGCGTATCGAGCACCGCCTGCATGACGGTGAAGGTGTCGCCGTCTCCCGAAAGCGTAAACGAAATGAACAGTGTGGCGAACCCGGCGATCGCGGCAATCGCATTGCCGATTCCCAGCCGATAAATCGCTTCCAGCACCAGACCCAGCCCGACGCAGCCCCAGCCGATGAAGACCGCCGACGAATACAGGTTGGTGACGGGCGGGCGGCCGGAAATGTAAATTCGCGAGGCGAGCGCAAAGGTGTGCAGCCCGAGCGTGAACAGCGTCAGCCAGAACGCCGCCCGCTGCAACGGCAGACGCCACGACGAGAACAACCACCCCAACACCGCCAGAACGAAGACCGCGATGTACAGCAGCCACGCCTGAAAGAACGGGGCGAAACTGTTGAAAAACGCCTCGTAAGCCGTCTTGCGGGCATTCAAATCGGGCGGCGCCTCGTCGGCCATCAGCGCCTGATAGTCATCCACGGCCTTGTTGAACTCGGCCGGCTTACCGTCGCCGTACGCCGTCAAAATCGCATTCCACGCGGCGACCGCCGGGTCGGCCGGCCGCTCAGTGAGCACGTGCGCTTCGAAAAAGTCCCGCGTCCAGGCGCTGATCAGCGGCTTCCATTCGTAGGTCGACTTGCCGCTGGTTTCGACCCGCACGGGCACGACCAGTGGCGGATTGCCCGATTCGATTTTTTTGTCTTCGGCGTCGAGTTGTGCCATCAACTGCGAGCGGCGGCTTTTCACCATCTCGCGGATCTCATCGGGCTTCAAGTCTGAAAACTCGCGGCGGCGAAAAGCGACTTCGACCGGCGTGAACGATCGGATCCGCCGGTCGAGGTCCAGCAGCTTGCGTTCGTAAACGCTTAAATCGCCGACCGGCTTCTTATGAGCCTTTTCGACCTCTTCGTAGAATTTCTTCTCGCGCGAACCAATTTCAAGCAGCGAGTACAAGAATCCCTCGCGGCGCGAGAGGCCCAGCATGTCGAGCACTTCGAAATTGTCGATGCGAAACACCCGGTGGGATTTCGCCAGTTCGCGACGGGCGATCACGTCCAGCAGCCAGCGCGTCGCCGGTTGCCGCGCGGCGGTCGCCTTGTACAAAAAGTCTTCGACCTCCTGAGGCGAAGCGTGCGTTTTGTCGGCCAGCAGCTTGACCAGTTTGTCGAATTTTTCGGGTTTTCCGGCGAACGGGGCCAGCAGAGATGTGACATCCGGGCCAGCCAGCTCGGGCCACTGTTTAACGATTTGTTTCTCGATTTTCGGCCACCGCGCCTTGAGCTGCGCGTCGTCCATCGGCCCGTAGAACGTCTCTTTGTGCGAAATGACTTTCAACGTGTTGCGGGCCAGCGTATCGAACGGCTTGGCGCGGCCGTGGTCGAGCAGCGGAAGCTTGCCGGCAGCATACAGGTCGACCTGATCGGCGGCCGCACCGGGGGGCCGGGCCTGCCTGAGGACGCCGACGGCACACAGCGCGACAACGATCGCTGGAAACAGCCAGTTCCACAGTGAGGGCGACCTGTCGTCGTCGGCCGGTTGTGGCAACCCGACATCGATGGCGGGCGCCGGCCTTTGAGTCGCTGCCGCGCTCGCCGTTTCGCGCCGCCGCAAAAACCGCAGCAGCGTCTGCCCGAACTGAAACAGCATGCCCACGCCGACGATCATGCACGAGACGTAGGGAATCATCCAGCCGGTGTTGGAAACCACCTGCATCCCGGTCGTGTCGATTCCCGTGATCGGGTCGGGCCCGACCGTCGACTGATAGAAGGTCTCACCGGCGAACCGAAGCGGGTTGTTCATCCAGACTTTGACCTGGCGATCGACGTCGCGGCTCGGGTCGACCAGTTGCAGCGTCGACGAATAATCGCGGGGCGTTGTCGTGCCGGGGTAGTACTCGGTATGCACGTCGATCAGCGACATCGAGTACGGCTTGTAGTAGCGTTTGAACCGCAGCGCCAGTTCGTAGGGTTTGTCGTCGAGCTTGACGACCGCTGGCGCGCTCATTTTCACGAGAAAGGGTCCCGTGGCCGCGCGAACCTCGGCTGCCGACATCCCCGAGCGTTCGCGCGAGTCTTGAAGCCGGGCCTGCAGCACGTTGAGCAGATACGTTCCCAGGCTCTTGTGCGTTCCTTTTTCGAGCAGTTCGACGTAAATTGCCGACTCGTCGACCTTGTTCGAGGCGCTGGCCCCGACGTTTTTCTCGACTTCGACGGCGAGCACTTCGAGGCCCAAACCGGTCGTGGCGGGATTGGTCTCACCGCCCTTCAGCGGACGGACGTCGGAGTTCTGCAGGTACTTCACGACCTTCAGGTCGAACGGCAGTTTGTCGTCGGTGACGACCACCTCCCCCGCGCTGCATCCCAGCGACGACCGCAGGCTGACGGGAAAGAAGCGGATGAACCACCGCGGCAGCCACGAATGTTCGAGGAGCATCGGCCCCTCGTCGAGCCGCGATTGCGGAACGGTCACGACTGTGTCGGCGTCTTTGTCCGAGCGATCGATGACCGCCAGTTCGACAAAGCGGCTGTCCTGAACGAAATTGCACGAGTCTCCTTCGCGGACGCTCATCTGCGATTCGATGGCGCTGGTTCCCACCATGAGTTCGCTGAACATCATCAGGCCGATGCCGCCGTGGAGCAGCACGATGCCTGCCCGTTTTTGAAAGACCAGCCAGCAACCGGTCAGCAGCACGCCCCCGGCCAGTGTTCCCTGAATCAGTTGCCAGAGAATGCGCATCGACGAATCGCCCAGCGACACCGCGTCACCCTTGGCGAACAACCACAGCACGAACGCCCCGAGGGCGGCGCTCAGTCCGTAGAGTACCCGCTGCTCAGTGACCCGTGCCCGGTCGATCTGGGTGGCCCACAGGGCGCTGCCGATCGACAGCGCCGCCAGTGTGAACTTGCACAGCGTCCACAGCGTTGACCACTCGAAGAAGGGAACACCCTGGACCGCTGAACTTGAACCGCCGGCAACCACCAGGCCCGTGAACAGCACCCCCAGCCCCAGCACCCCCAGCCCGGTCGTGAGTCGCGCCCCTTTCGCCTGGTAGGTGAATCGCACGGCGTGTGCCGCCAGCAGGTTGGCCGCCATCACGGTGCCGATCAGCCAGCCGCCGGGAAAGGGAATCGACCCCGGAACAGGCCCCATCTTCGGGAAGAACGACTTGGGACAGAACACCTGCAGGTCGATCCACGCGATTCCCGTCCGGAAGTAATGATCGACCACATACCAGATATCGTGCTGAGTCTGGGCCAGCGTCCCGGCGAACACGATCACGATCGCCAGCGCGAACAACACGACGGTCAGCTTGAGAGAGGCCAGCGGCTTCAAAATCGCCCGCACGCGCGGACCCAGCGCCAACTGCTCGGCGGGGGTCGCGTGCCGCTCTTCGTCCAGTTCGAATCTGGGAGCTTGTCTATCGGCCATCAGAATCCCCTTCTGTCCCGCGAAACCAAATCGACTGCACGAACTGCTCGAATCGCGGCTGTTCTTGTTTCCCCAGGTTGGCGTCCCCCTGCAACTTGAAAAACCACTGCTGCCCCAGGGCCTTGACGACCACTCCCAGAATGGTCTGCGGCGCCTCGGAGTTCGCCGGTCCGACCAGCTCGGCATAATCGCCCTTCAGATTTCCGACTTTGATCTTCCGCAGCGAATCCGGTAGCTCGGCAGCCATCAGCGGTTGCAGGCCGATCTGGCCGCGCCAGCGATTCACGTTGGCCAGCATGTCGCCGCCTGCCGTACTGACTGAGATGGTGACGCGCTGCGCGCCGTTGCGGACTTCGAATTCCGCCAGCCGCATCGGGCCGGCCGATTTTCGCGACCAGCCTTCAGGCGTGGTGAACTCGAATGGCAGCGGGGGTAGTGAAGGGCTCTTCCCGGTCGGCGCGTCGCCTGATTGTTTTGGCGGTTGTCCTGGCGGTCGGGCCGCCGCAGCAGCCGCCGGACGGCCACCCATGCCCTCTCCCCCGAGTTGCCCTTCAATGTTGACCAGCCAGACGCTGATGTCGCCGATGTCCTGCTTCAAAGTGGCTTTCGATAACTGCTCGGGCCCGATCGGCGGGGTTTGCAACTGACCGCGCCAGCGATTGATGTTCGACAATAAATAGTCGTCGAAACTGCCATCCGCCGAGGGGAGGGCCGAGACGGTCAATTCCAGGGGCCACGTGGGCGTCTCAATCACGATCGTGGCATGCCGAAACTGATTGCCGGGCTCTTCCGACCAACCTTCGGGAAGGGTCCACCGGGGCGTTTGTCCCTCGAACCGCAACGATTTGATGAATTCGAGGTAGGGTTCAATTTTGGCCAGCACGGCCGCCGACGGACCGGTCAGTTTGAAAAACCAGGTCTGAGACCCACGGGGGACGATCGCCCCCAGGATCTGTCCCGGCTCGGCGACAGAGTCGATTTCGTCCGAATCGGCGGGATTCACGCCGGACGCACGCCCGGCAATCGTCGGTTTGACGGGCGGGGGGGGCTTGGGGACCGAGTACAGGCTGATTTCCTCGGCCTTGTGGCAGCCCCCGAAGAACAGCAGCAACCCGAATATCCAGGCAAATCCGGTCGCAAGTCTTTTAGCGGGCAATGACTTTCGTCCAAAACCCTGGCAGTGGCAAACGTGCATCGCGAGATCTTCTGAGGGAAAACGGTGACGCTTGGAGGTTTTTACGTCAGGGAGGGGTCTGTCGCCTGATCCAAGCGGGCCTTGCGGCCCCTGGGAAAATTGGCGCAGACGAGGAAGGCACACATTATTATAGTCCCCGATCTGATGAAAAGTACACGCGATGGGGCGAACTCGCGCGGTACGAAAAGTGCATATCGAAACGATGTCCGGGCCGGGAAACGCAAGGAATGCGATTTCCCTAGCGGAATTGTAAGTTTTGTCATCCGAATCTCGGATCAATTTACATCGCAGGCAAGGAGGCCTGGAGTATGCTGCCCCTCCAAATCGTGGTCGCTGCTGCCCTGTTCGGTGCCGGCGATTCGGAAAACGTGGTGCTGGAATTCGCCGCGGAACGAAGGTGCTACCCCTGCCAGCAAATGAGTCCCATCGTGTCGCGGTTGCTGCGACAGAATTATCCGATTCGAAAAATCGACGCCGATCGGGATCAAGAGACAACGAGGCAATACGATGTCAAAAGCCTTCCCACTTTTATCCTCGTGCTGGATGGTCGCGAAGTCGAACGGATCCCCGGCAAGATGTCGGAAGATGAACTGAAGCGACTCTGCGCCCGAATTCCTCGGCCGCCGGAAGCCAAACGACCCCCCGAGGTTGAACTTGGATCTCCCAGCGTGGATTTTGGCAAGGCGCCGTCGCTGTCAGAGCGAGAGGCGAAACCCGAAAATTCAAGCAAACCCGGCTTCTTTGAAAAACTCCTTCCCAAGAAAAAGAAAGAAACCCGGCCCGAGCCGCCGTTGGTTGCGCGCGCCAAATCGCCGGATGACGAAGTCATCACCGCCGATTACGTCGAGCCTGCGCCTGCCGACCCACTGACTGCGACCGTGCGGATTCGCATCAAAGACGCGCAGGGCGAAGACTTCGGCACGGGGACGATTATCGACAGCCGGCCCGGTCGAACGCTGATTCTGACTTGTGGCCATATCTTTCGGCACTGGACCGAAGACAGCCTGATTCAGATCGATGTCTTCCGCGGAGCGAAACCGAAAACAATGATCGGGACTCGAATCACTCACGACCTGAAAGATGACGTGGCTCTGATCAGCATCCCCACCGATCGGCCGTTGCCGGCCTGCCGCGTCGCTCCCCCGGATACGAAAATTCTCAAAGGATCGCCGGTTGTCAGCGTCGGCTGCAACGGCGGCGACGACCCGACGGTTCAGGCGCAGCAGATCACCGCCCTCAACCGCTACCTGGGTGCCGATAACATTGAATGCGGCGTCGTTCCCGCGCGCGGCCGCTCGGGCGGAGGCTTGTTCGATCGCGACGGGCATGTCATCGGCGTCTGCTGGTGTGCGAATCCCAGTGACGGCGAGGGGCTGTATGCGGGGCTGAAGACGATTCACAAGCTGCTGGACCGCAAGAAGCTGACCTGGGTTTACCGCACCCGCGATGATGCCGGTGAGCTGTTGCAGGCTGCGGGAACCCAGATCGACTCCGACATGGTCGATCTGGGAGAACCCGAGTCGCAGACAGGCGACCTCGAAATGCCGCCGGTCGAACCGTCCGTTCCCCCGCGGGAATTGAAAAACCAGATGAGCGCCGTCACATCGGCAACACAACCGCGCGTCTCGCGCGACGACGTTGTGGGGTCTGAGGTGGTCATCATCATCCAGTCCAGGGGAGAGCCGGAAGGCCGCAGCAAGGTCGTTCGGCTGCATCGCGCCAGCCGCGAGTTCTGGGAGTACCTGGCGCCCGAGCTGGAAACTCAGGAATCGATGCTGGAAACGACGATGCGGAACGAACGACCCGCAGGACGAGATCAATCGGAAGTTCGTCGCGCCAGGCGGCCGACGACCAGTGACGGCCCAACGAGTCGCACCGGTCAACCGGCGGCCGCTGCCGATGATGCCGGCGCGCCCCAGATCTATCGCCGTCGTCGCTCGTGAGGCGGGCGCACCGGCGAGCGGGGGGGGGCACGCCCCTGTTTCTTCAGATCGATCGCCGTCGGCGCTCGTGGTGCGCTAAAACGGGTCAGGACTTATTGATTTGCGAGATGCTGTTTTGTAGACTCGCGACATGCCACGACCATCGCGAGCCGATGCAGCCGACGGGATCTACCACGCCCTCAACCGGGGGAACTCGCGCGCCAAAATCTTCCGCAAGGATGCCGATTACGAAGCCTTCGAGCAAATCCTCGAGCAGGGCCTCGAACAGTATGACGTTCAACTGTTTTGCTACCAGTTGATGCCCGACCACTGGCACATCGTGCTGCGCCCGAATCGCGATGGCGAGATGAGCCGGTTCATGCGTTGGATCACGGCCACTCACACGATGCGATCCCATGCCCACTACCAGACGTTGGGCGAGGGACACGTTTACCAGGGGCGATTCAAAAGTTTCCCTGTCCAGGAGGACGGGCATTTTCTCACAGTCTGCCGATACGTCGAGCGCAATGCCCTGCGAGCCGCACGCGTCCCGCGCGCCGAAGATTGGCGTTGGGGATCGCTGTGGCGCTGGCTTCGCGGAGACAAGCCGGCGGGATCGCTGCTCTCGCCCTGGCCCATTTCACGCTTGCCGCATTGGGTCGAAAAAGTGAATCAGCCGCTCGCAAAACGGGAGTTGGCTGCCGTGCGGCGGTCGGCGCAACGGGGATGTCCGTTCGGTGACTCGGCTTGGATGGAATTGATGGTGAAGCAGTTTGGCCTGGAATGCACCGTTCGCGCCCGCGGTCGTCCAAAAGTGAGATTTCTCGAGCCCCCGATATCAAAAAGTCCTGACTTTTCCCCCCCACTTGCCGGAAGGGCGAACGAGCACAGGCCAACGGCGCCACCGATTCATTGAAATTGACCTGCCGAACCGCGTCATGGAAGAATTGTCTGGGCGGCCTCTACCAAACGTAGGCCTCTCGCTCTGGCTCGACTCGACGGTACACAGCGACGGTTTTGTAGACATCCAGTTTGGGAA
Organism: Planctomycetaceae bacterium; assembly: GCA_009691905.1. Classification (GTDB taxonomy): domain Bacteria; phylum Planctomycetota; class Planctomycetia; order Planctomycetales; family Planctomycetaceae; genus SIAF01. Next base: position 1,136 of record SIAF01000234.1, on the reverse strand, counting down.
ACGTGCGGTCCAAAGTCGGCATAACGGCGGGCCAGCCCGGAAACCCGTAATCGTGAAATGCCGCTATACCCTGAGCAGTTAAACAATCACGAGCTAAGCGAGAATCGTGTTCGATGCATTCCTCAGTGTGGCCGGCGTCCACGAATATGAAATCTGAATGCGGAAAAGAACTTAATTCGAGCGTGTTTGCCTGAACCACATTGACTTCATGTTCACGGCCGACATAGGGCTGAATACTCCGCAACAAATCCTCCCGCGTTGCCGGCGGCTGCGCGGACATCGCCGAAACCCCGGGCAAATCGAAGCAGTCGATGAAATGAAATGTCGCTCGTTTCTTTCGCAACGCGTCGAGCAACACGATCGCCGATGAGCCTCGCCACACTCCCACGTTGGTAATGGTTGCCCCGTCCGGAATCGACTTGGCGATAACGTGCAGATACACCGACTCCTCGTCGGACATCCCCCCGTTGATCAGCCGAATGCTATCGAGAAAGGCTCCGTCGCACCGAAGAATGTCCTCGTGTCTTCGCCGATCGGGTACGTCCGTATGATCGTACTGAAACTCATGAAAATACGGCCCGCAGCGGAACTTTCCGTCGAAATGACGCACATCCAGACCCTGATCCAGAACCGCATAGCACAGGAAATCATCGGCCCAATAGTGCGCGTACTCCGGCCCGAACCCACCTCCGATTTTCTCAATCACTGCCTTCCGGGCGCCAAAGAACGAAGTATTGCACAGTTGCAGCCATTTTGGTCCCCCTATTCCTTGAAAGAATCTTCCGGTGAACCAAGGCGCCTTGCGAATATTCATCTCATGTTCCGGTGCCAGCAGAGGATTCTTCGGATCGCGGAGCGCATGCTGTTCGATCCGCCCATTCTCCCAGAACGTCCCTTCGTTGTACCAATGCCAACCGATGATCCCGAGTTGTTCGTCGTTGCGCAGTCTCCACGCGCAATCATCAATCAGCGACGGTCCGATGAGAATGCAGGGCCAGCGCCCACTAAGTCGTTATTCCTGTGAGGGTTTGCACGAGGAATTTATCATTCCATCCGCAGCAGCGGCGTTTCATGGCCAGGCTGTCTTTGCCCGGGTGCTGCTTGAGCAGCGATAAAGTGAATCGGTTCAGCCAGGC
>SIAF01000233.1 GCA_009691905.1 Planctomycetaceae bacterium | reverse complement strand
TGTAGAAGGCTTCAACAACAAGGCAAAACTGACCCTGAGAAAAGCGTATGGCTTTCGTTCCCCGGAAATCGCAAAAATCGCCCTGTATCACACCCTATCCGACCTCCCCACTCCAAAATTCACCCACGAATTCTGGTGACGAGGCTGAAAAAAGAGCCGGTAAAACGACTGATACGCTATTACTGCATCGGCGAATTTTACGCCTTTCGTGTTCCCAATCAGTGTGCCGAAAAGAAGCCCCTCGTCATCGTGCATCGCCATGATTGCCCCTGAGGCGCCACAACAAGACGACATGCAGATAAGCAAACTGCCTTTCATGAAGTCGATAACCGGCTGCAACAGCAACCGCAATTCATCCCATCGGATGAAATCCAAATCACCCAATTCGATCCCGAATTCGTTCCCATGAGTGCTGAAATGCAAAATGGGTGGTCGCCTGAATTCCTTAATTTGCCCGATCAATTCTTCATTCAGCGCAGTCGCGAATTCAGACCGGTTCGAGACAGTATTCACGCAAAACGGAATCTTGCATAATTTCAGACTTGCCCCCAATGCCTCTGATTCAACATCGCCGTTTTGCAGATCGTCTGGCCTCGACGATTCCACGATGTACACGAAAGCTTCAACCATGTTCAAACCTTTGACCGATCGGGAAAACTGCCTCTGTCGAGATAATATTGCATTGTGAACGTTTGACAAGTGCAGTTCGTTCGTCGAAAATCGAGACAGATGCCGCATTCCTTTTAGGAGAAATGCAATGCCAAACGACAGGGATGATCCGCAGGGGAAATCGGACACGGACGTATTCGGGATTTGGAAACGGTGGTGCGTCAAGCCGATTCGGACACCGGGAAATCCAACAAGATGGCTGCACCCGCCGATCTATAGCCCCAGCTTGACGACTGCCGAAATGATCGAGGCGATTGAAGCGGCGCAAGCCAAGCCAATTTGGCAAACGTTCGAAATGACCTGCCCATCGTCTGCCGCGGCCCCATGACCCCGCAAGCCTGTGAGGTAGTCCGGCCGCAGGGAATTCCTTGCGGCCGTTTTCGTTCCCTCAAAGCCCATTTCGGAAACGGTCCTCGTTCGGCGTTCTGAGATGCGCATCGACATTCTCGCCAACGGGTCGAAAAACGCACCGACGTGTACTGGCGATGCCACTATGGTTCAAAGTGAATCCACGACTCGGCAATCTCGACGATGCCGGGGATGGCCTCACCCCGCACGAATTCCGTTTTGGATAAATCGCTCCAACGTCTCACGTCGCCGCTGGTCCAGCCGCAGCGTTAGGCAATCGACTTCTCCCTGAGGGGTAATCTCGAAGTCCACGAGGATGCCGCATTTCGGAAAAGTGTCCCAGCCTTCAACTCGATTTCGCACCAAATTCCACAATTGCGGATCGCGCAACTCAGAAAGCGTCATGATTGTGTTCGAGTCATTTTTGATCTCCTCGACGGGGACGATCAACTCGAACACTTGCAGCCGGAACATCCTTTGTCGCAGAACTTCCGAATACTTCACCCAACATTTGTCACCGCAAGTCATTGGCCTTCTCCTTGAATCGAACTGACAGACACGCTCTTCCGATAGAATTCGTTGTAATCCCGACGAACCTTCTGGACGTAGGGCTTCCGTTGCTCGACAAGCTGTTCCGGCGTCATGCCGTCAAACTTTAGTCCTCGCTTCGCTGCGTGATGAAAAAAGTGATTGTCTGCGGTGTTGCAGAACATGCAGGCCGTCACCATGAACTGTGGATTGCTTCTCTCCGAGTGCTCCTTCGGCAACAGGTGGTCGAGCGACAGCCGAATCCAATTGTCGAATGACGACGATCCATCAAGTCCGCAGTACCGGCATTTGAAGCCGTCCCGCTTGTGGACCTCGAAAGCGTATCCTCGAAGTGAATCACCGAATGTCATTTAGTTTTCCTCGAGGCAGGTGACGCATGTGGTGTGGACAGCCACCATTTATGCGCAGGGGACAGAAACTACTCAAGATGGAAAATCGAAACCCCTACTACTTTGTCAGAAAAACCGGGGCTACCATTCGCACCCCTTACACTCCCCTTACACTCCCCTGACACGCCACGCATCTTCGAGAACGCGCGCCTCGAGGCGTTCGACGTCGGCCGTGAATTCGGCACGGCGTTTCTCGGACAGCTTCTCGAGCGACATGACTGACTGGTCAGCGGCGATCAGCGCGTCGCGACAGGCCGCCAGTTGTTGTGCGACAACCCCCCGCGCCCGCTCGTTTTCGCTCAAGGCACCGGCCAGCCGGCCGGCGAAGGCGTGCCTCGCGACGCTCTGGGCGACGTCGAGCCGGCCGGCGGCTCCCAGTTGCCGCAGGGCCTCGAACTGCACTTGTCGCTGGGCCGCGAGGCTCAGGCGCTGTTCCCGCAGATCGGCCTCCTGGCGCAACACGTCGGCCAGAAGCAAGCGCTTTAAATCCCGCTGGTGGCGACGCAATCGCAACAGGGGTTCGAGGGAAAACTGGTACCGATTCATGGCGTCGGTCGGCGGTGTGTCGAGAGACCGGGGGGGTAAACCCCCCGGCTCGCCTGGGGGAGGTGACACGCTGCGTAGATGTAGGGTGGGACCAGCCAGTCGGCAAAAACACGACCCGGATTGCAACAGAACTCTTTGAGCCGTGAACGACCTGGACAACAAACCGGCGGCTGGCGCAGGCCCACCATTCGGGTCGTACAACATGGCAACCCGAATGGTGGGCCTGCGCACGCTGCGCGAGCTGGTCCCACCCTACGTTTTGGCGGCATCGGTCTGACTCCGCAAGCTTTGTAATGCGAGCAGGGCGTCGCGCGCTGCGCTAAACGACACCGATTCGTTCATCGGCTGCCGCAGGAAGTTCAGCACCGGCTCGCGGAGGGCGATCGCCGCATCGAGGAAGGGCTGCGATCCGGCCTGATAGGCGCCGACCGAGATCAGGTCTTCCGCCTGCTGATAGGCGGCGAGCATTTGTTTCAGGCTGTCGGCCGCGGCCACATGCTCTCGATCGGCAACGTCAGTCATCGAGCGGCTGATGCTGGCCAAAACGTCGATCGCCGGCCAGTGCGCCTGATGCGCCAGCCGTCGCGAGAGCATGATATGCCCGTCGAGAATCCCGCGCACGGCGTCGGAAATCGGCTCATTGGCGTCGTCGGCCTCGACGAGAACGGTGTACAGCCCGGTAATGCTGCCCCGATCGGTTCGGCCGCTGCGCTCGAGCAGTCGCGGCAACAGGGCAAATACGCTGGGGGGATAGCCGCGGGTGGCAGGAGGCTCTCCGGCGGCCAACCCGATCTCGCGCTGCGCCAGTGCGAAGCGGGTCACGCTGTCCATCATCAACAGGACATCGCGACCGGTATCGCGGAAGAATTCGGCAATCGCCGTACCGACCCACGCCGCTCGCAGCCGGACGAGCGCCGGCTCATCGCTGGTTGCCGCCACGACTACGCTACGGGCCAGGGCCTCTTCTCCCAGATGCTTATCGAGAAACTCGCCGACTTCGCGACCCCGTTCGCCGACCAGCACAATCACGTTGACGTCGGCCGAACTGTTCTGAGCCATCTGCCCCAACAGAACGCTTTTTCCCACGCCGCTGCCGGAAAAAATTCCCAGCCGCTGTCCTTTGCCGCAGGTCAACAGCGCATCGATCGCGCGAATCCCGGTTCCCAGCGGCTCGTCAATTCGCGGCCGGCGCAGCGGCGGCGTGGGTTCGGCCTGCAAGTCGACCCGGTGCGGCAAGGGAGGGGCCGGTCGGTCGTCGAGAAATCGCCCGCGACCGTCAAGCACCCGTCCCAACAGCCGTTCGCCCACTGGCATTCGGGGAGACGACTGCAACAGCGTCACTTCATTTCCGCGGCGGACACCCGCCAGATCGCCGTAGGGAACCAGCAGCGTTTCGTCGCCGTGAAACCCGACGACCTCTCCCCGGATCGACTCGCCGCTCTCGCGCGCGATGGCGCACAGCGCCCCCAGCGGCGCCGGAAAGTCGGCCACTGATGCCGTTAACCCCACGATCCGGCTGACGCGGCCCGTCAGGGCAAACGGAAGAATGCGGCGTACCTGGTCGATCAGCGTTTGCATGCTAATTCAATCGCTTCCCACCAATTCGGCGCTGATTCGTTCCAACTGGGTTTCAATCCGCGCGTCGATGAGTCCTTGTTGAGATTCGACCAGGCAGCCGCCGGGGGTGACGTCGTTGTCGGCAATCCACTGCACCTCGCCGACGCGCGATACCCAGCCCTGCAACGACTCGCCGGCGTGACGCCAGGTCTCGAGGTCGGCCGGATTCAGGTGGACCTTGATTTGCCGACTGCCGGCGGCCAGTTGCAGCGTTTCGCGAATCAATTCGGCAGACAATTCAGGATGCCGCGACAATTCGCGCCGCACGATGCGCTCGGCGATTGCCGCGCTCAGACGAATCACCGATGTCTCCCAGCTCGTGACCCAGCGGTCGCGTTCCTGGTGCAGTTTCGCGGCCAGCGTTTCCAGGGCCGGGAGGGCGGTCTGGAGCCGCCGCGACGTCTCGTCAGCAGCAAGCTCGGCGGCTCGGGCCTCGATCTGATCGCGAGAGGCTTCGAACCCCAGCCGTTCGCCGGCCGCATGTCCCTCGGCATACGCCTGGTTGCGCAGGTTCTCGGCGTCGGCCCGTGCCTGGGCCAGCAACAAGTTGGCCTGACTGCGGGCGGCGGCGACGAGTTCGTCGCATTCGCGGCCCAGGTCGTCGAAATTCCAGGTTGTTCCCGACCCGATTCGCCGCGCGGCGTGGGCCTTGATCAGGCGGCTGTGTTCGTCGACGGGCATGACAGCTTTCCGATGAAAACGCTTCGGTGAACGGGTGTCTGTATTAGTGAACGGGTGATGGTGCGGAAATCTGCCAGCCGACGTCGATGGCGCCCTGCTCTTCCAGACGATGCAAAGCATCGACGATTTGTTGCTGAGCCGCCGCGACGTCGCTGACGCGGACCGGTCCCAGGGATTGCATTTCCTGAATGACCAACTCGGCAGCCGGGATCGACAAGGATTTGACGATGCGCGTCTTCAAGGCATCGGCGGCTCCCATCAGGGCCAGCGACCATTGACCGGGGTCGACGCTTTGCAGCAGCCGGGCCAGAGAATTGCCATCGAGGTCGATCAGATTCTCGAACGAAAACATGCGCTGCCGAATCTGGTCAAACAGTTCGGGGTGCTTTTGTTCGAGCTGCTCTAGAATCATTTGCTGTGAACCGTGCCCCGGCGCGGCGCCTGTCGGCGCGGCCGACGCGAAATCTCCCTTACGGTTCGTGAATCGGACTCGTTCGCCGAGCAGGCGCTGGCTTAACGATTGCTCGAGATCACGAATCACTTCGGGGCTGGTCTGTTCGATGGCCGCCACGCGGCGGACGACATCCAGTCGCCGCGTTGAGGGCAGCCCCCCCAAAACCTGCGCCGCCAGCTCGGGGGGAAGCTGTGAAAGAATGAGGGCGATGGTTTGCGGATGTTCGTCGGTGATAAGACTCAGCACCGTTTCGGGGCCGCGGTTGTGCAGAAAACCGAACGGGACGGCACTCGCTTTAGGCAGGGCACGCGCATTCGATTGCGCGGCGTGTTCGCCTTCAAGCAGGCGGTCGATTCGGGACGAAGCCCGGTTAGCGACAAGACCGACTTTCGCGTCTGCATGCGGGATCGGATCGTCAGGCGCTTCCCGGGGAAGCGCAGTTGAAATTGCTGTTTGGGTTGCCGTCGCGCCCTTGGCCGCCGTTTGTGCTGTTGCCGAATCGACCGTGGTCGCTGAATCGTCTTTCCGGCGCCGCCGACGAATCAGCACCAACCCGAGCGTTCCCACAACGCCACCGGCCAGTCCGGCCGGGACGGCCCACTCGTCCAGTGCCAGACGTGCCAAGCCGGCCTGGGCAGCGTTGGTCGGGCTGCCATCATCGTGCAGTCGATCGTACGAATTGACACTGACGGCGGTTTCGGGCGCGTTGAGTTCTGAGGCTGGAAGCAGGCGCGCCACCGTTTGCGCCACGTCGCGTTCGATGCGGGCTTGAAGCTGTACGAGCCGCGACTGCAACGCCCGCGCGCTTGACCCACCAGTATCCTCCTGCCGGGCGACGCTGCGGTAGTAATCTTTTGGAATCGAGACCGCGACGTGAATCGAGCCGGGCGGAAGCTCGGCACCGCGAGCGGACCGGCTCTCCAGGGACTGCCCCGGCTCGCGCGACGGGCCGTCGGTTCGCGGCTCGATGGCGACCGCAATGACCACGTTGGGAATGAAGGCGAGCGCCTCGGCGATCTTGCTCCGATAGCTGGACGAGAGCCGGCGATCGTCGTCAGCGCGCTGAAAATCATGCACATCGGCGTCGTCGGTCTGGCGGACCGTGATGCCGGTCGCCGTATTGAGAACGGTGACATTGGCTTCGGGCATGCCCCAGACCCCGGCCACGGCACGCCTCAAATGATGATAAAGCCCCGGCAACAATTCGGCCGAGTCGCGCGGCTTCACGCTGAGCGTCGCCGACATCGATACTTTGCCCGCGAACCCTTGTGGCTTCGAGCGCTGAAACAGCACCTGAGCCTCGGCAATCTCGGGAATCTCTTCGAGCATGCGGCTGACCTGCCGCGATTTGGCCACATCGATCTGGTCCTGTCGCTGGCGATCGCTTCTGGCCAATAACCAATTCTCGTCGAGAGCTTTGTCGAGTTCGGCGGCGGCGTGACCGGTGCGACTGCCAGACGGCGTTAGAATCGAATTGCAGCGCGCAATCAATTCGGGCGCGACCAGAATTCGCCGTCCAGCGCCGGTCGGCTCGTCCAGGCGAAACGGCGTCAACCCTTCCGCCTCGAGGGCAGCCTGTGCGACCTTGAGTTCGTCGGGCGAAAAGACCTTACCTGACAGCACGGCGGCCTCGGCCGAGTCGGTGCCGCCGTGCATGGCCATTCCGAGGGCAGTCACGATCACCAGCGGAAGGGCCGCCAGCGTCAGCCGCTGACTTGGGGCCAGACCGTTGAACAGGTCGCGAAACTGCGACAGGGTGCGTCGCCAGGCTTCCATGAAGTTCTCGATGGGCTTTTGTCGCCGGGGGGCCGTGACGGGTGGGGCGCAATAGAAAGGTCAGCAGGTCGGCGGTGACCGAACGAGGGAGCGGTTCGGTCGGACGCCGACAACAGGCAGAAGCTGCCAACGGATGGGAATAAGGAGAGCGTGAGGGGGGAATAGATACCCTGAACCGCGGCTGAGTGTCAACGGGAGTCGGCAGCCGGGCATACCTTGAAGGGTCGCAAACAAGACATTCAGCGAGCCACCGGCGAAAGCCCGAGGGTACGGTCCGTAGGTCATCGCGTTTCAACCCGAGGGCTGACGCCCGACGGCTCGCTGGCGTGCAGCGAAACCGCCAACAACCGCCTGAGGACGGATTGCCTGCGGCCCGCGGTGGAAATCGCCTGCTTTCCCGTGTAGTATGGTCCGCTCGCAAAAAGTTCCGACGTAGCGCTCCCGACGGACCGATCGGTGGGCAGGGCGGCGATCAATCATGCGTAAGCTCCGCAAACCAGCCAAAACCACATGAACAACAACCGCAACCTGTTTCTCGCCAGCTTTTTCACCTTGATTGCCGCCGGGGTCGGATTTTCAATCCGCGCCAATATTCTGGACGACTGGGAAGCCAGGTTTGGTTTCACCAAGTCACAAAGCGGCGAGTTGACCGGCGCGGGGCTTGTGGGATTCGGGTTCACAATTATCATTTGCAGTTTGATTGCCGACCGGGTGGGCTATAAGGCTCTGATGGTGGTTGCATTCCTGCTTCACGTCGGCTCGGCACTGGTGACATTCGCGGCGAGACCGATCTTCATGGCGCTGGGCGGGACCGGAAGCGCCGTGGCACAAGACGGTGCCTACTGGTCGCTGTTTATCGGCGCGTTGATGTTTTCACTGGCGAACGGGGTCTGTGAATCGGTCATCAATCCGCTGGTGGCGACGCTCTACCCGAATCAAAAGACGCACTACCTGAACATTTTGCACGCCGGCTGGCCTGGCGGCTTGATCGTGGGCGGCGTTCTGGCGCTCTTCTTCTGTGGGGAAAATGCCTACATCTCACATCTTCCTTGGGAAATCGCCGTGGCATTTTTCCTCCCGCCGACGATTTACTACGGCTATGTGATCCTCAAGGAGAAGTTTCCGATTTCCGAAGCGAAGGCGGCCGGAGTGTCATTTGGCACGATGCTGACCGAATTCGCCTCACCGATTTTGCTGCTATTGTTCGTGCTGCACGCCTGTGTCGGCTATGTCGAACTGGGTACTGACGGGTGGATCCAGAACATCATGAATGCCTCGATCGGGAAGGGAGCTGTCTGGCTGTTCATCTGGACGTCGGGCATCATGTTCGCACTGCGGTTTTTCGCCGGACCGATCGTCGAACATATCAATCCCCTGGGGCTGCTGTTCATCAGTGCCGTGCTGGGTTGCCTGGGTCTTTACGGGTTGGGGACCGTCAATGGGGGTCTGGCGATTCTTGCGGCCGGGACAATCTATGGAATTGGCAAGACATTTTACTGGCCGACGATGCTGGGTGTCGTCGGCGAGCGTTATCCCAAGGGGGGCGCTCTGACGATGGGGACGATTGGCGGCATCGGGATGCTCTCGGCTGGTATTCTCGGCGGCCCTGGAATCGGCTACTTCCAGGATAAATACGCCAGTGAAAACCTGAAGCAGGCAGCGCCGGCAGTCTACGAAGAGTACAAGGCCGACACCTCGAAGGATTTTCTTGGTTTGGGCAGGGTGTCGGGATTGGACGGAGTCAAGGTCGGTGCAATCAAGAAGAAAGAACAGGAATTCGAGAAGGATGGTGCCGGCGAGAAAGTGACGGACAACGAGGCTCTCGTGCTGTATGCCAACTTGAAAGGGGGCAAGAAGGCACTGGAAGTCACATCGTATGTCCCAGCGGCGATGGCCGTCGGGTACCTGATCCTGGTCATCTACTTCCGCGCAAAGGGGGGCTATCAGGTCGAAGTGCTGCACGGACACAAGCCCGTCGGCGAACATTACACCGGCGGTGTCGAAGGTCCGGTCGAAGCGTAAAGCTTTTAGTCCCGGCTTGAGCCGGAATCCGGGTCAAGCGTCGGACTGACCCTCCATTAATTTCAATTTCATCAAGTGCCTCGGCCGCTCATCAGCGGCCGGGGCACTGCACGTTACGCACGGGACTGAGTGAGACAAATCGGATGATCGTCAGTTGGAACTGGCTTAAAGAGTACGTCCGGCTCGACATGCCGGTCGATGCGCTCACCGAGCGGCTGATGATGGCCGGGCTCAACCTCGAAAAGGTCGCCGACGTCCAGGGAGACATGGCGATTGACCTTGAGGTCACCAGTAATCGTCCCGATTGCCTGTGCCATCTGGGGGTGGCTCGCGAAGTCGGCGTGCTGTTCGATCGCGAGTACAAACTTCCCCCGGCCGAGCCGGCCGAGAAGGGGCCGCCGGTCGCTTCGGTCGCGTCGGTCGACAATCAATGCCCCGACCTTTGCCTGCAGTACACGGCACGCGTCATCCAGGGGGTCAAAGTCGGCCCCAGTCCTTCGTGGATGCAGCGGCGGCTGGCGACGCTGGGTATCCGCCCGATCAACAACGTCGTCGATATCACCAACTACGTGCTGATGGAGTGCGGCCAGCCGCTGCACGCCTTCGATTTCGACAAGCTCGATGGACGAAAAATCATCGTTCGCCGCGGCGAGCAGGGCGAAAAACTCACCGCCATCGACCAGCGGCAGTACGATGTGACCAGCCAGATGTGCGTGATCGCCGACGCCACCCGGCCCGTGGCGATCGCCGGAGTGATGGGGGGCTACGAAACCGAAATCGGCCCGCAGACGACGCGCGTGCTCATTGAAGTCGCCGAGTTCACGCCGCGATCGGTTCGCGCCACAGCCCGCAAGCTGCACCTGTTCAGCGATTCGTCGTATCGTTTCGAGCGCGGCATCGACCGCGAAAACCTCGACTGGGCCGGCCGGCGCTGCGCGCAACTCATTCTCGAACTGGCCGGCGGCGAGTTGTGCCAGGGGGCGGTGCGGGCCGGGTCGGCCCCAGCGTCGAAACCGGCGCCGGTTGTGCTGCGGCTCTCGCAACTGCCGCGGATTCTGGGAATCGACATCCCACAACCCGAAGTCGAGCGGATTCTGCTCAAGCTCGGGATGCAGCCGGCCCCCGGCGCAGCCGCCGGAACCTGCCGCTTCATCGTACCGCATTGGCGCCGCGACCTGGGGCGCGAGATCGACTTGATCGAAGAGGTCGCCCGTATTCATGGCTACGACAAAATTCCCGAAAACGTCCCCGTGCCGCTGGAAGTGAGCCAGACCACCCGCTTCGACCGGCTTTGCCAGCGGCTTTCCGAAGCGCTGATCGCCGCGGGATTTTTCGAGGCCGTGACGCTGTCGTTCATCAGTGATGCCGAGCTCGACCTGTTCCGTCCGTGGACCAACGCCGCGCCGCTACGGGTCGAACATACGTCGCGGCAGCGCGAGAACATCCTGCGGCAAAGCCTGATCCCCAGCCTGCTTTTGTGCCGGCGACAGAATGAGCGGCATCGCAATCTCAACGCGCAGCTTTTCGAAATGGCCCGTGTCTACCTGGCCGGCGAACCCGAACGTCCTGAGGCTCAGCCGCGCCTGCTGGGATTTGTCAGCGGCAAATCGTTCGCCGAGATCAAGGGCATCGTCGAACTGCTGGTTGACTCCGTCAATCATGCCGCGCGCGTGACCGCGAAACCGGCCGCGCTCGCCGCGTGCCTGCCGGGCCGCGCCTGCGAATTGTTACTGGACGGCAAACGACTCGGCTGGCTGGGTGAGCTTTCAGACGACGTGCGGAAGCAGCTCGACCTGCAGGACCCGGTCACCGTTGCCGAGATCGACCTGGGTGTTCTGGAAGCGGTCGCTGAATTTGAGCCGACCTATCAGCCGGTGCCCGAATACCCGGCCATCGAGCGCGACCTGAACTTTCTGCTTGACGAACCGGTCACCTGGCAGGAACTGGAAGCGACCGTTCGCGGGGCCGCCGGCTCGCTGCTGGAGTCAGTCGCCTTCGAAAGCCAATACCGCGGCCAGCACATCCCGGCGAACAAAAAATCGTACGTCGCCCGATTGCACTTCCGCGCGCCCGATCGCACGCTGACCGACGCCGAGGTCGACGCCGCACAGAAGAAGGTCGTCGCGGCGTGCGGCGAGAAGTTATCGGCGACGCTACGGTAAAAGTCTCGTGACGAATCGTTCCCACGCTACGGTGTTGTACGACTTCGCACAGGTTCAAATATAGCGTGTTTTATCGCGTGAGTTGACTCTATTCCAAGAGCGACGGTATCGTAGCGACACCCGTTTTGACACCAGTTTGCCCAAACTAACGCGGCACGGCCC
>SIAF01000232.1 GCA_009691905.1 Planctomycetaceae bacterium | reverse complement strand
TTCGAATGGACCTACACCGGAAAACCGATGCAAAAGGAACGCCGACCCAAATTCGTCTCGCCGCATCGGCGCGTTAAGCTGAGCAAAAACCAGAGGCTGGCAGAACCCGTCACCTCATGCACCTCTGTTTGAGAGATGTGGCACTAGGAGGTTACAGGGGCTGGACGCATTTCATCGAAATGGCGGCGGTGTTTGAGGCCGAACAGGTATTCGACCGCCGAAGTGCGGTAGAACTCTACCGCAGTTTGGCGGCCGGGCACGGGGCTGTCAATTTTGATGCGTCATACTGGGAAACAAGTTGCACCGGAACGCCGATTAAATCGACATGCTACACCGCACCCGGAGTCCGTGCTATGCCGCAGTTCCCAGGTCAGCGGAGTCACGAGACGCTCGCGCCCCCCCCACCCCAGCCCTCCCCCCGCCGGGGGGGGAGGGAGTATGTTATCGGCTTGTCGGTTTCGAACAATCGCTCGGCCGCCAGTTCGCCGCTGTGGATACTGTCGGGAAGCCCGACCCCATGATAGGCGCTGCCGGCCAGCGCTAGTTGCGGAAACGCGGAAATTTCGCGCTCGATCGCGGCCACGCGGTCGAGGTGACCGACGTGATACTGCGGCATCGCGCGTTGCCAGCGGGCGATGCGCGTGAAATCGGGCTTCCAGGTGACGCCGAAAATTTGTTCCAGTTCGCCTTTGACCAGAGCCACGAGTTCGTCATCGGTAAACTGCATCAATTCGGGCTGCATGGCCCCGCCGACAAAGGTCCGCAACTGCACACAACCTTCGGGCGCCCGGTCAGGAAACTTGCGACTGGTAAACGAGACGGCGAGAATTTTGCGTTTTTCGATCGCCGGGACGACCAGCCCGAACGCGTCGAGCGGATGGGAAATGTCGGCCAGTTGATGCCCCGAGACGACGATGGCCGTCGAGGCGTACTCGATGCGCCGCAGCTCGTCGGCGGCGCGCGGGACGAATCGAGCGATTGCATCGGCGGCGCGGTAAGCGGGCACTGCCAGGACGACGGCATCGAACCGTTCCCGCGAACCGTCGGCCAGTTCGAGTGTGAAGCCGCTCCCAGGCTGATCGGGTACGATGTCTGTCACTTCGGTCGCCAATTGTATCCGTGCCGATTTTTGCACGCTGTTGACGAGCGACTCGATCAACTCGGAGATCCCGTTTGGCAACGTCGTAAATAGACCGTAGCGGGCGCCGCTGGCTTTAGCGTCCTGGTCGCCGCTGCGCGAGGCCTGGCGGCGCAAGGCGCGAATCAGGCTGCCGTGCTCGCGCTCCATCTCGTGAAACCGCGGCATCGTCGCCCGCAGGCTGAGACGCTCGGGGTCGGAGGTGTAAATGCCCCCGACCAGGGGTTGCACCAGCCGCTCGAGCGCTTCGCGGCCCAACCGCCGGCGGACGAAGTCGGCCAGGCTTTCGTCGGCATCGCCTGAGCGGCGCGGCACCAGGTATTCGAGCGCCATTCGCAGCTTGCCGCGCCAACTGAACAGCGGTGAGCGGAGCACGGCCCCGACGTCGACCGGTGCGAGCAGTTGAAACCCGTCAGGGACCGGCAACGGACGGCCGTTGCGCAGCACCAGCGACCGACGGTAGCGCGCGTTGGTTTGGATCAGTCGATCGACGATGCCCAGACGCCGGCACAAATCGACGGCCCAGGGCTTGTTGGTGATGAACGAGTCGGCCCCCAGTTCGATGCGGTAACCGTCCAGCGATTGCGTGGCGGTGACCCCGCCCACGCGCGCGCTCGATTCGAAAACCGTGAGATCGAGCGGGCGAGCGGCGGCGGCACACAGTTCCTGCAGACGGTAGGCTACCGCCAGGCCCGAAATTCCACCACCGATCACGGCGACGCGCCAAATCGTTTGACTCTCAGGGCTGATCATGCACTCCTTAATCACCGCGACGACAGGCTACCGACACCGCCGGCCGGGTCGCAAAAATCCCGGTTTGTCTACCGGGCATCGGCGACCTGCGACATCGGACGGTAACCCATCAGGCGCCGGTCGGTGGCCACGATCGCCTGTGATGCGTTGCCGTGAAACTGAACCGCCGTCGCCGCCGGGTCGCATACGAGCCGCTGCACAAACGCGCCCGTGACCCGATCGCACAGCACGACCGACGCGCCCGTGGCGACCTGCGCAGGATAGGCCGCCAGCCACGGTCCTGCGCGAACGACTCGCCAGTCACCGGTCGACGTGCCCAGGTATTGTTCCCACAGCAATCGTCCCTGCGCCAGATCGACACAGCGCAACACGCCTCCCGAGGCGACGAACAGCCGCTCGCTGTCGAAACAGGCAGCCGACCGCGGCTCGCGCAACGGCGCGACACCTGCCTGGCAACTCCACAGGCGCTGTCCGGAACCGGGATCGATGCGGGCCAGCGTATCGCCGTCGATGACGACCACCAGCGCTCCAAAACCCGCCAGAAGATCGGGTGGCGACTGGCGAATCGATTGCGGCCCCTGGTCACTGCTGAGCACGCTGACGCGAATGGTATCAACCACCTGCACCGGTCGCCGGCCGGCGGCCAGCGCCACCTGGCGACTTTGCAGCAGAGGCTGCGGATCAGAGTGCCATGCCACCGGAGACCCCGGCGTTTCGCCGAGAAGCGAGCCATCGTGCGTGCCGAGCACCTGCCAGCGGTCGGGAGCCAGTATCTGCACGACGAGCCGGTCGCGATCGGCGCTCCAATGCGGTTGCAACCGGCCATGCCCGGGCCGATATCGCCATTCGAGTTCACCCTTTTCGGGGCTGATCGATACGATTTCAGAATCGTCGACCAGGCAGGTCAGCCGATCGCCGGCGGTACGGAACGAGAGTTGCGCCGTCCCCCGATCGAGCCGGGACGATCGCAGCGTCCGATACCACAGAATCTGACCGCTGTCGGGGTCCAGGCCGGCGACGGTCGAATTCATCCCCAGCACCAGGACGTCGCCGACGTAACCGCTCCAGTGCAACGGTTCCAAAAGGTCGGCCTGCCAACGCGCGGCACCGTCGGTCGCGTTGATGCAAACGATCGAATCGCCGTCGATCAGGACGCAGCCTCGGTCGAAAGCGGGGGGCGTTCCTTCGGGAATACGAACGCGGGCGCCGCCGGGCATGTCGCGAGACCAGGCCCGCATCAACGGGTCGGCAGAAACGTCGACCGACGGCTGACCTGCCAGATCGGCGCGCAAGCGAGTCAGTCGTTCGGCGGCAACTTCCTGGGCCGGGCGTGACATGCCCCCCACGACGATCTGGGCCGCAGCGTGCTCATCGTAAAGCTGCTGCCACCAGCGGATGGCCGAATTCGAGCAATGCCGCTGCTCGGCCGCTTGCGCCAGTCCCGTCAGTGCGGCCGGGTGTGACGTCTCGTGGCGGCCCTGAGTCAGCAATCCCTTGGAAATGGCGTCAGACCGATACAGGTTTCCCGCCGCGCGTCGCGCGGCAGCGCATTGCAGGGCGGCCGGTTCGGCAGCCGCAGCATGTGGAAATCGCGCAACGAGCGTCTCGATCGCGTCAAAGTCGCGTCGGCCCAGGGCCGCAGCGAACGCGGCTTCGGCGGTACGTTCGATCGCCGCGTAGACCTCGCGGCCGTGCGCATCAATCAGGCGGTCGATCTCGCGCCGCGCGTGTTGGCGGGTGAACGGTGCTTCATCGTCGCCGATTTCGTCGGTGGCCGGCGATTCGTCGAGCAGTCTCTGCCAGTCGGCGGCGGCCTTCGCGAACAGGTCTTGTCGCTCGTGCCACCGGGCGAGGCGTTCGGCGGCGACCAGCCGCATCGGTCGAGCGTCGCACCGGTCGCCGGGCTTCGCCAGCGCCAGAGCTTGGGCATATTCGGTTTCGACTTCAGCTTCGTCGAGTGGCTTGGCAACCTCGGCTAGCCGCGCCAGCTCGAAATGCGGTTGCGGGTCGTCGGGCCGCCGCAAAATCTCGTCCTTGCGCTGCTTGCGCAGCGAACCAAATTCGCTGAAAGCGACGAGACGACTGGCTTGCGCCAGCAGCATCCAGCCCTTGGAAATCGCGAGATTGCCGCCGCCTGGGACGCCGTGCTGGTCTTTCAAGTCGATCGCCCGCAGAATGCGGCCGCTGGCCAGTTCGACCAGTTGAATTTCTTCCGGGCGCGGCCAGTACACGAGGCCGCCGGCGATCACGCCACGACCGCGCGTGGCCGCCGCAGGGTCGTCCCCCTGTCCGACGATCCAGGCGTCTTTGCCGGTGTCGGCTTCGAGTCCCCACAAGAGGTCGCCGGCGACGACCAGTTTGCCGTCGTCAGCCCCCAGCAGTTGCGGGACACCCCCTTTGAGTTCGCGCTCCCATTGCAGAATACCGGTTTCGGAATCGAAGGCGAAAACGCGGTCGCCATCGGTGGGAGCGGCAAACACCAGCCCCCCCTGGTACAGGCACGGATTGGGACCCTGCCGGTGACGCAAGTTGTAAGCCTGCACCCGCTCGATTTCGGCGCGGGGGTAAGTGGTCACCCAGCGGATCGACCCGTCGCGGGTCTCAAGAGCCGCGATCGCGCCGAGGTTGGTGCAGTAGTACAGGCGGTCGTCGGCCAGCGTCAGCAACTGGTGATGCAGTTGCTCGACTTCGGGGGGCAGCGATTCCAGTCCGAGGCAGACTTTGCGGTTCCACAGCAGCTTTGCCGTCGCCGCATCGAAGCAGGCGACGTTGAGCTGCAATTGCGGCTCGCTGCGCCGCAGGGCGACGTACACGCGGCCGTCGGCAGCGATCGGCGAGCCGTCGAAGGCCCAGTTCGCCCCGTCACCGCCGATCTCGTCGGCCTTGAGACTCCAAGCCAGTTCTCCCTCTCGGATCAAGTCAAGACAGACGATCAGGCTCGACGGTTCGTGCAAGCCGCGAATGCGTCGGCGACCGTTGCCCCCCAGCCGGGCGTAAAGTCGATTGCGATCGATCGAGACGGTGAATCGCGGCCACCCCGCGCGCGCGATGCCTGGCACCAGTTGCGGATGCAGCTCGGGAGCGAGACGATAGATGGTTGCGTCGTCTCCCCAGGCGGGCCGGCCCCCTTCCGCCGACAGCAATTCGCGGGCATAGACGCTCGTCTCGTCGCAGTAGAACACCCGGTTCTCAAACACTACGGGATAGAAGTTGAGGATGTTCGCAGAAAGTGCGCCGGGTCCCTTGTCGATGTTGCGGCCGGTTTGCTGAGGATCGAACGGGTCGTCGGCGAACACCGACTTCTCGGTCGGGATCGACGGCAGAGGCGCACGCCATTGGACGCTGCCCACGTCGAGCCCCTCGGGCTGGACGGGGTTGCGGTGCAGGTTGCCGGCAAACGTCGGTTGCTCGCTTTCGCGAGAGACACTGGCCGCCTCGCTCGCCTCGTCGATCAGTGTGGTCAGCAGTTCGCCCAGGTTGCCCGTACGGGCCGCAAGGGTGCCGGTCGCCTGCGGGTGCAACTGGCGAAACGCCGCCAGTTCGCGTCGGCTGCGGGCCAACTGCCCTTCCTGCAGGCTGCACAAAACGAGCCGCGCTCGCACCTGCGCTTCGTCGATGTCGCCGGCAGGATACCGCAGGACATCGGGCAACCCTCCGGGCTGGTAAGCAGCGTTGGGCGGCAGAAGTTGCTCCCAGTACTGTCGGGCCTGCGGCAAGCGGCCCTGTTCCCACGCGAGCTGCCCCAACAGCAGCAGAGCATCGTCGCCGTAGCTGCCCAGAAAGGCACGCCGTAGAATCTTGCGCAACCCCTCTTCGTCGCGATTGACCCGAGCCGTTTCGAACCACCGACGGGCCTGAGGATCGGTCCGGGCGCGATACAACTTGAGCCTCGCTTCAGGCAGGCTCGACAGCAGAATATCGCAATAGGTTTGCACGCTGACGTACCGCCGGGGGGCAATTGCCACGAGGCGGTCGCCGTGTTGCTCGCCGATTTGCCGCATGAGATCGATGGCGTCGCCCCACTCGTGAGCCGCAAGCAAGTCGCGTACCGCCGCCAGCTTCTTGGCGGCAGCCGCGTCGACGTCGAGAAATACCGATTCGACGCCAGTGGGTGTCGCCTCGCGCTGAGCATGGCCGGTTTGCCACAGACTACCGCACAGGATCAACGCCAGCACATAGGGTGTAGAACGGACTCTTGGTCCGTTCGAACGACAAGACCGCTGACTCGTCGAAGCGACAGTAAGACCGGGCGCCTGATTCTGATGCGACACATCGCGTGTTCGACCGGCTGCGATCGTCATTCGTTCTCCCTCATTTTCACGATTGCCGCAGCCTTTGCGCCATTGCAAACAACACGATGCAGACCAGCAAGGCCGCGGGCATGACGATCAACGGCATCCCGAAAAACAACTGCCAGCCGATGAGCGTCGGCAGAAGCATCAGCACGGCGAGTTGCACAATGAAGCCGATCCGTTGACGCACGTTGGATCGATCCTGAAGTAGGTCAGCCTTTCCAGGCTGACGGAATCACGTTGCTTTCAGCGGCATCCCACCATTAGCGTCAGGCTCGAAAGCCTGACTTACGGAAAGGTGCGCTGTCGTTCTATTTGGTCTCAAACAGTTTTTCAGCGGGGATTTTGATCCGGCCCAGATCGATCGTTTCCCCTTTTTTTACCGTCACTTTGTATTTCTTTTCGACGTTGCCGGGAACTTCGTGCCAGATATGCAACTCGTGCTCGCCGGCCGGCATGTCGGCGATCTTGAATTTCCCCTTGGCATCGCTGATGGCCGCATACGGATGATCGAGAACAAGCCAGGTCGACCGCATCCAGTTGTGGATGTTGCAAACGACCGGCATCGGGAGCCGCTCAGAGACTTTGAACTTGACCGCAGTCCCCGTGCGATCGTTGCCCGCCAGCACAAAGTTGATCGGCTGATTCCTGATTGTCATGAAATTCGAGTTGTGCGAGCAGTCGTCATTCGATTTGACCACCAGCGACTGGTCGGTCCGGACAAACAGCGCGTGCGGGTCGAACCGGCAGCCCTTCTGATCGAGTATGACCTCTTTGACTTCGCTGGTTTTCAGCTTGGGATGAATCTTCTCGGTCTTGGGCAGGTAGATAAAGACGTCGGCAACCCCCTTCGATTCGGCGTCGACACGCAGCTTGTCGCTGAGCACGTCATTGGCCGAACAGATCGCCGGATCGTTTACGTTGTCTCCCTTCGCGACGAGGACTTTCGGCGCGGGGACATCGCCGTCAACGACGAATTGCCCCGTGATCGTGCCGTAGTCGCCGTCGGCAGGCTCGTCGGCCGCCTGCGTCGTCGGTTTCTGTGCGATGACAGCGGCCGTCGCGAGTGCCAGCGCGGCGCCCAGCAGTGTCAATCGGTGAGAGCGCATCCCGGTGGTTTCCGATTTGCCTGTCGTGGATTTCGCCGCAAGACGACGGGCCTGCGACCAAACTGATTCTATGCGGCGTGAAGTGCGAACGCCAACGGGGACGACGCTGCCCGCCAGGCGATTCACGGAGAACTGCGCGTCAGCCGACTACTCAGGTTCGACCGATTCGTTTGCATTGCCGCCGTCCGGCGTCGCATTCTGGCGCTCGACGGAATCCTGTGCTGCCTTCTTTTGCATCAGTTCCCCAGTCTGACGCAGATTGTGCTCGACCTTCGCTCGCCGTGCGGCTTCGCGCTGAGCCTGAATGTCGCTCGGGAACGTGCATCCGCCGAAAACCAATAAGCAAGCCGTACCGACGGCAATGATGACACCGGGCGTGCGGCTAAAGTGCTTCTTGAATTGCATCGTTAGTCCTTTGATTCGCGGACCTGCGCCGACAACCTCCAGCCGATCCACAGCGGCCGTGGCAGCCGTGTCGAGACTCGGCGGGATTCATGGAAAATGGACATGCCGTCAGTCTAACACGGGTGGCCGTCAGGTTGAATCCGAGTCAACTTTTCATTCGTTTGATTCGTAAGATTCGTGGTTCCCTTCTTCGGTTGCCGCCGAAGGCCGCGCTGGGACTTCCTGACCGCCGCGACGAATTCCCGCTTCGCACTTGCGATGGCCTGCGGCCGGCTCCACAATACCATTGCAACCTGTACCGGCGTCAACTTCCCCGTTTTGGCGATCAACCGACCGCGAAAATCGTTCATGCTGGCCAAGCTCCACACGTATTCGCTTTTCGGGATTCATTCGATCCCGGTCGAGGTCGAGGTCGACATTTCGCCTGCGGCACTGCCCAAGACGATTCTCGTGGGGCTGGCCGAGGCCGCCGCCCGCGAGAGCATTCACCGCATCGAGCGAGCGCTGGTCAACAGCGGCTACCATCGCCCGAACGACCGGATCGTGATCAATCTCTCGCCGGCCGAGCTTCCCAAAGAAGCCTCGTCGTTCGATTTGCCGACGGCGCTGGGGTTGCTCGCTGCCAGCGGGCAGTTGCCCAGCGATCGCTTCGAGCAGTATTCGGCGATTGGCGAACTGGCGCTCGAAGGCTCGGTGCGCCCGGTGAAAGGCGCGCTGTCGATGGCGATCGCGGCACGGGCGCAGGGCAAGAAGGGGCTGCTCGTCCCGGTCGTCAACTCTCAGGAAGCCGCCGTCGTCGAAGGGATCGACATCATTCCCGTCGGCTTGCTGGCCGAGGCGGTCGGGTTTTACAGCGGCCAGCTCGAGATCGACCCCGTCCCCTTCAGTTGGAACGAAGTCCAGGCGAAGTTCGGCGGATATGAAATCGACTACTCCGACGTCAAAGGCCAGGAAATGGCGAAGCGGGCCGTCGTCGTCGCGGCGGCAGGGGGCCACCACCTGCTGATGATCGGCAGCCCAGGGACCGGCAAGACCCTCCTGGCCCAGCGGCTGGCGACGATCATGCCCGACCTGAGTCCCGCCGAGAGCGTCGAGACCACGCAAATCTACAGCGCCGTCGGTCAGCTTGCGGCCGGGCAGTCGTTGATGTTGCAGCGCCCGTTTCGCGCGCCGCATCACACCGTCAGCGAGGCGGGTCTCGTCGGCGGAGGCAGTACCCCCAGGCCGGGTGAAATCTCGCTTGCGCATCACGGCGTATTGTTTCTCGACGAATTGCCCGAGTTCAACCGCCGCACGCTCGAAGTCTTGCGGCAACCACTCGAATCGGGCGACATCACGATTTCCCGCGCGATGGGCAGCATGCGCTTTCCGGCTAACTTGATGCTGGTTGCGGCGCTGAACCCCTGTCCCTGCGGCTACCGCGGCGACCCGCGTCGCCGCTGTAACTGCACGCCGATGCAGGTCGAAAAGTACATCGGCAAGATCAGCGGCCCGCTGCTCGACCGGATCGACATTCACCTGGAAGTCGCCCCCGTCCCGTTTCGCGAATTATCTGAACAGGCCAGCGGCACGAACAGCGCGCAAATGCGTTTGCAGGTCATTGCCGCACGCGACGCTCAGCGCGAGCGTTTCAAAGGCGAGCGCAATACGCTCAACGGCCGGATGACTCCGCGGCAGATCCGCAAGTACTGCAAACTCGACTCGGCTGCCGAGGGACTGTTGAAAAACGCGATGGAAGAAATGGGCCTGTCGGCCCGCGCCCACGACAAAATACTGCGCGTCTCGCGGACGATCGCCGACCTCGACCACGCCGCCACGATCACATCGGCCCATTTGCACGAAGCGATCAACTACCGGACGCTGGATCGGAATTACTGGGCCTGAGCCTGTCGCGGGGCGAACAACGACGATTGCAGCAAATCGCCGCAGCCACCCGCCGCGCACGTCTGAAGGCGAGATCTGCGCGCGACCTCGCGGCGCGTAGGGATTCTGACGCCCCTGACGGCTATTCCGAATGCACGTGTCGTGTCGTGCCACAAGCAACCGGCCGATGGTGCTCGCAAGCAGATTCGGCACAGTGCGATCGAAAAACGATCTCTTCCCACGGCACGCAAGTCTCCCATATTAACCCGTTTGTAACGATTGCAACGAACGAGCCGTCAGCAAACTCGCATGCAGTTTGACTGTCCGGAATGGCCGGGAAAACCGGACGCGGAATCGTCGTAACCTTTTGCCTGAATAATACTTTGCGACACTCAAGGCCAACCGAATCTCGCGCCGATGAATTGGGCTAGACCTGCTATTCCGGCTCCCGCAATTAGGCCGGTAACAGGGAACATCGGATTTGCCGAGGGAAGGTTCGGGCTGCGGAAAAGCTCGACGGCTCCGATGCACATTGTGCTAGCCCAATGGCGGGTGGTTAGGGCCGTCTGATCGGTGCGGTGTGGCTGTCGGAGATGTTCGGACAGAAACGACGCGCGTCGTAGACGGTGGGGTCGGTCTCAGCAATGAAACCGTACTCAACCTGAACACGAAATACCCACCGACCCATCCGCGGTTAGAACGGCCAAAGACCAAAAATCCCAAGGGAAGGAGACGCTGCGTTATGAAATGGACCAAACTCTATGGAGCGGTTGTGGCCCTGCTCGGTATGGTGGCGACGGCGCAAGCCGGATCCATCACGCTGACCAGCTACACCTGCGGTGGCTCTGAAAAGAGCTGTGGATGTGCCCCGACTTGCCAGCCTGAGGCCTGCCGACCGGTGATCTGTCGGCCCAACTACCGCAAAGTCTGCACGTATCAGCGGTCGTGCTGCAAACCGAGCTGCGGTAACTGCGGCCCCAACGGGAGCTGCGGCCCCCGCTGTGGCAACGGTGCTTGTGGAACGGGTGCGTGTGGCAATGGTGGATGCAGCGCAACGTGCGCCGCTCCGGTGGCCTGCCACAAGCCGTGTGATCCTCCGTGCGACGCGACGTGCGCCGCTCCGGTGGCATGCGGCACGAACGGCTGCGGAACCAACGGCTGCCACGTCACGTGTGCAGCTCCGGCTGCTTGCGGTGGAGTTCCCGCCGCCACAGCCTGCGAGAATCAGTGCTGTGCCGATCCTTGCGAAGTCGCTCACTGGATTTACGAATCGCAGACTGCCTGCTACGCCCGGCAACGTGCCAAGGCGATCCGCAAACTCGGCAAGTACGACTGCACCTGCAACCCCGAGATTATGTGTGCGTTCATCTACGGTCTGAATGACTGCGACGAACGAGTCCGCAAGGAATCGGCCGAGCAGATTCGCAAACAGACCCGCTGCCATTCCTGCTGCTGCAACGACAAGGTCGTCGCGGCCCTGACTTGCGCTCTGTCGGACTGCGACAGGGGTGTTCGTCGGGCTGCCACGAGGGCCCTCCGCGCATGCGGCTATGACGTTAAGGACTGCTGCGAGACCGGCTGCACGATGGCTTGTGCTCCGGCCAATTGTGGTGCCGGTGCCTGTGGCACCAGCAATGTGATCGAATCGGCTCCGGTTTCGACTCCGATTCCGGCTCCGGCTGAAGGTGACGTGGCTCCGGCTCCGGCTCCCGCCCCGGGCGCTGAACCCGAAGCGTACTTCCCCTCGCGACTGAAGAATCAGCAGACCAAGGCTCGCAAGAGCGGTCTGGCGAACCTCTTCGGCCTGCGTGGCTAAGCGTGAATGAGTTCGACCGAACACGACCCTCGGAGACGTCTCCGGGGGTCGTGTCGTTCTTTGGTCGTGGGAGGACAGGCTTTAGCCTCAGGGCTTCCAAGGTGTCATTCAGTGTGGCGAAGTGCAAGGATTTTGGCGGTCGAGGCATGACCTCCGTTGTGATATTTGCTGCGTGGCGTCGGCGGTTTTTTCGGGCCGCGTTTGTATTTACGGAAGCGGGTGATATCCACTCGCTT
>SIAF01000231.1 GCA_009691905.1 Planctomycetaceae bacterium | reverse complement strand
GCGGTCTGCGCAAGTTTTTATCGCGTCAATGGACACAATCCGACCTCCGGTGGCTCATGACGCCGCCAAGCGCATGTAAATGATCGGCCAAGCAGTACGGCCCGTCCGCATCGTCGCCTTTGTCGTCGACGACTACGTCAACAGCCCCCCTGCTAAGGGGGGGAAAACGCGCCGCCGCCTGCGGCGGCCGATGACTCGCGTTCGAGAAAGACGAGCGCCTTAAGGATCAGCGCACAACTCGCGCCGTGCGTGATGCGACTGTCCATGACCATCTCGACCGCCTCGCTCAGGGAAACTTTGACGCAGCGAATCTGCTCTGTGCCGTCGGGGCGGCGCTCGCCGAAGCTCAATCCCCGCGCCAGGTACAACCGGGCGGGCGAGTTGACCATGTCGTTAAGGCGTCGAACCAACCCAGGTCGATCCACTCACGGGCGGTGATTCCCAGTTCTTCGACCGCTTCGCGCTGCGCGGTTGCCAGCGGGTCTTCACCGGGCTCCATTCCGCCGCTGACGACTTCTAGAGTGTTGCGACCGACGCCGTAATGAAATTCGTCGGTCAGATAGACGAACCCCGCGTCATCCAGGAGCAGCACCGAAACGCCGTGTCTGAAGACGACGACGACATGCGTCCCCGGCGCCCCGTCGGGCAACGCCGTGAAGGATTCTGTGGGCAATAAAATACGTAATTTGCGAGATACGAGTCGTCAGCGCCGAAATTTCGACGGTCGCAAAACTATCCAAACCGCGCAAATTACGGCCAGAAATCCTTCACGGCGTTGCCCGTCGGGGCGAATCACGTCATCCTTTCGCACGTCGAGCCAGGGGTCTTTGTAGACCTGCTGCGAGCACAGAATCTGCCATGGTCCGTGGGGTCTTGTTGTCATTATCCGATTTCGTCGTCTCGACACGGCAAGATTGTGGCCCGCACCAGCGGACTCTAGGATAGCAGACGCAATCGCAGCCCGGCAGGAACGCACGACACTCACGTGGAGGCAGCTTGATGGCCGCAACATCGATCGCGCGCACGGCGGCGATCATCGGACTGGCGTGCCTTTTTCTCGGGGGTTTTCCGGCGATCGCGAGTCAGGCGTGCGGCGCTCACCCCCGGCGCGCAATCGTCGTCACCCCGGCCGCGCTGGAGTTGCACCGGCAGTGCCTCGTGTTCGATGGGCATAACGATTTGCCGTGGGAAATGCGAAAAAAGGCCGGTTCGTCGTTCGATGCGGCAGACATCGGGAAGGGGGTCGAACAATTCCACACCGACATTCCGCGGCTGCGGGCCGGCGGGGTAGGAGCGGTCTTCTGGTCAGCCTACGTCCCCCCCGACACGGTTAAAAAACGCACTGCCGCGCACGATGTGCTCGAACAGATCGACTTGATTCGCAGGATGGTGGCCCGTTACCCCGAGACATTCGAGCTGGCCGGCTCGGCTGACGACGTCGTCCGGATTCGCGCGGAAGGCAAAATCGCCTCGCTGATCGGATTGGAGGGGGGGCACGCCATTGAAAACTCGATCAGCCTCCTGCGGATGTACTACGAACTGGGGGCGCGGTACATGACGCTCACGCACGGCGACACGCTCGAGTGGGCCGACGCGGCAACCGACGAGGCGCGGCACGGCGGGCTGACCGACTTCGGCGAACAGGTCGTGCTGGCGATGAACGAACTGGGGATGCTGGTTGATATTTCGCACGTCTCGGCTGAAACGATGCGCGACGCGCTGCGCGTCAGCCGGGCGCCGGTCATCGCCTCGCACTCGTCGGCCTATGCCATTGCGCCCCACCCGCGCAACGTCCTCGACGAAATTCTGGAACTCGTGGCGAAAAACGGCGGGGTCGTGATGGTCAATTACTACTCGGGGTTCATCGTCCCCTCGGCGGCCAAAGCCCGGGCCGGCATGTTTGCCGTCCGCCGCGAGTTGCACGAGAAATATCCGGATGAGAAAGAGTTTCAGAAAGCCCTGGACCTGTGGGCCAAAGAGCACCCGATCGAGGCGGGGACAATTCATGACGTGCTCGATCACATCGATCACATCGTGAAGGTCGCCGGCGTCGATCACGTCGGGCTGGGGACCGACTACGACGGCGTCGACAAGCTGCCAGCCCAGTTGGAAGACGTTTCGACCTTCCCGCGCATCACGCAGGGCCTGCTCGACCGCGCCTACAGTGCGGCTGACATTCGCAAGATTCTGGGTGAAAATACCCTGCGGGCGCTTCGTCGGGCCGAGCAGGTCGCGATGCAACTGCAAAAAAAACCGTAACGACCGTTTAGCCGCGAGCCGCAGGCGAGCAGTATTCAAAAAAATAACGCAGGGACGACGAATAAATACGACTCGCCTGCGGCTCGCGGCTAAACACCCAGGCGTCGCGCCGTGACTGAAATTTGACCGATCAATGTCCGAAATCTCCAGGGGAAACCTCCATGACGAGCCGTGCCAAAACCGAGTATCGTTACGAAAAGTTGACGTGGCCCGAGATCAATGACGCGGTCGAGCTGGGCAAGGTGTGCATCTTGCCGTGCGGGGCGATCGAGCAGCACGGCCCGCACTTGCCGCTGGACGTCGACGTCGTCTGCCCCGGCGGCATCGCGCGCGGGGTCGGCCAGGCGCTGCCTGAGAATATTCTCGTTCTGCCGACGATCTGCTACGGCTATACCGGACACGTCATGGATTTTCCGGGAACGATCAACAGCCATTACTCGCACTTCATCGAGAACGTGCTCGACGTGACGAAGTCGCTGGCGTACCACGGTTTCAAAAAGATCATTCTGCTCAATGGCCACGGGTCGAACATGCCCAACCTCGACCTGGCGGCTCGCCGCACCAATCTCGAAACCGATGCCGAGTGTGTGGTCACCGCCTGGTGGAACCTGCTGACAGTCGACAAGACGTTTTTGCCGAGCTGGCGCGAAAGCAAGTTTCCCGGCGGCTGCGCCCACGCCTGCGAACTGGAAACGTCGCTGTACCTGTACCTCGACGAAGAGAACGTGCGGAAGGACAAGATCAAATCGGGCGACATCAGCTTCAACAACGATCACAGCCCCTTCAACTGGGTCGATCTGTTTGCCGCCGGGCCGTCGACCGTTGTCTCATGGACCTCGAGCTATACCGACACGGGTGTCCTGGGCGAAGCCGAACTGGCGACGAAAGAGAAGGGCGAGCGTGTCTACCACGAGGCGGTGAAGCAATTGTGCGCGTTCATCAACTACTTTCACCCCCGCCCCAAAGACGTCCGCCGCGATATGCACCGCACCCCCCCGACGATGGCGATTCCGTGGAGCCAGCGGTCGCATGGGGAGGGGCGGTAGGGGACGGTCACGATGGTCGTGGGTCATATAGTTTATGGCGACTGGAGCGTTGACCGGGATTCATTCCGACCGCCGCCGTCAGGAATTCCCGCCCTCATCCCAAGGAGGTACAATCCGGGCATGTGAGTCGTGCCGTTTACGGCACTTGGCCGGCCGAATTCCTGTTCAGCGAATCTGTCAGGGGCATCTGCGTGAAACTCCGGAATTGGTACGCGGTTCACGGCACAATCGAGGTGATCCCTCCTCCGGCAGCAATGTTGGATTCGATCCGACCGAAAGTGAATGGGCTGGAGCATGACTTCGAGATCAGTGATGGCCATTGGCGCAAAGCGTGCTTTCGGCTACTCGACTCGGTGGCCCCTGCAATCCTCGTGCATCGAATCCTGCCGGGCGAGGATGGATTTCTTCCTGACCTTGAAGGATGGAAGGATAACCTGAACATGCTGCCGGATGAGCCGCATCGTGATTATGTTCTTGAACACATCCACAACACGCGCCAAACCGTGTCTCTAATGCCAATTTCGGCGCTTCTCGGCCACAGCAGGCTGGCCCGGATCTGCGAGCAACTGTGTGGTTACGTCGCCCGCGCCAGCGAGGGGCTGATCCACGTTTATCAGGAGGGCTTCTTCAGCCCAGAAGGCGAATCACTCTGGCCGCACTGCCCACGGCACCGCTTAAAGACCCGATAGTGTAACGGCGACTGTGTGGATAACTGCCAAGCCTCCGGCCCTGAGTCCAGACGTCATACGTGAATCAATCTGCCCCGTTGCGACGTGATTGTTTGTTTGGCATTCGACCTCCGGCATGCGATAGGTGAGGCGGTTCGGGGCGATTGTCCGGTTGGGTCGAAATCTTGATTGCAAACAAACGGCGCTGGCGGTCAGCGGTTGGAAAAGTAGATCCCCTCTGCCGGAGGGGACCAGTCGCGATTGGACGCCGCCGAGACGTGCGAAGTCCTGCCCGGCAGGCAGGACTTACAGGCGACGGTGCATTGACGCCTGCGAAATCGCTGCTAATGTGCTGTTTCGATTCAATGACCGCACAATTTGAGAATTCAGGAGACGTTATGATGGGCGCCAATCACGCCGGCGAGCGCAAGCGGAAAAAATTGAAAATCACCAAGAAGATCATCGCCACCCAGGCGAAAAAAGCGGCATCGAAGGCGAAGTAGGCGCCAAATCGCCGATCGCGACTTGAATCGTCGGTCTGGGTGTGCCCAGAAATCCTGGCATAGGCAACCTGACGAAGGCTCGGTGTTTGGATCGCGTAATGCCCTCAGAGGACTCCACCGACCCCGCGTCGGTGGTGAAACGACTGGACGCTACAGGTGACTCGCAGCGTCGAAATCGCCCCCACCGACCTCGTGTCGGTGGAGCGCATGACTGACCGCTACGGCGCGCACGCTGGGTGTCGCCGATGAAAACGTCAATCTCGACGTTATAGCTTTCAGTCGTGCTCCCACCGACACGGGGTCGGTGGAGAGCGGTCTTGTGGTGGGCCGGTCTGTAGCTTTCAGTCGTGCTCCCACCGACGCGGCGTCGGTGGAGAGCTGCCCGGCAGATTTGCCATACCCGTCGATCAGCCTTCGTCAGCCGCGATTTCGCGGGGCCGCTCGCCCTCGATGTGACGCTGCCTGAGCGCGAGACACTCTGAGCCTCCCAACTCGTAATCGCGGCACACCTGCGGGCGCCACTCGTAGTGCCGGCAACTGCGCGTCGCCGCGTCGTACCACAGGCATTGCTCCTGCGGTTCCTGCCCGCGGTGCAGCCCCAGAAAGTGATCGTCGATCTCACGAATCAGATCGTCGGGCAGTGCCGCGGGACGAAACGGATGCGGGCCCCATGAATCAGGATTCGACGTATACAGCACCACAGGCGAACCGATTCCCTGGCAGCACAGGCCGCAGCCGTTGCAGCTTGCGGGTTGAATGCAGTCCAGAGAAGGCATTGCTGCGAATCGCTCAATCATGTAGGGTGGGACCAGCTCGCGCAGCGTGCGCAGGCCCACCATTCGGGTCGCATCCCATCGGAACTCGAATGGTGGGCCTGCGCAAGCCGCTGGATAACGAAGCAACTCGCCATTTGATTCGAGAGTGTTTTCAGAAAGCGAAAGTCCAGAGTCATTCTCGGCTTGCTGGTCCCACCCTACGTTCTCACTCAATTGGAAAACCGCGAGTTGTGGAACTCGTCAGGAGGCTTACGCACCCCCGCTCGCCGGGGTCACTCCTCCAGAATCTCACCCAGACTCAGGTCGAGAATCGCCAGCATCTCGTCGATCTGTTCGGCGGTCACGGTGAGCGCGGGGCCGAAGGCGATCCAGTGCGGGTCGAAGCGGCACAGCAGGCCGTGTTCGAGCAACCGACGACCCAGACGGACTCCGAAACCGGGCTTGGCCGGGAACTGTGACTTCGTCTTGCGGTCGGAAACGAACTCGATCGCCTGAAACAGGGCTTTGCCCCGCAGGTCGCCGATCACGTCGTATTTCTCGGCCAACTTCTCGAACCCGGCCCGCAACCGCGCCCCCTGCTCGCGCGAGTTTTTGCACAGGTCGCGTTCGAGAATCTCTTCGATCACGGCGATCGCTGCCGCACAGGCGACCGGTCCCCCTTCCCAGGTGTGCCCTTCGACGAAGCCGGGGTTGTTCTCGATCGGGCCCCAGAACGTGTCGGCGATCGACTGCCGGCAGATCATCGCCGAGATCGGAATGAACCCGCCGCTCATTCCCTTGGCGGTACAGATCACGTCGGGAGTCACACCGAACGTCTGGGCGGCGAACATTTGCCCGGTCCGCCCGAAGCCGGTGATGATCTCGTCGAAGATCAACAGAATGTTATGCTTGTCGCAAATCTCGCGGAGCTTGGGCAGGTACTCGTCGGGCGGGTCGATGATCCCGCCGGTGTGGCCGATCGGTTCGACCATGATCGCCGCCACGGTCGCGGGGTCTTCCATGTCGATCACGCTGTCGACGATCGTGGCGCAGATCAGTCCGCACGACGGATAGTTCAGCCCGAACGGGCAGCGGTAACACGTCGGGGGGAAGACTTTAACAAACCCTGCCGGCAGCGGCTCGTTGACCGTTTTGCGGCCTTTGAGCCCCGATGCGGCGAGCGACCCCATCGTCGAGCCGTGCCACGACTGGTAACGGCTGATGACTTTGTACTTGCCGGGGTTGCCGGTCAGACGGTGATACTGCCGCGCGAGCTTGATCGCCGCCTCGGTGACTTCCGACCCGCCGCATTCGAACTTGACCGCCGAGAGATCGCCGGGGGCGATTTCAGCCAGCAGATTGGCCAGTTGCACGGCAACCGGGTTGGTGCCGTGCATCGGCGGCGAGAAATGCAACACGTCGAGCTGCTTCTTGATCGCCTCGATCACGCGGCGGTTGTTGTGCCCAACCGAAGCGGTATAGATGCCGGCAATGGCGTCGAAATAACGTTTGCCCTTGACGTCCCAGTAAAAGACGCCGTCAGCCCGCTCCATGACCATCGGCTGCTTCGACCATTCGTGCATCTGGTCGCGCACGAAAATATGGCGAAGGAACGGTTCGTCGAGCGTCTGCAAAGCGGTGGGAAGGTGCGGGGGCATGCTGTTCCTGCTGACTCGAACGGTGAGGTTTCAGACACGTGCGTTATACCAGACCGGCCGCAGCCCGGCCACGTTCCGCCGCGGGGGTTGAGACGAACACTGCGCGTGTTCGGTTTGAAGTCGTACTGGTCGGTCTACGGAAAAATGTCAGGCTCTGGGGCTACGGTTGAAGCGCAAACCATGACAACCGGCCACGCTGGATGGCAACTGAACCGCCGGCCCCTGCATCTTGACGCCGCCGGCCGGCGCGTCGATAATTGCGACACACGTATCGTCCGACTGTGGGAACAATCGGTCGCGGGGCCAACCTGGAGAGATGCCATGCGGCAATCCTTGCGCACATTGAGTCTGGCGGTCGTTACCTTTCTCGCCGTCTCGGCGACAGCCTCGGCCCAGCACCACGGGCATGGCCACCATCATAACGGCGGTTGGGGTGGTGGTGGTGGGTGGGGCGGTAACGGGGGATTCTACAACCGCGGCTGGGGAAGCTCGTTCGGGAGCGGCGCGTATGGATTCGGGCGGGTCGGTCCGTTCCTGCCATTCAGTTCCGGCTACGGGTATTCGAGCTTCGGCGGATTCGGCGGGCTGAGTTATTACAACGGTCCCGTCGGCGGGTTCGGTCCAATGGGGTATGGATCGCCCTATGGATACGGGGGTGGATTCGGCGGCTTCGGCGGGGGTTACGGATACACGTCGTTCGGATATCCGAACTTCGGTCCGTATTACAGCTATACGCCGATGGCCCCCATCGTGGTTCAGACGCGGCCCTTGTTCATCGGGCCCGATCCTGCCGACAACCCGGTCATTCAGGAATGGATGCCGCAGTTCCAGGGTCAGAAACAACAGGGCCAGAAACAAAATGCCGCCGCCGGGCAGCCTGCGCAGGCGGATGTGAAACTGTTCATCAAGCCCTCGTCGCCCGAAGCCAAGCGCAAGAGCATTCGCTCGCAGGCCCAGGGAGACGAGTGGTTCGTCAAGCAGAATTATTTGCAGGCGTTCGCACGCTACAAACAGGCGACTGCCGCGGCGGCCGATCGTCCCGAGCCTCGGTTCCGTCTGGCCCTCTCGCTGGCCGCAATGGGTGAATACGGGCAGGCGGTCGACGAAATTAAACGCCTCGTGCGACTCGATCCCGAATGGCCCGCGCATGGCGATCGGCTGGACGAAGTGTTCGGCGCCGACAACTCACTTTCGAAAAACGCCATGCTGCTGAAAGTGGCCGACTGGGTTCGCGAAGATATCCGCGATCCCGAACGGCTATACCTGTTAGGGGTGCTGCTGCACTTCAACGAAGATCAGGACAAGGCCAAAACTCTGTTCCAAACGACGAATCAGCTCGCGGGTGATTCGCAGCACGTCAGCGTTTTTCTGGCACCGGCCGGGCCGGCATTGCCCATCGCCCCGGCGAAGGATCCGGCCGCATTGCCGGAGGAAGAAGCCGAGGACGAGCTTCCGGTGCCGAATCCCCAGGCGCGACCTGCCGCAAAGAAGGCCGCGACCGAGCTGGCCGGACCGAGGTTGCCTGGCCGCCGCGCGCCGCTGGATGCACAGCGCGATGACCGCTGAGCGACTTCTGGTCACACTCTGCACCTACAACGAGCGCGAAAACCTGCCGCCGTTGATTGAAGAGATCTGGCGCGTTGCACCGCAGGCCGACTTGCTCGTCATCGACGACAACTCGCCGGACGGCACCGGCCAGGTCGCCGACGAATGGGCGGCCCGCGATTCACGGCTGCACGTATTGCATCGTCCCGGAAAACTCGGCCTGGGGACGGCCACTCTGGCCGGTTTTCGTTACGCGGTCGCGAATGATTATACGTGGCTGATGAACCTCGACGCCGATTTCAGCCATCACCCGCGGTACATCCCGGCTCTGCTCGAATGCATGCGAAGTGTCGACGTGGCGATCGGGTCGCGCTACGTCGCCGGCGGAGGCGTGCTGGGGTGGGGCCTGCGACGAAAATTGATGAGCCGCGGCGTCAACGCCTACGCGCGGCTCTTTCTGCGACTGTCGACGCACGACAACAGCGGGGCCTTTCGCTGCTTTCGCGTCGACCGCCTGCGGCAACTCGACCTCGATGGATTCATTTCCCGCGGTTATGCCATTCAGGAAGAGATTCTGTATCGCTGCCGAAAAATCGGCTGCACGTTCGCCGAAACGCCGATCATCTTCGACGACCGCCGCTACGGACAATCGAAGATCAACCTGTACGAGATGCTGGCAGCACTTGTGATCATCCCGCGATTGGGGTTGCTGGGGCGGTGACGGCTGGAGTACCGCCGGAGTGCAGGCTTTAGCCTGCCGTCGCGCCAGCGTTTGCTTGAGATGCTGGCGTCGGGATGTCTCGGCTCAAGAAAACTACAGCCTTAAGGCTGGACTCCAGCGGCTTCGCGCCCGCTCGTTTCACCCTTAGAATGCCTACTGTGGCAGTTTTCTGTTCCCGCTGGCTGCAAGAGGGGTTCATCATGTCGACCAATCAAAAGTCCACAATCGATGCCGGCGCCACGTCCCGGCGCGAATTCATGAAAGTCGCTGGAGCCGCCGCGGTCGCCGCCACGGCGGTCGGTCCCACGATCCTGGGTGCCGCCGATAAGGCCGGCACGAAAAACGCCGTGATCGGCTCGGGCGAGCATACCTACGAGGCGATTCACGGCTGGGGCGAGCTGCCCGACCACATCAAGTGGGGCGAAACGCACGGCGTGGCGATCGACGCGGCGGGTCTGATTTACATCAAGCATCGCAGCCATGCCGAAGTGCCGATCGACGCTATTGCCGTCTTCGACCCCGACGGACAATTCGTGCGCTCGTTTGGTAAAGAGTACCATCACGGCGGACACGGAATCGACATTCGCAAAGACGGCAGCGAAGAGTTTTTGTACCTGTGCGACGTGTTCAACCGGCAGGTCATCAAGACCACCCTGACGGGCGAGCAGGTCTGGAAACTGTGCTACCCGCTGGAATGCGGCAAGTACGACAAGGTCAGCCAGTTCAGCCCGACCAACGTGGCATTCGCCCCCGACGGCGGGTTCTACGTCGCCGATGGCTACGGCTCGCATTTCATCCACCAGTACGACCCGAACGCCCGCTGGGTCAGAACCTGGGGCGGGGCCGGCAAAGAGCCGGGCCAGATGCAAACGCCGCACGGCATCTGGTACGACAACCGCCCTGGCCGTGAGCCGAGCCTCGTCGTCGCCGATCGGGCCAACGCCCGCTTGCAGTATTTCACGCTCGAGGGCAAGCACATCGGCTTCATGACCGACGTCAGCTTCCCGGCGCATTTCGACATCCGCGGCAGCGAGTTGCTCGTTTCCGACTTGCACGCGCGGGTGACGATTCTCGATCGAGACAACAAAGTCGTGACGCACCTGGGCTACGATCCCGAGTGGACGAAGCTGGTGCTCGAAAAGGATGCGCAGGACAAATTCAAAATGCGAAGCCAGCCCGAACGCTGGGAGAACGGCAAGTTTGTTCATCCGCATGATGCGTGTTACGACAAAGACGGGAACATTTTTGTGGTGGAGTGGGTGCCGACGGGGCGGGTGACGTTGCTAAAGAAGGTGTCGTGACCCGTTGGCGGCGTATTCATTGAAACCGCTCAGCGGCTTGAATGCACTGTTTGAAAGCAAATCACATCGGGAAGAACTTGACGATGTTGCTGCACTCTTGAGCAGTCAGGCAATGTGCGGAGAGCATGACCTCATCGATGGCTTGGCCGATCGGCATCGCGGTGCTGACCACGAAAACGCCTGGCATCAACTGGCCTCCTTCGACACGCGCATACGCAAATGCAGGAAGGGTTTGACGATCGTGCGTCAAAAGTACGCGTCCATGTTCGGCGGCCCAAGCCAGAATCGTCGGGTCGGGTGCTGCTGCCAACCCAACCGCACGAACGTGAATCAGGTCGATGCCGGGATCTCGCTGCACCAAACCCTGCTGGATGTGTCCGTTGAAATTCTGATCCACCAGCAGCCGAATCAAGATGGCAACCTGTTTGCCAAGGCGCGTGCCTGCAGCACTTCCTTCGTGGGACCGGGGGACTGTGCCGCCTCGATTTGGCGTCTGATCGTGGCTGCCTGTTCGTCGCATTGCCGCAGATATTCGTCAACAGCGGACGGATTCGTCAGGCACCAGGCAATCACAGCAAACACATCTTTAAGCAGCAGCGAATCGTACATCAAGACGATGTCTTCGGGAGATGCCCCCTGCCGATGCGCCATGATCACCAGTTCGAGCAGCACGCGGCTCTCACCGACGCGCAAAACTCCCGGCGGATCTTCCCGCAACGGAACTGCCAACGTGAGCGGCTGTTGTTCAAGTACAGTCATGGCGATTCATTGAGAAAGCGGGCTTGACTTGCCTGGCTCCGACTCCAATTCTACCGCAATTATCCCGCCGATACCAAGTGCGACACCGCAAACGGATGTTGGACGTGTAGGTTCACGCATGGCGCGATCGATTTCGTAACCGGAAGCAGGGCCCCAGGCGGACGAAGCACGAGCCATGCACGCGTGAGCCGCCGGGGAGCGGTGTCGTGAATGGGCATATCGCGAATTAGGCTTGCGAGCATCGTCTCACGTGCGTAGGCTCAGACCTCCTGATCTAGGGTTGTGAGTTTCTAGCGTTGGGAGTGAGCGAAGTGGCTTGATTCGTAGGGCATTCGTGGTCTCGCGGATGGAGAAGGGGAATTCAGTCCTGCGGAAAGAAAAATGGTACCTTCAACCTCTGC
>SIAF01000230.1 GCA_009691905.1 Planctomycetaceae bacterium | reverse complement strand
GGGGCAAGGCGCATCCGGGGAAGTTGTCTTGATGCATGGAACGCGGTTTGGGGATGAATAACCCCACCTATTTGACCCACCCCTCCCCCCTATCTTCTCTTTTGTGTCATTCATCGTCTGGCCCTCCGGCATCCTGCCGGTCGCCGGCCTTGCTCTCGACGGCCCGCGTACAGCGAAGCCCATGCTGTCGCCATGCCTGCTTCAGCCAGTGCCGCAACCTCACAGCAGCGTCAGGCGTGCCAGGTGGCATCGGCGCGGCTTCGAGGGTGATCGTGTACGTCGTCGCCTTCATGCTGCTGTCCTATCCGTCTTGCCAGACTTAACCGACCGGATAGGTATCTGGTTCGCCGCGACTGGACAGGAATGGGAGAGCCTACACTTAATCGCGCCCCCCTTTAGGGGCGCGGTTGTGTAGGTCTCCCCTGTCCAGTGGACACTTAACCGGTACACACTAAACCGCCGGTTAAGTGTCCGGTTAAGTATGAGTTCAAAACGTGTCATCGGTCGCCTCTTTCGTGGCCCGTGCCTTGATCGACTTGCGATACTGGGTCACCGTCAGGGGGCCGCGCTTGCCTTCTCGTGGGGCTTCTTGGCTCTCCAGGTGGGCCGACTTCAGCAATTGAGCGCAGGCCCGGTCGAGGCGGCCGTAGCCCAGCCCGGTCGCCTGTTTCAGTTGCCCTCGCGACTTCCAACCGTTAGCCGCGTCGATGACTTCCCCTTGCGCCTCGTCGTCCTTCTGTTGCTGCCGCTCGTCCACTTCGGACCGCTTGCCCTTCAGGTCGCTCGGGTCGATGTCGTCGGCAACAATCCACAGTGGGTATTCCCATCGCAGAGCCAAGGGTTCGACGGGTTTGAAAGACCGAACCGCACCGTCAAGAACGACGCAGTTCTCTTCCTCATGTTCGCGCAGCACGAGGTGGCAATCGGCGGCTCGGCTTTGTGCGCCTGCCCCCGCCCCTACGTCGGTTGTACGCTTGTCGGATTGACTGCCCTTCGTGCTGTGATGGACCATCAGAATCGCCGCGCCGGTCTGTTCGGCCAGGCGGTCAACCTCGTTGTAGAATCGCGTCTCGGCTGCATTGTCATTTTCTGAGGCGTCTTCCCCCAGCATCCTGTACTTCGCGTCGAACACGATCAGTGCATAGGTGCCGGTCGGGATATCCCCGAACTCAACCGACAGCTCGAACACGTTCCGTAGGTTGCCGCGCAGGGTCCAAACGTCGATTTGATCTTTGACGTCGCCCCATTCGATCCCCATCGCATCGACGACGGTCCGCATTCGACTGGCCAGCGTTGTCTCGTGCAATTCGTTGTCGATGATCAGCAACCGGCCGCCCGACGTGGCAAAACGGTCAAAGATCATATGCCGCAGTACGAACGAAAACGCGATGTAGTAGACCAGCCAGCTTTTGCCGATTTTCGATACGCTGATAATGTTCCCGGTCTCGCCGCGCCGTACCCAGCCCTCAATCACTGGCTCGCGCAGCCGGGGGAATTCCTCCACGAGTTCGCCGATGGTCCGGCGCTGCACCGGAGGGCGACGAGGCTTGTCGTCGCCATGCCGATCGTCATCACTTGCCCGCTCGTAATCCCGTGGCTGATCGTCCAGGTCGATGCCATATTCACGGGGGTCGGTCTTTTGACAATCGCCTTGATACCCGTTCCGTCGATCGGCATTCAGTAAATCGAGAGTCACCGGCTCTTTTCCGGCGTCCTCCAGCTTGTGCCGCAGTTCTGCTTCTGACCACGGCGGGACACAAGCCGCATTCCAATCAGCCAGCGCCAGAAACGATTCCCCGAGACTGAGGCCAAACCCGCAGCGACAGACGCAAGCCGCATGAAACGCCGCATCGTGCCCCCGCTGGCCAGAGATTGCCGCAGGGACTTTTGCCAGATAGGCGATAGCCCGGTCAACCAGCTTCGCACGGTCGATGCTCGGGGCGCTTGTGCTGACCGGCTTCGCCGCCTCGGGGGCAGGCTTCGGAGTGAACACCCGACCGAACCATTCATGCAACTCGCCATTGAAAGAGATGACTGAGGCCGGCGCATCGGGAAGCCGGTGCCCAGTAACCGCGAAATATCGCCCCCGCTGGTAAATCTCGATTCCCGGTTTCTTGCCACCGTAGCCCATGCCGGGGGGCTGGTTGTGTTTCCCGGTCTTTGCACCCGTCTTGTCGGTCGGCAGTTCGCCTTTAACGAAAACCTTGAACCCGGTGCCGCTCGGGCTGACTTCGGCGTATGACGAAAAATCTTCCATACTGGAAAGCGCCCAATAGTCGATGCTCCCATTGGCAGGATTGCGGCACCCGTCAAAGTCGATGCCGACGTATCCGCCGCCGGGGGCGAACACGAACCCGATCCCGCTGAACCCGCCCCGCTCGTATGCCGCGAACGCAGCGTCAAACGTGGTCCAGGTTGACGGGTCGTCAGTCGCCGCAAGCAGGCCAGAGAGTTGATACGGCTCTTTCGTCGGCTTGCTGTCGCGCACGACGTTCCGCCAGAGCACCCATTGATTGATCGCCTTGAGTTCGGCAGGAATGCCGCTCGGATTGACGGGGATGATCGATGGGGCTGTCGTCATCAGCGGTCACCCTCCCCGCCGGCCGTCACCCGCGCCCGCGCCCATTGGAGCGCCGCGTCGAGCACGCGCAGTGCGGCGCGCCGCTCCGTCGTCAGCACCGCCAGCCGCCCATGACTCGTCAGGTCAACATCATCGACCAGGCGATGCAGCGCCGCCCATCGCTCGATCGCATCGGCGAGTAGGGGAGTCATCTGGATATCGTGTCTCGTGTCGCATATACTCATGTTGTCGGTCCTCTATCGCAGGGCTGGCCACCGCCCGCACGGCGGACACCGTGGCGGGCATCGTCACACATACTCGGGGATCGCCATCGACCGCCGGCGGCGCACACTGCGGGACACTGGCCCGGCCCGTCGCGACGCGAGCCAGGCCGCCAGGTCCGCCGGGTCGATCCGCCAGCGGGGGCGCATGGTGCCGCTGCCGACGTTCGACGCGGGCAGAGCGCCGGCCGCGATCAGTGACAGCACGGCGTGGGCCGATAGGCCAATCCGCGTCGAGACAGTTGCGACCGTCAATAGGGGGTTTTCAAGAGGCATGCGGTGCCCCTTGACTTGCAGACGCGCCCGAAACAGACTGTCGCCGATCGTTTGCGATCTTCAGCAACTTCCGCAGCATCCGGCCTTCGTGGATGTTCTGCGTCAACCGCTCGCGAATCTCGTCAGGGCTTGGAATTTGCCCGATGAATTTCTCAACCACTTCGGTCGCTGACATTAAAAAATCCCCGGAAGAAACAAGCGTCATTTGCGACGGCCTATTTCTATCGAGGGGTTAGCGACAAAATCCCGACAGACTTGTATGAAATCTGTACGAAATTTGTCAGGCTAGCTTTTCAATGAAAATCACCTTGTTGGAGTGTGTGATTGACCAACGACAATCATTGATGCTGCGGAGTTGCGTCTCGGCCCTCCTCACGTTCGCTTCGATGGTCGCGGTCTCACAGCCGTCGGGCCATATCGCCGATGCCACGGTGTTGTAACCGGCGCGTCGGCACCTTGACTTCCACACGAATTTGAACAGTTGCCACGGCTTGCCCTTCATCGTCAGTTCGAGACTGTTCAGCACGTCGTCATCGGGAACCTGCGTTTCGATTGGCGCGTCGTGAGCCAACTTGGCTTCTGGCACCACATCGGCGACTGCCAATTGTGCGAGCCGCTCCGCGTCGGCGCGCCCTTCACGATCAATCGTCTCGTCTGCGTAGTGCAGCGAATACAGGAGCCGGTCATTGCGAAACGGCTCGGTCCAGGTTCGGTCTTTGCTCAACTTAGATCGTGCTAAGTAGTCGAGCCGCGTTGCCACCGCGGTTTCAACTCCCGATAGCCCGGCGTCGATCAATTCCAACGCTGATTTCACTCCTCGTGGCCTCGGTCGGGACGCGTTCAGTTTCTTGATATTCGCGCGGTACGGCTTATCCAACTTGAGACTCTTGACAACGCGGCAGAATTGCAGAATCCCTTCGTGCCAGTCTCGCCAGTAATTCGGCTTGCTGACGTGCGGGCCGGGGGCGGGCTGATAAATCCGATTCCACGCACCATCGAGTTGCGCCGCCCGCTCGCGAATCTTTTCAATCTCAGCTTCCCGCAATTGCCGTTCGTTTGCCTCGGTATTAACTCTCGCCTTCTCTGATTTTGCGAGCGCCGCCAGAATCCACTTGCTATCCGCCATGATTCAATTCTCCGATCTAAGTCGGGCCAGCCCGGCGCTGCGGGACCGGAGAGAACCGCAGGACACCGGGCCATTTAGCTGCCGACCGTTGCAACAGTCAGAAGCACCCGACAGGTTGATTCTACCTCGATTTCGTTTTTGCAGGAAACAGCCACGAGCGCACGAACTCCACAACCGCCATCAACCGCTCGTCCGAAACGCCCTCCCGATAATGCTCGGCAATGTCGTCGCTGGCGTGCCCCATGACCGCGCGCACCGCGACAAAATCCCTCGACCCGTCGCCGATCGTTTGAAACACGTGCCGCAACGTCGCAAAGCCCAGCCCCTCTCGTTGCAGACCATGCTTGACCAGCAGCCGCCGGAAGGCCAGGCCGATCGGATCGTTGCCCGGCTTCCCCTTGGCGTAGCTCGTGCCCTGCGTTGTCACGAAAGCCAGTTCGCCGGCCGTTTCCATTTCGGCCCGCAGCGCGTTGACCGCCTCGGGCCACAACGGCACCCGGCGTTCGATCCCGGTCTTTGGCCGATGGTAGTCGATGAACCCGGCCTTCAGGTCAACGGCCGCCCGTGGCAGCGTGCCGCAGTCCCGCGACGTAAACGCGCCGTTCAACCCCAACAGGATGAAGGCCCGCAGCGCCGGGCTGGCGTTGTCGATCAGCAGTCGGCATTGATCCGGGGTGAACATCTTCGGCCCACGCTTGGCACGGGCGACGCGCATGGTCCGTTTCGACGGGCGCACGAACGACGCGCCGAAAAGTACCGGCCGCTCAATCAGCCCTTCCGCAAGAGCATACTTGAAAACCGACCGCACCCGCTGGACTTCGTTCGCCAGACGAACCGGGCCGATACGCTTCGCGAGCTTGGTTCGCAGGTCGTCGAAGTCCGATCCCCGCAGATCGCTCACGAGCCGGTCGCGGCGGAATGCCCCGGTGAGCAGCTTGCAGGTAGCTTTGAGTTCCTGCCAGTGCCGCTCGCCAAGTTCCCCGGACTCGACCCGCCGCCGCTTGGCATGCAGGAAAGCGTTGCAGGCGAACGCCACGTCAACGCGCCCCGTCGTCACTTCCACCGGCCTCGGGACTCGACCCGCCGCAAGGTCATCCCGTTCGGCCAGATACCGCTTCTCAGCCCCCTCGGGATCGTTCAGCTTGCCGAAGTAGTGCATCGTGCCGCGGATTTTCTTGCACCACTGGCCCGACCCCCGGTGAACCGTCAGCGGAAAATCGGGCCGGGGTTTTTGCACCGCGGTCGGTTGTAGCGTGTCACCCCCGGTTGTAGTCTTTGGCTTCGTGGTTGCAGTCCGCTTTGAGGCGGTTTTCCCCATGATCTTTGCTCCCGGCAGACAGGCGGTTGTAGAAACGGTTGTAGTCGCATAATACAGCCGTCAGCCGGAAGTGTCAAATACGCGATATTTCCCGAGAAAAGCCCCCGTAGCTCAGTGGATAGAGCGACGGTTTCCTAAACCGTA
This sequence comes from Planctomycetaceae bacterium, assembly GCA_009691905.1. Taxonomy (GTDB): domain Bacteria; phylum Planctomycetota; class Planctomycetia; order Planctomycetales; family Planctomycetaceae; genus SIAF01. Next base: position 5,917 of record SIAF01000230.1, on the reverse strand, counting down.
GGTCGCAGGTCCGATTCCTGCCGGGGGTACCTTGCGTCTTGCACTGATTCGCACTCACCCGCATAACCCTGCAAAACAAGGGTACTGGCGTTGTCCGGTCGGATTGATTGCGAACTCATGCGAGGCGATTCGGCGGGTTGCTGCGCCGGATTCTGCGCCGCCTGCCCCGCCGCCCGCTCGAAGTGCTCGACCGGGACTTGAAGGTAATGCCTCAAGGCAACCGTCGGCGAGTTCCCAAGCCACGTCACGACGGTCTGAATCGGGAACTGCTCGATCAGTTCGGTTTCTCTGGTGGCGCGCAGGTTGTGGAACAGTTTCGGCCACGGGGTCAGCCCGGCTCGCCGGATGATGCGCTTCATGTGCGTGCCCGGACTCGTCGGCTGAATCTTCGTGATGCAGAACTCGGCCCCTTCCGGTGCTGCATCAAAGGCCGCTTCGAGGTGCGGGCGCAACTCCGGAAAGATGGGAATGACGCGAGACTCTTTCCCTGCATGATGCGCTGTTTTCGGGCTGGTAATTGTCAGACGGTTCCGCTCCCAGTCAACATCCTGCCAGCGCAGTACGAATGCCTCTGACGGGATTCGCAGGCAGCCAAAGCGGGCCAGAGCGAATAGAAGCCGCCAATCGGCATTCGGGCAGGCTTCGAGAACGGCCGCGGCTTCGGCCAAGGTGATGCAGTAGTCGCGCGTACGATTGGCGACCAACGATGACGTCAGTTCTGCAAACGGATTCTCACGGAGTAGTTTCCGTCGAATTGCGGCCGCGAAAAACTGCCGGGCGCGTCCCACGTGCCGGCGAGTCGAGTTGACGCCCAGCCCCTTGCCGGCCGGCTTGGGAGCACGCATCCAATCGCGCCAGCCGGTCGCCATGACGCTCGTTAGCTCCGACAGCGGTAGACGATCCCCGAAGTGTTCCGTCAACAGCGTCGCTGCCCTGTTCATGTTCAGAACCGTGTTCGGCTTTGACTCGCGTTTGGTGATGTACTCCGTCAGGAATGCGGCAAGCGTTGCCGCCCCCGCCACGTTTTGCTTGGGGATCAACCCGACAGCCGCCAGCTTGTCGGCCATCGCGGGTTCCAGTTCCGCCAGCCAACGAGCCGTGTCGGCTTCGACGGCGTGGCCGGTCATCTTCGCGCCGACCAATTGCTCCACCCGGACCTTGACCGCTTGGGCCGCGTGCTGTGAAACTTTCGCCAGCCGAATCGTCCGCCGCTTGCCGTCGGGAGCCACAAATAGAATCCGCCGATACCCGTTCGGGTCGCGTGAGATGCTCGCCATAGTTCAACTGCCTTTCGATTTGCTCGGCTTTCGCCGCATGGTGATCGTCAATTGCAGGCACTCGCCCAAGGCATTCAGGGCTTTCATTGAAAGCCCGCGATGCCCGTTGTAGAACTTCGCCATGGCGCTTTCGTCGATTCCGGTTTCCTTCGCAATCTGGTATCGCGTCAGGCCCGAATCGTCGATCGCCTGCCGGAGTTGGTCGGTCAGTTTCTTATCGGGTTGTGTCGCCATATTGGCATCATAGACGATGCTGGCCATAATGTCCAGCACAAATTGTCGGTCGTTGCGATTATCGGTGCTGCTTCCGACATATACGGCCCTTAGACTTGAGCCATAACTGCCACAGTTTCAGGCTGAGATTCCAGCCACACCTGTGACAGCGCTCGGTCGGGGCTTGCTGGTGGCCACAGCCTGGGTATCTGATGTTGACTGGTGTTGTGCTCATGGCGCTATTCCTTTCTGTTTGACATACCGGTGATCGGTCGGGGGCCAACACTCGAGGCAATACACGCCACCCGTGACGAGTACCCACCATCGTCGGGATTGGCAGCCCGTCGCCTTGTGCTGGGCATGCGAGGGAGGCGATGCCACGGGCAGGTCATCAACCGGGGAATCCGCTGGAACAGGTGGATCATGTTCCACCCTAGTGCATCCCCTATTAACATCGTGATGTGTATCACACGTGACGCTATTACTGATTTCCTTCGCGCCACACGTACTCTCCGGTGGAACATGTTCCAGGTGATCCACTTCGTCGATTGCCGCCAGGCGAATTCCGGTGTAATTCCGCACTCGAGCGCCAAAATCGCGACGATTTGACGACCCCAGCGACGGAACAGCCGCCCGAAGATCGCGGCCGAATCTGGTCTCGTCGGTTTCCTTCTTGCCTAAGTGTTCGCACCAATTCCGCCATTGCGAGTACAGGTCAGCTCGCGGCACTTCGGCTGCCGCCTCGATAACGCACCGCTCCCGGATGAAATGGCTGACGGGGCTGGAAAGGTCTTCCAGTTCGCCTACGAGTTCCCTGCCCGCATCGGGCTGTATAAACCGCCCTCGTTGCTGGAGTCGCCTCCAGCCAACGACAGCCCATCGCAGGATGCCAGGCAGTTAGGACAACAACCGGTCAGTTAGATCCTGATCCTCCCGGCCGTAGAACGACTTCGTCATCCGCAAGACGATCATTCGACCGACCAGCGCCCCGGATGAGTCCCCGAATCGCGGGAGTTCGTTGGTCAAGATGATGATCCGAGTCGGCAGCTTCGTTGTCACGGGCTGCAAACACTTTCGGTCGATGGTCATGGCATCTTCGCCGGTGATCGACAGCAACCGTTCCGTTACGACTGCTGAATCAGTTCGGCCAGACAACCGGGCATCGCTGATGATCGCCACGGGCTTCCCGATCAGGGGCCAGAGCCCGAAGTTTGTCCCGAGTCCGGCGAGCGTTGGCCCGGGCACGTTCTCAGGTCCAATCAGCGCCCGAATGATTCGGCTGATCGTCCCCTTACCCGATCGCTTCGGACCAACGATGACCAACATCTTTTGCTGCCGGGTGTCGTTCGTCAGCAAGTAGCCGATCCAGTCCTGTAACGTCTCGATGCTTTGCGGATCATCAGGCCAGAGTTGATTGAGAAACTTGATCCACTCTGTCGGCTCGCCGGCGTTCGGTTCAAAATCGAAGTTGAGGGAGTTCGCTGAAAAGAAGCGTGGCGTTTTTTCGACGAGGCAGTCCGCACCGCCGTCGGCAAGCGTCGGTATGTGCAATAGACCGTTTTTCATCGACAGCAGTTCGGCCGCTGGAAATTTCGGAGGCTTCTGCGGATCAATGCCAATCCAAGCTGGCATTTCCGTGGAATCGTTGACGATGGTCTCCGCTTTCACCCCCAACATGACGTTGCCGATGACGGTCGCCGTGATGTGGTGTGCATAGCTGTCGATGTGTCGAACAAGCTGCGCCTTCACCATATCGCCGGATAGGGCCCCGTATCGCGTCAGCCCCGCATGCCAGAGATAGAACTCGCCGCGGTAAAACTTCAGGCGGGAAAACTTATCCCCCGGGATTGTCCACATGGTCGATTCGTCGATGAACCGTACCGCGGCTGGCACCGCATCGAGGTTTTTGGCGCAGGGCCGATCGACTTGCCCGATCAACTCATCCGGGTCACTTCCGCCGTCGAGCAACTCGCGAAACTCAACCATCGAATGCTACACCAGATAGTCATCAAGACCGACTTTTTCGGTCTTGCCGTCGGCATCGGCGATACCGCCCAGCAACCGCACGATCTTCACGACGGCGTCACGGGCCGTCAGCATCTTGGCCAGTCGGGTTTCGGCGTTCTGCACCTGCGGATTATCGGCCGCGTCGCTGTCGAAGATGATCCTGCAAAGTCGGCCATTTAGGTCGATTTGATCAAAGTCGGGAATAGTCCATTCCTGCTCCTTCTTTTTCCAAGCGAGCACGCCCGGCAGCACAACGGCACAAAAGCCGGCCTGTTCGGCCGCCAGCGCCTTGTTGATCCCCTCAGTAAAAATCAGGGAGACCGACTTGTTGCGGAGTACCGGGATTGACTTCTTGACGACGTAGAGACGGTTCGGTGCGCCTTTCGGACTCCCGTACTGAATCGGCTTTTGTTTTTTGCCGTCGAACCTGGGGGAATCGAGTTTGACTTGGCAGTGTCCGTTCGGCTGCCCTGTCGCCAAGTCCCAAAACGAATAGATGATTGCCGGGGCGCAGTTTTTGACGGCGCGATTCCAATTGAGCGCGTACCGCACTTTGTCGGGGAACGTCTCGGACCGGATTTCAGCCTCGGCGATTATCTCGTCTTTCAAGCCGCTGGCGCGCAATTCGGCCAGGTGATGCGGCAAGAGCGCGGGTCTGTTGAGGCGAGGGGACTGATCGGACATTATTCGACCGCCTCCAACTCATTCCGACGATCATTATCCCTTACCCTTCGCATGACGCACCAGAATAACCAGCATTTGATTTGCAAAATGGCACCGCCCAAGACCGCGGACTTGCCGTCGCCCGCATCCTGTAAAGCAGCCCCAAACAGATTGACTCGCAGGCCGGCTTCGTTGCGGTAGCCATTCGCCGCGCGGCTGCGAGGTTTGCCGACAGCCGACTTTCGGTTCACCTTCGGTTTGCTTGACGCCGGCAGCGTGTCATCCGTTTGCATCAGGTCCAAAATTTGCGGACCCACCGCTGCGCAGATTGAATCGACCCTACAGCCGGCGTTACACTTGACCAGGGCCCGGTCGTCATCCCCTTGGGCGATCGACCGGCTCGGCCACCGGTCGTCGTCAGGACATCGCACCGACCAAGCCTTTCCCCTAGTTTCGATATTCGAGAGCTTCACCAGCAGAAGCTCAACACGAGACATCTTCGCCCCCTTCCGGCGCGCCGGATTTTCGGTTCAGCCAATCGCGCAGCACATCGACCGAATACAGAACTGTTCGACCGACTCGAACATGGGGAACGGCGCCGCTGCTCGTCCATGCCCAGAGTGTACGTGGGGAGACTCCCAGCGCGTTCGCCGCCTCGGTGGGTCGCAGCGCCAACTGGGGGATTGGAGGGACAGAAGTCGAATTCCAAAGCGAATCAGGCATGATCGGCCCCCTTTTGCCCCGAGGCATATTGGGCCGAAATCGACAGCTTCAGAAGTCGCTTGGGAAACGCCGCCTCGTGCTTCTTTCTGGCCAGTTCCGCTCGGATTGCCTCCGGGGAAGGGACGGCAAAGACGAAATCTCGCAAGGTCGGGGGAATTCTGGGCGCTGTGTTGTCTTGCATGAATACCTCGCATTGGTTGATGCTGAGGTATTTTCTAACAATGCAGCGCAAAGCAACGAGCAAAGTCTGCGAAAAAACTGCGCAAATGCAGTTGCGATTACGTCAGCGTCTTATCGGCTTCGGTTGGATGATAGCGGCCAGGTTTGATCGGTTTTGAAGCGGCGAATTTCTTGCGTATCACGATTTTACGCTTGCAAAACTGAGCAAAAGGTCACTGTCCAGCATCCAGCCGCGCCTTTCAGCGGTGCGGTCTTTGACGGGAATTGGATCATCCTTCGCGGAAATGCCGAAAGCGTTTCGGAGCGCCTTTCTGACAGTTGCCAAATGTGCGCGAATTGTTGCATTTTCAACTGAGGGCGCATCTGCCTCGTCCCATCCGGCGTTTCTGAGATCGCTTTCCGGGAGCGACTTTCCGCGAGGTGCTTTTGCAAGCGCCTCCAGCAATCGCAATGGAATGCCATTTAGTTCACCCCGGATCCCCCGGAACGCGAAACCGCCTGGTTGAAAATGCCATCCGAAATCAGGGGGCCACGAGGCGCCTCGGGCCGAAGGATCAGGCGTGTGCTGCCCACTGCCCCCTCCGATTCCGAGTTCCGCAAGGTTGAGTTTCACGTCGCTAAGCATCGCACGAAACGATTGCCGCATTTTCTGCATTGGTTTAATTTTCTGCCTCGTCACCAGAATTCGTGGGTGGTTTTCAGAATGGAAAGCTGTTTTCGTGCGGCAATTCAGGGTTATTTGTGCTGTTGAATGGCCGTGTGATTTCGACGTGCAAATTGCAGAGGGATTTTGGGGTATGTTTTCGGCGCCGAAAGTTCGGCGCCGAAGGACATTTTCCCCCCCCAAAAAAGTG
>SIAF01000229.1 GCA_009691905.1 Planctomycetaceae bacterium | reverse complement strand
CCTCCGGCGGTATCAGACGATGCTGGCCGCCCGGCACCAGGATCTCGATCAGTTGCGAGGCGTGTACGCGGATACGGAGTCGGTGGTCCTCACCAGCGATGGCTGGCAGCCGGAAAAAGGGCATGAAACGCTGTCTGTCGTCCGGGAGTTGGCCCAAAAACGGGTGTGGTTCGCCGAACCGCTGATTTCCAGCACGGAAGCGGAAGTGCGCAGACTGTTCGTGCGTGCGCGGGAACTGGCGGAACAAATCGGCAAGCGTGTCGTGTGCTGGATGTCGGACAAGGCCGTGAAGACTACTTTACGAAAAAGACCCCGGTCGCTCGCAGGGAGGGACCGGGGTGCGGGTTGCACTTGAGGATAGGGCCTGGGTTAGTACGAATCGTCACTCAGGGCGCACTGGCCGTACTTCGTGGCGGACGGGGTCACGAGGTTGATGTAGACCTGCTGGCTGATGTCCTGGGCAATCGATTTGACGTTGCCGCCGCCGAACGCCGCGTTGATGATGCCCGGGTGGTACGAACTGGGGAAGGGGCTGACGCCGCGCAGCGTCCCCTTGTTGCCATTGATCTTCCCATTGACAAGAACCAAGGCCGTCGGAGTCAGGGGGCCTTGTCCTGAGCCGTAGGGAGCACTCGCGAACGTGACTTCACCCGTCGGAACGACGGACGCCGTGTCGAGCAACCCGGTGCTTTGATTGCTGCTCGTTGCGGCATAGCCATATCCGGAGAGGGTCGTTGTCCAGCCCCAATTCTGGCCGTTGAGGTTTTCGGTAAACATGATCGTGTTGGTCAACCCGTCGCCGTTCGAAATGCGATCCATCGTCATCCGAAAGCCGTCAGCCGTCTGGCGCCAGAACACGCCGGTGGAGCGAGCGATTGCAACCGCGGTCGGGGTACCGGCTGTCGCGCCACCCCAGCTAATGTCGTAGGCATCGTGCTGCGATATGCCGTAGACGTAACTGGCCTCGTTGAAACCACCGGTCGCAGTGATGCCGATGCTGGCATAGCCGGCATTGGCAACGTAGCTCAAGCCGCCGGGCAACTTAAAGTTGGAGGTGGCATCCGGGCAGCCGAAGACTTCAATGGCCAGGCTTCTGTAGAGAATCTCCTGATTGGCCATATCCAACGTCGAGGCCTGCGTCACGATATCCCCCTTGTCGAGATACCCCAGCAGGCTGACCGGCCAGTTGAAGCCGTTCTCATCAAGACGGGGGATTCCGCTGTTACGGCCGCTGGCGAAGTTGGTTGTTGCCAACATGACGTTGCGAATGTTGCTCTGGCACTGCGCCCGGCGAGCCGCCTCGCGGGACGATTGCACGGCCGGAAGAATCAGCGACATCAACACGGCGATGATCGAGATCACCACCAGCAGTTCAATCAGCGTGAACCCGCGGCGGCGTTCGACCGGCTTGCGAATGCGAACAGCTTTCATTGCGTCTCTCCAGGAATCAGGAACCAATATGGTTGTAATCTTACCGCCGCACTGTGCACCATGCAAGATCGCAGCCCCCCCGGCGATCTCAACAAATTCAGCTAATTCACGAGAAATTCACTGTTGCAGCCTGCGTCACCGTGTCGAGGGTCGCCACGGCATTTTTGGTAGGTCAGGCTTTCCAGCCTGACAGGATCGTCATTTCGACCTTCGATTCGCCAAATACACCCTGTTTGCGTCAGCCTGGAAAGGCTGACCTACCGGATCGGTTTGCCCGGTCGTTTGCGACGATTGTCGCGAGCGAACTGCCGCCGGTTTGTATTGGATAGGACGCTTCGTGAACAAAAGATCAGTGCATTTCGCATGCCACGCCCCCCCGATTCGTTCATCCTGGCATCACCAGAGAAACCAAGGGCTGACGCCCTCGGCTCGCCTGATGAACTCAATTGACCTGTAATCATAAGAACGCGAACCAAGGCGTGCGATCCACTGTTTTTTTCACGTCATTCGATGGTTTTTCGGTATTGGATAAACTTCCGATAGTCGAACGTGCCGGTCTGCTGGTTGTAGGCATCTTCAAGCAGGCTGCGGTCGACGACGAAGAACCCGCGGCGCCGAGCCTGGTCGGTCATCTCGGCCCCGATCTGCGTCACCCCAGGGGCGGCGCCCGGCGGGAGGTAGGTGTCGAAAAACCCGACCGTGACCCACACCGCAAACACGTTACTGCGCGGCGTCGAATTGTTGGCCACCTTGGCCAACAAACGGTTGCGGGTGTGGTAGTCGACGTAGTTGTTGGTCAGGTCGTTGTTCGAGCGCGCCTCGAACAGCCGCCGCGTGCCGTTGGTGTTCTTGAACAGGCTCGCGTCATTGTTGGCGTCTTCGCCGGGGTCGAGCGTGTTGTTGTCGTTGGCGTCTTCGTTGTCGTACGGCAATCGTCGAAACAGGGTGCGCTCGACAGCGTGCGGGTTGACCAGCGGCGCCGACGCCAGCGGGGCGGTGGCCTGGCTGAAATCGCGGAAAGGGCGTGACGCGGGCGAACCGGGCAGCACCATTTGCGTCGATCGGTCGCGGCCGTCGCGAGCGACGACAAACTGAAACGCCCAGTCGCGAGCGGCCTCGAGCGTATCCTGCCGGGTCGTCATATTGAATTGCGCGGGATCGTCGAGCAGCGCCATCAGCGTCTCTGCATGGCGAATCCCGTTGGGATTGATTTTGCCGGGGACCCGCAGCAACTGGGTCTGGTAGTAGTCTTCGACCTGCTTGTTGGCCCGAGTGGGAAATTCGAGCAGCTCGAGAATGCGATACCAGCGATTGTTGTGGATCGTCTGGTTGCTGTTGTACGACTGAAAGAACTTCGCCGACGCGACATTGGGCTGATACGTGGGCGTGAGCACTTCGGGCACCAGCCGGCCGTTGTACGCCAGCCGCGCGGTGACTTCGTCGGGCCCATACAAGGGCAGGCTGAGCAGTTCGACCACCGAGGCCAGATCGCGGTCGAAGTGGGGCTGCCACACGACATTCGCATCGGTCGGCGACAAGTTCGAGTTGACCGCCTGCCCGATTGTATTGTAGAAGCGGGAGCCCGCTGGAGTTGCCGTGGGGATGTGCTTGTTCGTAGACGAGCGATCGAGGGGCCGCGGCCGTTCGGTGCTCAGAAGCTGCGGAAGATCGGTGGCCAGAATCGAGGCCCCCGTGCTGGCCGCCGTAACCGGGAAGTTCATGATCTGCGGCCGATTGGCCCCCAGCGAATTCTGCAGCACGTCGACGACGACCCACGGGTTATCATCGTTTTGCTGGGTGTTCGCGACCGTGACAGCGTTCAGGACCGGCGGTGCGGTGCGGTACAGATTTACGCGGCGTTCAAGCGTGAACACGAGCGTATCGAGGGGACTTCCGTTGACGATGCTGAACTGGCCGAAATTGCCGCGCACCGAGCCGCTGGAGGTGGCGTCGGTGCCGGTTTGCGGCGGCGGGTTACCCACGGCCGCCGTGGTGCTGTGCTGGACCAGTTGGAACACGCCGAAGTTGTAGTCGCGATTATGCACGAGATCGATGTTGCTGTTGGGTGGCACATCGACCGTGGGAGCCTGGCCGGGGTCGCTTGCAATTGCCGGGACGACGAGGTCGAAAACGTTATCGCCGTTGGTGTCAATGCGGAAATCGGCGGAGCGGGTGGCGGTTATCATGCCGGTAGAGAAGGTGTCTATCTCACCATCGTTGCGGCCGACACTGCCGATCGTGAGCTGCCCACCGGGGGGAATATAGCTGCGATTGTTGAGTCCGTCCCGCTGCAGCACAATGCTTTGATCGCCGGGGAGCGCTGCGCCCGGGCGTTGCATGCGAACCCGCCACTGCGAGTTGGCATTGCCGTTCGTGAGGTTGACCTGCTTTTCCCCCACGTTTTTGAGCTCGATGTACGTCCAGAACCGGTCCGAAGAGGTGTCATTGTACGCGGTGGCGGTAATGTCGCTGGCGATCGCCGCCTGGCGAATGCACAGCGCTTCGCTCAGCGTCAGGCCTTGTGCCTCGACGCCGTACACCACACCCCGATCGGCGACGGCCGTGTCGTCGGCGGTGGTGTAGGGGTTGTCACCCAGGTTCCAGCCGTCGGAGAGATCCTTGTCATATTCAAAGCGCGTGATCACATCGTCGCGGTCGACGGCATCAACGTAGTTGACGGCAAACTGGGCCATCTCCTTGAGCTGCCAGTCGTGATACACGGCGCGCAGCACAGGGGGCCCGGCGGACGTAATCGTGTTCGGTTTCGTTGCGTAATTGACCGTATCGTTGCTCCCGCCGAACATGTACAGCATCACGTAAATGTCGCGGGCCATTTTCTGGCGATCGTTGCGCGCCCAGTATTCCTGATCGGGCGAGTCGATCGCAAAGTTCAAAATCGTGGGGGCCGCGACCCCGCCCGGCGAACCGGGAATCGGCACCGCGTCGGATCCCCCCAGCAGCGTCGGGTGCGGGATCAGGTGCCGGTAGAAGGGGGCATTGCCAATCGCCATCGCATTCGAGGGGACAGGGGTCGTCAGCAGGCGATTGAGCTTCATCCGCAGTTGCTTGTTCCACAGCGCATAGGCGAATCCAGGGGTGTTTTCGGGATCGGAAGCGAACTTCTGCTTGGCCCCGATCACCGCCGCCACTTCCTGCCGAAACGGCTGTACGGCAGATCCCGAAAGCGTCACCGTGGGGGGAAACTCGTTGATAAAGCCGTTCCCGTCCCAGTCGCCGCCGTATTCCCACTGACCGCGCGGGACCGTGCTGCCAATGCTGGGCGGGTAGTTGCAATACGCGAACGCGTGCTCGCGGCGATCGAAACTGTCGGTCGTCAGCCGCTTGCGAATGTTCGGGGCCTCGATATTGCTCGAAAGGTTGAACGACATAAGCTGCTTGAGCCGCGACGAGCCGGTGATCTTGGTAAAGTCGCCGTCGCTCATCTGCAAAAAGGCCAGCTCTTCAGGGCCGAACACCTTGTCGTTGCCGCCGAAGCCGACCTGGAACCGGCGGTCGGCAATCGTCTCGTCCCCTTCGTCGAGCATGCCCGACGTGTTTTGATTCTGGGCGAGATAATTGGGGTAGCCGGTGAAGCTGCCCAGATAGTTGGTGTTGCCCATGTAGCCGTTGTACTGCTTCCAGACCGCGGCCTGGTTCAAGGGCTGGGACGGGTCGGAGACCAGCACCGGCAGGCGTTCGTTTCCCGAGCCGTAGTTGAAGGTAATCACGTCATACCCGCGGCCGCTGTTGTCGAGCGGATGCCCGTAGCCGCGAATCAACAAGCCGGGATTGGCAAGGAACGGAAACGTCTGGTAATCGTTCCCATTCGTGCCGGCGTACTGATCGAAGTCGTCGTCCGATTGCCACACGCCGGGGGCGGGAAACGGCGAGGCGGGCATGAAGGGGGCCAGATTGGCACCGTTGAACAGACGCTGTTTGTCGCCCCAGCGTCCCTCGAACAGGTCGGTGATCGCCCCGCGGGTCTCGAAACCGCTGCCGGCAACCGTCACGCCGTATTTGGCGCGGCCCATCATCATGAACAGCAGTTCCATGTTGGCCATGCTGACGCGATCGATGTTGTAGCCGTTGGGGGGAGGCGCGAAGTTCGTGTTGTCGAGACCGAAGAAGACCCGGTAATCCTGCAGCACGCTGGGGGAATAGCCGTTGCTGATCGGCGGCGAGAGCCAGGTCGAGTTCTGCGGGTTGGCGTTGAGCACCCAGAACGGGTTGACCTCGGCCGACGACAATCCCTGATTCGATTTCGAAATCGGGCTGCCCCCTGCGATCGCGTTGGTGATATCGGCGAACGACGAGAGATTCGCCAGGTTGCCGTGCGCGTTCACGTTGACCAGCCCGTCGGCGTCGATGACGGTGAACGCAAATAACGGAGTGTAGCTGCGCCCGTCGGGCATCAGTTGAGGCGGGAACCCCAGGTCGAGCCAGATCGCTTCGGGATCGCCGTTCAGGTTGTCGTTGTTGACGTCGTATTCGTTGACGTTGGGCTGGGTCGTATCCGACCAGACTCCCATCGCGCCATAGATGCCGTCGGCGTTGGTATCGACCCGAAACGGAAAGGCCTGGATCGTGCGAACGCCGACTGTGATCGGAAAACTGAGAAACCTCTTGAAGGTTACGTCGGCAAAGTTGACGTGGTTTCGATGTGGACGCATGACCATTCCGGGAACAAGGGGCTGATTGCTCTGGCTGTCGAGAAGCGTGTTGTTTTCGTACCAGTCGGCGATCGTGACCCCCCCTTGCCGCAGGTAAGCCGGCCGATGGAACGATGGGATCAGGACGCGCTTGCCCGATTCGTAATCGGTGCCGATGTACGCCAGAAAGACGTTGTTGAGGTCGGGATAGGTGTAGCCGGCATCGATCGTGGGGAAGTTCGACGCAACCTGGGCGCGGTTGTTGTAGAGCGCGCCGGTGTTGGGGTTGATCGCCTGAGAGTAATTGATGGAGAGCAGCAGGTCGCTCGGGACGGTCCCGGTATCGCCGTTGCCGTCGAAATCCTGGTCGACGAACGGCTGGCCAAAGGTATCGGAGATGACGTTGAAGCCGGTCCCGTTATTGAGATGGCGGTCGTCGGGAAGGGGGAACCCGATGGAGTTGGTGGTGAACATGCCCATCATGTTGGGCACAAGAGCGTGCCGCCCCGGCCACAGCGCGCTTTGCCGATACGTGTCGGGGGGACCGAGAATGAGCTGCTCGAGCGCGAAATCCCACAGGACGTCGGCATCGACCGTGATGGTGAAGACCTTGGCCGAGTCGGCGTAGTATTCGGCACTGGTGTTCTCTTGCGACGAGAACGTGAAAAACGTGAACCCCAGAACCATCAACAGCAGCAGCAGCCCCAGCACGACCAGCAGCACCGAGCCTTTGCGCTGCGTGTGCCCCCAGTAGTTGGCAATCCGCTTGCGGCGCAGCAACCGCGACAGCAAGCCGCGCGTCTGATGACGCGAGGGGCTAGGGGCTAGGGACGAGGGGCCAGGACGCGACAGACGAGAGGGGCTAGGGGCGAGGAGCGAGGGGCGAGGAAGAAATAGACGCGACAGTAAACCCCGCTTTTGACGACGGCCCGTCGTTTTCGAAATGCCAGTGGACCGGTTCATAACGAAGCTCCTTCACGTAAACGAAAAGCGTAACAGCACGGTGGGTGACTAGGTTGCTGGGTGACACCTCAGCAACCTAGCGCCCTAGCACCCTAGTCCCCTTTCTTCGTCCCCTATTCCCCTTTTTTACCTCAATAATTCACCAGCGACTGCACGAACGTCACGTCGCGCAACTGCTGGCTGCTTTGATCGAAAAATGTAATGTGAATCTGAATCGCCTTGAGCGGCAGACGCACGTCGTCGGACCCGGGCCAGCCGAGTTCGCCGGCGTCATCCGGACCATTGAAACCGTCGTCGTCGAAGTTTTTGATGCCGGGTTTCTGATCCGCCCCCGTCGTCGCGGCGCGAAACGGCGGACGATCAAACGGCAATTCCGGGAGGGGGTTATTCACCCCATTGAGATTGACTTGGTTGTGCCAGGTGTCGAACCGGTAGAAGCGATTGCGATTCGGGAAACCCGGAATCACCGGCTTGGCGGGGTTCTGCGGGCAGTAGACGGGAGTTTGTTGCAAAACCAGTGCGGCGCTTGAGTAATAGCCAAACTGACCGTTGTGCCCCAGATCGACGAATGCTCCGTCGTCGCTGTGAGGGCTGGGCAATCCGCGCTCGGTGTCGTTGTTGGGAATGCCGTCACCGTCGTCGTCGAAATCGATGTCGTCAGCATTGCCAAGAATTCCATCGGGACCGGCGGTCCACCCGATGCCCCTGCGACCGTCAGGGCCGAGCGAGGCGGCTTCGTCGAAGACCTTGATGTCGAAGCGGTGGACGCCCGTCATCAAGATGTCTTCGCCGATGCGGACGCCTCCCGTGAACTGATCGACCTTGCCCGTGCTGGTGTTGTAAGTCAGATCGGTGCGCGTGTAGGGATTGGGGGCTTCCGGCGGCACCCCCACCTTGCCGGGGTAGCCGAAGCAGTCCTCGGTGTTGCTGGCACTCATGTACGACGTTTCTTCGTGCGTGAACCGGCCGATGTACAGGGCGTTGCCGGCCCCGTCGACGATGAACTCACGGGGGAGGCCGGTGAAAATGTCATGCCCGAATCGATACTTGGGATTTCCGAGTGGAGATTGAGGCCCTGTCGCGTTCGACAGATCGCCGATCTCGTGGAACTTAAGAAGGTCCGCCGCGTTTCTGTAAGCCGAATAGTCAAAATACGTGTAGAAATTTCGGGGAACGCGATCAAAGGGCGTGTGATCGAACGGCTCGAGGCTGAGCAGGTTCGGGGTGGGGGAAAATTCGCGCGGCTGCGCGTCGACGCTGCCGACCGGCGTCTGGCGAATCAGCATCACGCGGCGGTACAGCGTGCCGTGCCGCAGGAAATACGTCACTTCAGCCGCCGGCGACGCGCCGGCCCCATTCGGGATGCCGATGATCTGATCGTCGAACTCGGGCTGGTTCTGCCAGTAATTCCCCTGAGGATTCTGCGGGTAACCGCTGGTCGGAGGATACCACGGGTAGCTCGGGTCGTTCTGGTTGTTCACACCTGTGAACGCGGGGCCATTCGGGCCATACAAATCGATATTCGGCGGCGCGGCGCCGAACAGCAGCAGTCGGGCCGCGCCATAGTACAGGTCGTCGGTCGTCCCCTGCACGCTGACCGTGAATTGCAGGTTGTCGTCGGTGTCGTCGTCGGGGTCGTTCTCGGCGAAGTAAAAGTAGCCCTTACGATTGTCGATATTGGCGCTGGGCAGCCCCAGGTCTTCATCGGCGGCAAACGGGGCCACCTCTTTCATCGTCCGGTTTTTCAGGTCGTTGCGAAGGATCGTCATCACCAGCCGCACCCGCTGATCGTTTTCGGCGACGCCGCGCTGCGTGCTCATCATGCCGGTCGCCGTCTGAAAGATCGTCGCGAACAGCGTCATCATCAACACGACGAGCGCGACAGCGACCAGCATTTCGACCAGCGTGAACGCGCGGCGCGAGGGGCGAGGGGCGAGGGGCGAGGGGCGAGTAAAGAATTGCGCGCGCGACGGTTGTGCGAGTTGCGACAGCCGACCGTTTCGCCGCCGAGCTGGCTCGACGCGTTGCCTGCCGAATGTGTTTTGTTTGTATTTCATGGTGCTGTTTTCACCCCCAATGGGTACACGTCGACGACCGCCTTGGGAAACATGAGGTAGCCGACGTTTGGCAATATCGGGCTGGCGACGGCAAAGGGAACTTCAATGCCCACCTGGATTTGCTTCAGCGACGTGTTGTCGGCGACCGACGTGATGCGATACCAGCGGGCGTTGCTGGCGTCGAACACGAAGCCCCCCTTCTTGACCAGGGGCGCGACGGGGTACGACGAATAGTCGACGATGACCTGTTTTTGCCCCACAAACCAGGGCTGGGCGCTGGGATACAGCGCCTCCTGATCGCGCGGGTTGTCGCCCGAACGATTGCGAAAAATCACCGCGTCGATGTCGGCCGAGCCGGAGTTGGTCAGCTTGCGACAGGTGAGCAGCCAGGTGTAGCGGCGATCCTGCGACTGAATCATGACCATGCCGGCGTAGAAGTTGCCCGGCAGCGGGTATCCGTCGAGAAAGCCGTTTTTGTTTCCGACGAGGTAGGGGTCGCCGAATTCGTCCCAGCGGACGGTGTCGCCGGTGACATCAGTAATCGTGCGCGACTGGCTCGAAACCCCATCTTTGCTGAACAGCACAATGCGGTAAGCGACGGTGTTCGGGAGCGAGAACCCGCTGGCCGCCAGCCCCGGCACGTCGATAAAGCTTCGGCTACTGAGGTCAATAGCGGGGTCCACCGGCGTGTCGTACTGGTGCAGCCACGAATCGGGAAGCGTCACCAGAAAATCGGCCGACGGGATGCCGTAGAACCCGAAGAACGGGTAGCGGTCGACGCCGCCGTAGTTGACGGAGCCCAGAAACCCGTTAGGCCCGACGAAGCTGTTGTTTTTGGCGGTGTCATTGAGGTGCCCGAAACTGTACGAGAGGCCGGGCGCCGACGCCTGGACGAAGTTCCAACCCAGGGGGTCGATCACGTAAAACTCGGGGAAGCCGTTGGGGAAGCCCCCCAGGTCGGGACGGGTGATGATCTGCGGGTAGAGGTCGATCAGCCCGTCGACGTTGAACCGCAGGTCGGTCCCTTTGGTGAGGTTGGCGGCTTTGACCGCGCGCTGCACCGACAGCGGAAACAGCGAGGCCAGGCTGAAGAGGCCGATGCTCATGATCATCAGCGAGACGAGCACCTCGGTGAGCGTCGAGCCGGGGCGCGTGGTTGCACGCAGGGGGCTGGGGGGATGGGGGGCTAGGGGACTGGGTGTTGTGCGATTGATCCTCACCACCGGGCCGCTCGTCGGCTTAGCCGCAAGCGGACTCCCCACCTTTACCGCCGGCGCTCTCCCCCCCTTTGCACGCCCTCGACTTCTCCCCCCCTTAGCAAGGGGGGGCAGGGGGGGTCGCGTGGCGCGCCCTACCGGCTCGCGGCGCAATCCGGACCCTATTGCCGGGAAACAGGGGACTGACGTCCCCCGCTCGCCAGGTTTTCTATCGATGGAGTGTTTCATGATCGGGCTGCCGATCCAATTTTGGCAAAGTGGAACAGATCGTCGGCGAACCCGTCGTTATTGGCGTCCGTCGGGTCGATCGGGAACGTCTGAATGTGGCCGGTCTGAGGGAAAATCGTCAGCACGGCTTCTTCGCGATGCTGGACGCCTGCCGAATAATCAGCCGGATTGATTCCGGCGGTCACGTCCTGCACGTCGCGCAGCAGAAGATAGATCGGCCCCAGTGCCGACAGGTGGCCGCTGATCCCGCCGCGCGGAGAAAACATCAGGTCGTACTGAGCGCCGTTGCTGCTGTTGGCGACGTCAATCACGATGCCGCTGGGGAGGTAGATCGGCTGATGATTGGGAAGCAGCTCGGCCGCCATTTCGATTTCGCAACTGTTGAATTCCGACACAGGCAACGACGGATGCGACACAACAGCGGGGTAGGGATTGCCCTGGTCAATGAAGGGCGTTGTCAGTTGCAGATACTGATTGCTCGCTGTGAACTGGTACGGGTCGCCCGCGGTGTTGCTGTAATAGAACGTATACCATTGGCCGGTCTTGGCCGGGATTCGGATGCGCGGCACAGCCGCAAAGAAGGGGGAGAAGTTGTACCAGTCGACTGACGCCACGCCATGGACGATGACGATTTCGGGGGAGTCGGCGTTTACACCAATGGGAGCCACAGCATCGCGCCGCTCCAGACTGAACGATCCCTGCGGGTAAACCTGATTCTCGATCGGTTGCAGATAGGCGAAACCGGTGATCAGGTTTGAATTGTTCGGATCGCGGATAAAGTGAATCCCGCGCTTGGCCTTGGCGTGCAGCGCCCGGTCGCGTGCCCCCAACAGGGCCGATTGTCCGATGCGACCGGCCGCGCGCATCTTGTCGCCCCCGGCGTTGAGGTTGAACACCCCGATGACCATGAACGTCAGCAAAAGCAGAATCGTAATGACGACCAGCAATTCGATGAGGGTGAAGCCGGCTGGTGCGCTGCTCCCCTCCCCCTTGACGGGGGAGGGGTTGGGGGTGGGGGTGCGAGTCACGAGACGTTCGCCCCCCCCACCCCGGCCCTGGCCTGATGAAATGTCTAACTCAAGAGGTAAGAAGTTGTTGCGCATTTTGTTTGGGATTTGAATT
>SIAF01000228.1 GCA_009691905.1 Planctomycetaceae bacterium | reverse complement strand
GTGGAATCAAGCACGTCTTGCAGTGGTGTTCGACGCATCTCCCCCCCAGCTCCCAGTCACTGCGTAAACGAGACCTGAAACCCACCACTGCGGAACAAAACCGGGATAAACTCATTTCCCACACAACCCCAGATTTTTAACAGCCCAGCCCTGGCCTGAGCCCCTCTTTCCTCAGGGCGATGTCGTGGGGATCCCATCCGCCGTGGTGAAGCAACCACGCGTCCGCCCGAAAACGGCGATTTGGCATGTGCAGCGCCTGACGAACGTCGTTCGAGGGGTTTGATTGGCTGTTGCCGATCGCCGCCTCAGTTTTCCCAAACTGCCAAGCCAACCAAAGCAAGGTTTCAGGCTTTGGTGAATTTCACGCCAATGTCGTGTTCAATTTGGACAAAATTCGTTCGCATGCGAACTTTTTGTTGATCGCGGCGTCTAAGATTTACGTAGTAATCAACGGAAGCCTGATCGAAGAATTCGTTCTGGGATCAATGATTGCCATTCCGCTATAAACAGAACTCGCATTTGATTTTAAGGAATGATTGCCAAGTCAGTCGATGCCTCAGAGGTGTGGTTGGCGAGGCGGTGCGAGTTCGTCTGATCGGCAATTGTGACGATCGGAATATAATTTGCTAAGTTGTTGATGGCTCGCAGTTTAACGACACAGCTTTGGAGCGGCAGCCCTCAGGACGCCGAAAATTGCCATGTCACAGTACAAAAATCCTGCTATCAGGCAGCTCAAAGACCAACAGGTGCGGTACGCGCCGCGCGATGTTCGCCTCGAGCAGATTGATCGCACGGAAAAATTCCTCGAGCAACTCGATCGCTCGCGCGACTACCGTTACCAGGACTTGTGCCGTCGGATTACCGATTACAAGCCCGAGATGTACCCCGACCTGATGGTCAGCGGACAAGACGCAGCTCACGATCTGCGACTGTTCATTGAAGACCTTTCCGACAGTGCCGATCTCCAGGCCGACAATTCGCCCGAGCAGGTTCTGACCGTCGAAGATGTCAGCCGGCAGTTCAAAGTCTCGACCAAAACCGTCGATCGCTGGCGCAGCCGCGGTCTGGTGAGCCGCCGCTTCATGTTCGGCAATCGCAAACGGATTGGTTTTCTCAAATCGTCGGTCGAGCGGTTCGTCGCGCGACATGCCGACGATGTCGAACGCGGTGCGCAGTTCACACAGCTTTCTGAAGCCGAGCGGGAAGAGATCGTGTCCCGCGCGCGGCGGCTGGCGCGAGCGGGGGGCTGCCCGGCCGAAATCAGCCGTCGCCTGGCGCGGCGATTGGGACGGGCCGTTGAAACGATTCGCTACACGCTCAAAAACCACGACCAGCAGCATCCCGAGTCGCCCGTGTTTCCCGATGCGCCGCAGCCGCTGACTGACGAAGTCAAGAAAGAGATTTACCGCGGCTTCCGGCGGGGCACCGCCGCCGAACGGCTGGCCAAGCGTTACTGCCGCACCAAGGCCAGCGTCTACCGGATTATCGGCGAGATGCGGGCGCGACGACTGCTCGATCAGCCGATCGAGTTCATCTTCAATGCGTCGTTCGAAGATCCGAACGCGGCCGCAGAAATTCTGGGGCCGGCGCCGGTCGTACCCGATAAGCACGGTGCGTTTCGCGCTCCCCCCGGGCTGCCGCCCTATCTGGCGCAGTTGTACTCGATTCCGCTGCTGACCAAAGAGCAGGAAGTGTACTACTTCCGCAAGATGAACTATCTCAAGTTCTGCGCCGCACAACTCCGCAATCAGCTCGATGTCTCGCGCGCGAAATCGCGCGTCATGGATCAAATCGAGCGTCATCTCGACGAGTCGGTCGACGTCAAGAATCTGGTGATTCGCAGCAACCTGCGGCTGGTGGTGTCGATCGCCAAGAAGCACGTCAAGCCCGGCGGGAACTTCTTCGAAATGGTCAGCGACGGCAATATCTCGCTGATTCGCGCCATCGAGAAATTCGATTACAGCCGCGGCTTCAAATTCTCAACCTACTCGACCTGGGCGATCATGAAAAACTACGCTCGCTCGATTCCGGCCGAGCACACGCATCTCGATCGATATCGCACCGGCAGCGACGAGTTTTTCCAGGCGTCGGCCGACCAGCGTTCAGATCAGTTCGAACTGGAACTGGTCAACCATCTTCAGCACGAAGCGATCATGTCGATCTTGAACCGGCTGGAGGAGCGCGAACGGAACATCATCATGTTCCGGTTCGGGCTCAATCAGGACGCCGAGCCGCAAACGCTCGAACAACTGGGAGGTCGGTTCGGAGTCACGAAAGAGAGAATTCGCCAACTCGAATCGCGGGCGCTGGGTAAGCTCCGCAAGATCGCTCTGGAAGAGAAGCTCGATATTCCTGGAATCTAGCCGGGGCTTGCTCGGCGCCCCCCCTGCCCCCCATTCCTAAGGGGGGAGAAACGGCGACCGCGACCCGTTGATCGAACCTTCCAGGACAATGGAAACCGACGGAACCTGCGAAAATGCACCTTTGACAAGTCTCCCTGGATTGCAGGTTCCGTTGTTCACCGGGCATGTCTTTCGAGACCTGCCCGGTGCTTTTTTGCGCGGGGCCGTTGTTTCGCGGCTTGGTTTGACGCGAAGAGACGAAGTACTGGACTCTCAAAATTGCCCCTGCGGACGCGGTGCGACGCTGTGCGAGGAATAGACCACTACGGGCGGCGCGGGTATTCTGTGGGGCATGTCTCGAAAGACCCACAATCGCGAGCGCTGGCGCCGGAAGATGAAGCGCCGCGCATCGCCCGGCGCGCCCCCTGGAATTCTGACGGTTGACCCGGACGCACCGCGGCCGGTGATCAAGCTCATGGCGTACGGTCCCGACCGGTTCGTCGAGCACGCCATCAAGCATCCCGACGAAATCAAAGAGTTCCTGGGGCAGTGGCCGGTCTGCTGGGTCGACATCGACGGCCTGGGAGACGCTCTGATTCTCGAACGAATCGCCGCGCTGTTCGGGCTGCACCCCCTGGCGATGGAAGACGTCGTCAACACCCATCAGCGCGCCAAGGTCGATCAGTTCGGCGACCGGACGTACGTCGTCACGCACATGGTCTCGCTCAACGAACACTTCGAATCCGAGCAGGTGAGCCTGTTTCTGGGTCCGAATTTCGTCGTCACGTTTCAAGAGCGCCCCGGCGACTGCCTCGAGCCGGTCCGCGAGCGGATTCGCAAGCACGTGCAGCGCGTCCGCGAATCGGGGCCGGGGTATCTGGCCTACATGGTTCTCGACGCCGTGATCGATCATTATTTCCCGGTGCTCGAAGCGTATGGCGAGCGGCTGGAAACGCTGGAGGACCGCATCATCGCCCTTCCCGACCGGGCGGTTGTGGCCGAGATTCACGAGGTCAAGCGCGAACTGCTTTACCTGCGCCGCGCCATTTGGCCGCAGCGCGAGGCGCTCAACACGCTCGTCCGCGACGAGATTCCGCACATCGGCCACGAGACGCGGCTGTACCTGCGCGACGTCTACGACCATGCCGTGCGAATCATCGACCTGGTCGAAACGTATCGCGAAGTCTGCTCTGACCTGATGGACCTGTACTTATCGAGCATCAGCAACCGCATGAACGAAGTCATGAAAGTCCTGACGGTGATCTCGACGATTTTCATCCCGCTGACGTTCATCGTCGGGTTGTATGGGATGAACTTCAACCCCGCGAGTTCGCCGTGGAACATGCCCGAACTCAACTGGTACTGGGGCTACCCGGTGTGCCTGGTGGTCATGGTCATCATCACGATCGGACAGTTCATCTTCTTTCGGCGGAAAGGTTGGATCGGTGGGACGCACGAGGCGGATGAACCGCCGACCCCGTCTCCGTAGCCACCCTATCACTTGAGCGTTTCCAAAAACGCCAGCAGGTCGCGGAATTCCTGCCTCGTCATCCGCTCGGCGAGTTTCTCGGGCATGACCGATGCCTTTTGCGGGACGCGCTGCACGATGTCGATCGTTTTGAGTTCGGTCAACTTCCCCTCGGTGTCGCCGATGATCGTCTGGCCCTCGTTTTCGTGGACGATCATGCCGGTATGAATTTTTCCCGCAGTCGTTTCGAACGACCAGGCGACGAATTGCGGGGCGATTTCTTTACCCGGTTCGAGAATCGAATCGACGAGCCGCTCTCGCGCGAGCGCCCGGCCGATCGTCGACAAATCGGGGCCGATCTTCCCGCCGCGCCCGTTGACCGTATGGCACTTGGCGCACCCGGCACTGTTCGCATGATAAAACCCACGCCGCCCCGCATCAGCGTCGTCACCCTCGCGCGCCAACTCAACGAGTGCAGCTCGTTGCGAAGCGAGCCGGGGGGTTAACCCCCCCGGTCCGCCCCCCAGTGCCAGCGCAATCTCCTCCTTCAACACCCCCCCCGCCTCCGACTTCGCCAGACTGGCAATCGCCTGCTTAACCGCCGCATCGGTACCGACAAACCCGCGCAGCGACCGCAACGCCTCCCGGCGCAACACGGCGTTGTCACCCGCCAGTAATTTCAACAGCACGTCGCGCGTCTGGGCGGCTGGCCGACCCTCTTTGTCGGGACGGGCGAGGCCGACGATGGCTTCGGCACGCAGGGTGTTGTCGAGACTTTTATTCGTGGCGATGGGGGTTAACAAGCGGGACGCTTGTTCTACGGGGGATTGCTGCAAGGTCCGCACCGCTTCCAGGCGGAGTGCCGGGTCTTGCGATTCGACCAGACTTCCCAGCAGTCCGGCGTCCAGTCCAGGGTCGCCGGGATCGACCATCCGCAGCGCCAGCGCCCGGACCGACGGGGGGCGCTTGTCGTCCTTGACCATCGGCAACACATACTTCCCCGGCGGCGTCTCGTCGAACTTCTGCGGCGGCACGCCGTCGAGCATCTCCAGGGCCGCCAGCGTTGCGAGGAACAGGTCGGCGGTGATGGCTGGATCATTGAGCAATGCCTCGACCTTCGGGCGGAATTCGTTGACTTTTTCCTCGGCGATCCACTGGACGGAAAGGCGACGCACAATTTCGGATCGGTCGTTGAGACCGCGTTCCACAAACTCTCGCGCCTGTGGATCGCGGATCCTTGCGGCCAAAATCAACCCTGCACGAGCCATTCCGGAACTCAGCTTGCTGTTGTCATACGTCGCGAGCAACAGCTCTTTGCTACCTCGCGTCGCCAGAGAGGTGAAGAGCGTGGAATACATGAACGGGTCTCCTTGGTCGAGCATCACGTTCAGATTCGTTGAGAGTAGATCGTACGAGTTGCCCTTCACGAAAATTTTGGCATCGAACAGTGATGCAATGAATCGCAGCGATTCCAATCCAAGCGACTCCACCTCTTCCCGTAGCAATTCGTTGCCGTAAGCCAGCGCTTGACCCCCGAGAAAGCTTTCGAACGCCGCCACCTTCGCGTCATTTCGCAGCCTTAGATTTTCGAGCGCGGCTTGGATTATGGAAAATGCCGCGCGATTGACCTCTTTGCCATCACCGACGCTTTCCTCGAATTCATCAAAGGACTGAATTCCGAGCGAGAACGCTGCGGCTGCCTCAATGCGCCCGCGCTCGTCATTGTTCGTGTTACGATAGAACTCGATGAGTTCCGCTCGTCCGTCTGGGATTCGGCTCAGGGTCATCGCGGCCCTGCGACGCATTGTGAGCGACTTTGACCTTAGCGACGCGACTCCGACCGGTTTCGTGGTTTTGTCCGCCGCTGTCGATTCACCGACCGGAGAAATCCTCCACACCCTCCCCCTCCCATGCAGGTTGTAGTCCCTCAGCACCCAATCGGTGCAGTACAGACTGCCGTCAGGGGCACATGCGATGCCGACAGGACGAAAATTTTCGCCGCCGACAATCAGCGGCTCGGCTAGCGACTCGAACGACGCACCGCGCGGTTTGAGCCGAAAACGATCGATGCGGTGGTCGCCCCAGCTTGTGACCAGCAGGTTGCCGATGTACTCCTCGGGCAGGCCATCGGATTCGTAGGCGAGAATGCCCGACGGCGCTTCGCCGGTGCCGGCGACCATCGGCAGGGTGCCGGGTATTTCGCCGTTCCAGGCGGTGAACGGGTGCAGCCCCTTGCGGCCGTTGCGGTAGCGGTAGCCGTAGTCGCCGCCGGAGATAATGTGCAACAGTCGGCACGGCGGGCGGCTGTCGGCATCGTTGTCGACGGTGAACAATCGCCCGAAGGCGTCGAAGCAACTGGCGTGCGGGTTCCAGAAGCCGGTCGCCCAGCGCTCGAGTTTCGTGCCGTCGAGTCGGCAGCGATAGACGCTCCCTCCTTCGCCACCCCCCGAGAGGCTCGTGCCGTCGGAGCCGATCAGCTTGTAGTCGGCCCCCAGGTTTTCGCCGCACCCGAAATACATCCAACCCAGCGCATCAAAGGCGATTCCCGCCAGGCCGTCGTGAGGGTAGTCGCCCTTCGATTCGAGCCGCACGATCAACTCGTCCCGGTCGGCCTTGTCGTCGCCGTCGTCGTCATAGAAGAGCACGATCTCGCGCCTGGTCGCGATGTAAACCGAAATGCGTGGCGAGCCGTGGGCGTCAGCCCCCGGTTTCTCTGCCATCGTGCTTGCCGAGAACCAAACCGGCCGCACGGCAACGCTCATCGAAAACGTCAGCCCCTCTTTGAACGTGACGATCCGGTCGGCTTTGCCGTCGCCGTCGGTGTCGCTCATCACGAGCACACGATCGCCGGGGTGTCCTTTGTAGCCTTCGGGCGGGAAGTGGGTGTTGCTCTCGATCGCCCACACGCGCCCCTTGGAATCAACATCGATTCCGGTCGGAGTCACGATCTGCGGGTTCTCGGCGAACAGCTCGATTTTGATTCGCGGATCGAGCGACCGCGGCGGAGAGTCGTCGGCCCCGGCCAGGGTTGCCGCAAGAACGAACAGCACCACCGGCAAAATTCGTAAGCGCATATCGAAATCCTGGAGTAGCCGACTGGAACCGTGAAGGAACAACATCAAGTTCGCGAATATACCACGATGGGACAGCGGAAATGAAATCACAGGGCGCAATTCAAAACGACAGGCCACAACTGACACCAGCGTCCGTTTAGCCGCGAGCCGCAGGCGAGCAGTAACCAGGAAACCGGCGCAATCAAAAAAGACGACGCGCGAACCACGAATCGCACGAATCATACGAATAACTCGTCTGCGGCTCGCGGCTAAACGGACGATTGTGTCTGGTGCGCATATTCGCGGCTGTTTTTTTGTACGAGTTCACTTTCTGTGACGAATCTGCGATCTTGAGTTGGTCCGCGGAGTGCGGGCGATGATGACGAAACCAGAGATTGCATGCGAACTGCTGCCGAACTACCTGTCCCGCCGAAGTTGCCGCCCATCGCCTATGGACCGCTCAAGTTGCCGTCGCGGTGGCTGCTTTCGCCGCTGGCGGGGTTCACGAACCTGCCGTTTCGGCGGATCATCCGCGAGATCGGCGGGGTCGGGCTGGCCACGACCGATCTGGTCAATGCGCGGGGGCTGCTCGAAAACTCAACCAAGACGCAGGAGCTGATTGCCACCTGTCCCGAAGATCAGCCCCTGGCGGTGCAGATTTTCGGCAGCGACGTGGACTTGATGGCGCGGGCGGCACAGTTTCTCGAAGCCCGAGGCGTGGCGTCGATCGACATCAACATGGGTTGCCCGGTCAATAAGGTCACGAAGACCGGCTCGGGTGCGAGCATGATGTGCCGCACCGATGAAACGGTGAGCCTCGTCGAGCGCGTCGTGCGGTCGGTGAGAATTCCCGTCAGCGTCAAGATGCGGCTGGGGTGGGACGACCAGCGGATCACCGCCCCCCGCTTCGCCAGGGCCTTCGAGCAGGTGGGGGTTGCGGCGGTGGCGATTCACGGCCGCACGCGGCAGCAGGGTTTCAGCGGCCTGGTCAATCGCGACGGAATCAAGGCGGTCGTCGACGCCGTGCGGTCGATTCCCGTGATCGGCAACGGCGACGTGCGGACGGTCGCCGATGCCGAGCGGATGCTGCGCGAAACCGGCTGCCACGGCGTGTCGATCGGCCGCGGGGCATTGGCCAATCCGTGGATTTTTAAACAGCTCGTAAAGTGGGAAGCGACTGGCTCGTGCGACCCCACCGGCAGTTTCGACGACAAGCTGACGCTGCTGCGGCGGCAGTTCACGTACGCGATCGAACTGCGCGGGCCCGAGCGGGCCGTCCCCTTCTTTCGCAAAATGGCCCACTGGTACTTGAAATCGATGCACGTCGCGCCGACCCTGCGAAATGCGTTTCAGCAGGCGCACACGGTCGCAGCGGTCGAACAGACGCTGGACGAAATCGCAGCGCGGGGCCCGACGGTCGGCAGCCGCTTCGAGCAACTCGACGAGATGCACATCCCCGTGCCGTCAGGCCCGGTCGAACACTGGTGAGGTGCGCTGTCGCCCTAATTCTCAATGATCGTCGTCGAACCATTGCCCGGCGGCCCCTCGCGCTGCGGCTGCTGGGGCAGTTGCTGCTGACCGGGCTGCGGCGGTTGGGGCGGCGGGCGTTTGGGCAGCAGCTTCGAGATTCGTTTTTGAACCTCGTTGACGTCGATGCTGCGGTCGAGTTTGAGCACCTGCATGCGATTGACGGTGGGGCGGGCCGCCTCGTCGAGGGTCTTGATCGTATCTTCGACGCTGGCGAGCAGCCCCTCGCCGGCCGAAATCACCAGCGTATTCGAAAGATCGTCGACGCCGATCGAGAGGGCGCCTTTGAACTTGATCGGCGCCTCGGGCTTCTTGCCGTCGCCGGGCTCGCCCGAGTTGAAGACGTATGTATACTGCGGCTCGGGGGGCCGATCTTTTTTCTGGTTGTTTTGCGCCTGCTGCATTGCCGGGTCATTGATGCTCAACAGGTCGCGGTAAACTTCTTTAAGCGCGTCGGCGATGACTCGCGCTTTCGAGTGTCGCACCTGGTAAACCTTTGTGATTCGCGACGACTGTGAATCTTTCGAATCCGGCACGTCGTACATTTCGATCAGATCTTCGATGATCGTCAGCTGGGCGCTATCGGCGCCGGTCACGAGAATCGAATTCGAATCGAAATCGGTGATGAATTTCAAAGGCCGGCGTTTCGACAGCCGACGGCCCGAATCTTCCGTCTGGCCGCCGCTCCGAAAGCGGCCGATGTACGGATCGTACGTGCGTGTGTTTTTGTCCTTATCTTTGTCTTCGAAGAAATCCTTGAGGTTCTGGGCGACGCTGTAGGCAAACGTCGACTTGTGCTTCATCACAAAGACCTTGTACTCGCGACGCGGCGGTGCCAGGCGCGACACGAGGTCTTCCAACTGATCGAGGGCCGCCGGGTCGTCGGAGGCGATGACCAGCCGCCCATCCGGGCCGCGACCGATGCGAATCGGCGCCGGTGCTTCGGCGGGGGGCCGTCGACGTGAGGGAGATGCGGGTTGCCGCGCCGCGGGGGGCGCGACGCGCTCTTCAACAGCCGCGTCGTCGTCGATCTCGGCCGGTTCGTCAGTCGTTTCGTGCGTCGGGCTGGTCGTTTTCGATTTCGACCGCTCATCGTCGACAAGATCGTCACCGGCCGCTGTGTCGTCGGCCCCGTCGTCGCCAGCGACTTCGTCTTCGCTCGCCAGGGGCTGCTCCTTAAGTTGCACAAGCCGCAGCAGTTGGTTGACGGCACCGTTTGCGGCCGGTTCCTGTTCGGGCGGCCCAGCGGTGTCACCGGCTCGCGATCGAGGGGAGCGGCGATCGGTCGTCGTCTGGGGCTTCGATCGTTTGGCCGGCTTGGCCGGGGCGGCAGGGTCGGAATCGACCTCATCGAGCGGATCAGCGCGGCTTTCGGCCCCAGGGCCGAACTGCAGAGGATGGGGCGACACTCCCGGCCAGGTTTTTTTCAGGCGGCGCAGCAGCTCGTCCGCCTCGGCGGGATCGATGCTCTCGAGCACGCGCATCATGGAAGGGTTGCCGCCGGCGGCGGGCATTTCGCCCAGCTTCACCAGCAGGTTCTGGATTTCCGCGAGTTCAATCTCGTTGACGTACAGCAGCAGGCGATTGTTCTCGACGTCGGCGTCGACGCGGAATTTCTTCGATTCCTCCTGCTGCTGGTTGTTGCGGCCGCCGTAGGGATAGTAATCGAAAAACGGGCTGAACTGATTGTTCTGCTTTTTCTTATCGCCGCCCCCCATCATGAATTCGATGGTCCCGGCGACATAGTCGGCTTCGAGTCGGCGCAGGCGGACCACCTCGAATTTACGTTCAGAACCATCCAGCCGCGCCACGAGCATGCGAATCGTCATGTGGTCGACCAGCGACGCATAGGCAATGACCGACTGGTTCTTCTTGTCGACCTGCAGCCGCGTGGTGGGTTCGAGATCGCCCAATTCGTTGAGTAATTTGACGAGCGACTCGGGGTCAATCGCCGACATGCGATAGACCTGCATGCGGTTGACGTTTTTCAGCAGCGACTGCGACTTGTCGGAGGGAACATCGAGCAGCGTGACGGCCTCGGCGATCACCGCCATCTGGTCGGCAGGCGCATGCGCCACAACGCTGTTTTCGCGCTGGTTGACGACCAGATGCACCTCCACCTTGGGTTTCGGCGGGGGAGGCTGCCAATTCTGCTGCTGTTGCGCGCGCTGTTGCATCATCATCTGCTGCTGCATGGCCTGCTGGTTGGGGTCGCCCGCTGGAGCGGCCCCCGGAGTTTTTTCAAGTCCCAGCAGTCCCTGCAGCGATTCCAGCACGTCGCCGGCGCGGACGTATTCGAGCTTGAACTCGCGGACCAGACGCTTGCGCCCCTGGCCCGATTGCTCGTCCCGCAGCACGTCGCGAATCTCTCGCAAGTTGGCGACCGCATCGATCGCCTCGATGCGATTTGTCGATTTCAGCGCGGTCAATTTGCCATTGGGGCTGAGCATCGGCTTGAACTCTTCCACTGCTGTTTCGGCGATCAGCCAGTCGAGGGGAAACGACACCTTGACGAACTCGTGCGGCTCACGCTGGTCGAGATCGGTGGGCCGCACGCGGGGGACGAGACTCGGGTCGAGCTTCTTGATGTTGACCACCGACAGCACTTCGCCATGTTTGATCAGCGTGAACCCGCGATCGAGCAAATGCCGATTGATCAGGTCGCGCGCCTCGTCGACCGTGTAGCTGCGCTGCGTCCGCAGGTTGAGAAAATCCGAAGGGTATTCCTGCCAGTCGAGACTGAGCTGTGAAATCTCGGCCAGCCATTCGAGCACCCCCAGCCATGGTTGACCCTGAAAGTTGAAACGCACCTTGCCATCGTCATCGAGCCGCTGTTTCAATTCTTCGGGTCGGGGCTCGATCGCCGACTTCTGGGGGCGCGGCGTGGTCTTGAGAGGGCCGTCAGGCTTCTTGTCACCGGGGTTTGCAGGCGCCCCGTCGGCGGGTTTCGAGCCGTCGGTCGGCGTGGCGGCGGTTGGGGGTTGGCCGGGCGCCCCTTTTGTTCTTACCCCCGGTGGAGCGACGACTCCGGGAGGCAACTGCACCTCGACTGCCTCCTGGCCGTAACCGGGTACGACAATCGACAGCCCCAGGCACACAGTCAGCAGGCTGGTGAGGGTTCGCAGTTTAATGGGGTGCGATTCACTCAATCCCACGAAAAACAACGCAAAACGACTCTCAATAGGACTTGATCGGCGGGGAGCTCGAAAGTGATCTTGCTAAAAACGGCGTTCTTCCGCGAAGCTGCTGGTAATTCAAGCCGCAGTCCACGGAAGGA
>SIAF01000227.1 GCA_009691905.1 Planctomycetaceae bacterium | reverse complement strand
GCCTGGCTGAACCGATTCACTTTATCGCTGCTCAAGCAGCACCCGGGCAAAGACAGCCTGGCCATGAAACGCCGCTGCTGCGGATGGAATGAGAAATTCCTCGTGCAAACCCTCACAGGAATAACGACTTAGTGGGCGCTGGCCCTGGGCCAGTCTCCTGATTGTTGCCAGCCGAATCTCATGCGAGCTGCAATTCGAGGACGTCATGGCACTAAACGATCACTGTTGCCGGAGGGCGCGTTGTCCCGCCCGCAAATCGTATAGCCGCCGGTGCTACTGTGGAACGGCAGTGCCAGCATTCCCGGCAGTCGCTCCACCTGCCGTTCGTCCCGCAGGTGCGCCAGGCCGATTTGCATCAGTTCGTGGCCGGCGGCCGGTTGACCCCGGTACGTCCCCAACAGATAGTCCCACCACGACAGGTTGAATCCGAAATTGCTGTTCGTCTCCGCCGGGATCACTGAATGGTGAACGCGGTGCATTTCGGGTGTCACCACCAGTAGCCGCAGGCTCCGCTCGATCAGTGCTGGAATCCTGACGTTGCCGTGATTGAACATCGACGTGGCATTGAGCAGCACCTCGAAGGTCAGGACGCTCACGATCGATGGGCCGAGCGCAGCCACGACGGCCATCTTGAGCACCATCGACAGCAGGATTTCGACGGTGTGAAACCGCAACCCCGTCGTCACGTCGAAATCGAGGTCGGCATGGTGGACCTGATGGAATTTCCAGAACGCAGGGACCGCGTGAGACAGCACATGCTGCACATACACGGCAAAATCCAACAACATCACGGCGATCACAAATTCCACCCACCGGGGCCAGACGATCGAGTGGAACAGACCCCAGTGCGCCTCGTCGGCCAGCGCGGCTGTCGCCACGGCTGAAAGCGGCAAGACGAGGCGAACCAATACGCTGTTGACTGTGGCGAGCGCCAGATTGCTTGTCCACCGCAGGGGTTTGCTGACTGTCAGCGACCGCCGCGGGGCCAGAGACTCCCAGACTGACATTGCCAGCAGAATGCCGGCGAAGCAGCCGAGGCGAACGGAAACTTCGATCATTGGAGTCATGACCCTGAGACCTTCAAACCCGCGCCGGCTGACGCTGGGCGATCAGCGCGTCCAGTTCCTGCTTGAGTTTCGGCAGAATTTCATCGTAGGGGAAGGCCCCCAGTTCGATTCCGCCGCGCTTCAGGTTCACGAAGTTCGGGGCGCACCACAGGCCCAGGTCGGCGTCGTCGGTTTCGCCGGGTCCGTTCACGCGGCACCCCATGACGGCGATCGTCAGGGCATACTCTTTGGCGTAAGCGGTCAGTTCTTTAACGTCCTGGGCCAGCTCGATAAAGGCCTCGTTCTCGACCCGCGAACAACTCGGGCAACTGATGATGTTCAGCCCCTCCCGATCGAATTTGACGACGCTGCGCACCCGGCCGGCGGCGATGTCGGCAAGAATGCCGCGCCCGGCTTCGATTTCTTCCCGCTTGCGCGAGTTGGGGACCGTCAGCGAAACGCGGATCGTGTCGCCGATCCCCTGGCTGACCAGTTGCTCGAAGGCGATCCGCGTCTTGATGACCCCTTCGGGGGGCAGGCCTGCCTCGGTGACTCCCAGATGCAGCGGCACGTCGGGACGCTCGGCGGCAAACCGACGATTGACGTCGATGACTTTGGCCGGGTCAGAATCTTTGAGCGACACGCAGTACCGCGTAAAGCCGATCTTGTCCAAAAACGCACAGTGATCGAGGGCGCTTTCGATCATCGGCGAGATCGAGTCGTGTTCGCCGTATTTCTCGGCCTTGGCCGGGTCGACCGAGCCGCAGTTGACGCCGACCCGCATCGCGCAGTCGTTTTGTGCGGCGACGTCGGCCAGATAGCGGACCTTGTCCTGCCAGGGCTTCTCGCGCTCGTGATGGTACAGGTGACCGGGGTTGTAGCGCAGCTTGTCGACGTGCGGCGCCACCAGTTCGGCCATACGATAATTTTCCTGCAGGTCGATCACAAGGTTGGCCGCCGTCTGGCGGCGAATCTCAGCGAGTGCGTCGGCATCCTTGCGACTGTCGACGGCGATCCGCACGACATCAGCCCCGGCGGCGTGCAAGTCGTTGACCTGCGCGACCGTCGCCGTGATATCCTGAGTGTGCGTTGCACACATGCTCTGTACGGCAATCGGATGCCCCTGGCCGATCGTCACGGTGCCAATCACAACGGCGCGAGTGGGATTGCGGGGGAGATTCACAAACGGGTTTCCAAGGGAGATCGGGAAACAGAAGACTCGAACGCTTGGTGTTTGACCGTGGTCGGCCGGCACGTCTTAACCAAGCGGCTCTGTTGTACTTAATACGGTGCGGTCCGTCACCCCCGGGCCGGCGCGTCCGATGCCGCTCGCAGGCCGGGGCCGACTTGACAATCGCCAAAATCATTCGCCCAAGGTGCGACAGGGTAGCGGGTCCGTTTGATCATACCTTGTCGTCTGGAGTTGGAGCGGGAGAGTTGCCGTATCGTCGCCAATAAATGATCGCGAGCACGAGTGACGCAAAAGAGATTAGCGACCAGAATACTCTCCAGGCTATCCCGTCAACTACAACGGCGATGACCGCAGCAACAGCAACGGCAAGAACGAAGGTGGTGCGATGGAGAAAGTCGCTGTCTTGGCGAAGATTGAGTTGCTTGTCGGCCATGACCCGATTGTACCCCAGCGGGTGTGGGGCGGGAATCAGGGTTGACGCCCACGACCCGCGACAGTCAGAACGAGGATCATTACAGCGTCCACCCTTTGCGGTAGTCGATGTGGACGTACTGGTTGATGTCGGGCACGTTTTTCACCTTGAGGTTCTCGCTGTCCCATTCGAGCCGCGTGGCGGGGGAACGCATCGACAAAACCCCCAGCAGCACCGTTTCGGTCAACGGCCCGGCATAGTCGAAATTGTCGACCGGCCGCTTGCCCCCCTTGCAGGCCAGCACCCATTCTTCGTAGTGGCCGGGCGAGCGCTCGATCGTCTTGGGCACGGCGGCGGCCTGCTCGTTGAGCGAAGCCGGCAAAAGCTGCGGCATGCCGCCGTGCGAGCTGTGATACATCATCCCTTTGCTGCCGACGTACAGCACGCCGTTCGTGGGAAGCTGCGTGCCCGCGGGCAATTCCGACGGGTTGGGGGGCATCAGGCCGCCGTCGTACCAGGTCATTTTGACCGGCGGCAGGCTGCCCCGCGCGGGGAACTCGTAGTAAATGATCGCCGCGATCGGAAACGATTCGAAGTTGATCTTGTTGCCTGCCAGCAGCGTCCCATCGTGCGTGACGCGGGCTTCGACCGACGTCGGCGCCCCGAGGTTCAGCGCCCACACGGGATGGTCGATAATGTGGCAGCCCATGTCGCCCAGCGCGCCGGTCCCGAAGTCCCACCACCCGCGCCACAGATGCGGTGCGTACGCCGGGTTGTAGGGGCGGTCGGCGACGGGGCCGAGCCACAGGTTCCAGTCGAACGTCGAGGGAATCGACGGCGTCTCGGTCGGACGGCCGACTCCCTGCTTCCACATCGCACCCGCGCGGTCAGACCAGACGTGGACTTCACGCACCTCGCCGATCAATCCCGCTTGAATCCATTCGTTGGTGAGTCGCGAACCTTCCGAAGCATGCCCCTGGTTGCCCATCGAGGTGACAACTTTGGCGGCACGGGCGGCTTTGGTCAGCTCGCGGCATTCGTGCAGGGTATGCGTCAGGGGCTTTTGGACGTAGACGTGCTTGCCGGCCCGGATCGCCGCCATTGCCGCGACGGCGTGCGTGTGATCGGGGGTCCCGACGGTGACGGCGTCGATGTTTTTGGCTTCCTTGTCGAGCATGACGCGGAAGTCTTTGTATCTTTTCGCCTTGGGAAAGGCACCAAACGAGCCGGCAGCCCGCACGTCGTCAACGTCGCACAGCGCCACGATGTTGGCGCCGAGTTTGGCCACCGTTGCGATATCGCCGCCCCCCATGCCCCCCGCGCCGATCCCGGCGACATTGAGCCGATCACTGGGAGGAGTTTGGCCCGGTCCCCCAAGGACGTGCCGCGGGACGATCGTGAAGCTGTAAATGCCGGCGGCGGCAGCGGTGGCGAGAAAATCGCGGCGCGACGGTGGAGTGGAATCCCGACCAGCGTTCTCAAGCGGCATGAGAAGTCCTTTGTATGTTCGATGAGCGGCCAATGAAGTCGCAACAATATCGAGCGGAATTGCATCAAGCAAGGCTGATGCGTGGGGTCAATCGGGAGCGTATACAGTCGAGCGTTGCGCCAGAAAGGCGAGAAGAAAGCGAGCCGGTGGGTTTACCCCACCGGTTCTATTCCGAGATTCACAGACGGACCGGTGGGATAAACCCACCGGCTCGCTATGCGCGAATGCAAAACGTCACCGCCCGGGATCGCGCAACCGCGGGTCGGTGGCTTCCTGCAACCCTTCGCCGATCAGGTTGTATGCCAGCACGGCCAGAAAAATTGCCGCGCCGGGAAAAACGATCAGCCACCACAGGTGCATGTTGTCGCGGCCCGAATTGAGCAGAGTCCCCCAGCTCGGGTTCGGGGGGGGAGCGCCGAAGCCCAGAAAGCTGAGACTGCTTTCGGTCAGAATGGCCGAGGCAATGCCGAACGTGATCGGGACGAGCACCGGCGCGAGGGCGTTGGGTAAAACGTGGCGGAAGATGATCCGCGGCCAGCCAACCCCCAGGGCCCGCGCGGCAATCACGAAGTCGCTGTCACGAAGCTTAAGGAACTCGGCGCGGGCCAGGCGGGCGATGCTGGTCCAACCCGTGCAGCCGATGACAGCCATTATATGCCAGATCGTCGTCTTCTCGACGATCGCGAGCAGCGCCAGGATCAGAATCAATGTCGGAACGCACATCACGACTTCGGTGATCCGGCTGAGAACCATGTCGGCCCAGCCCCCGAGGTAACCAGCCACGGCCCCGAACGTGATGCCGATCAGCGAGGCGATTCCCATCGAGACGAAGCCCACCAAGAGCGCGATCGTCGTCCCATGCACCATTTGTGCAAAGACGTCGATGCCCTGCTGATTGGTGCCGAACAGGTTGTACTTGTTGGGGGCGCCCTGATCTCCCGAAGGATTCTCGGGTTGCCCTTCCCATTCTCCCTCTTTGATGCGTCGGAAGGGATCCTGATAGAACAGCGGCCAGACGGCCCAGCTTTCGGGGTCTTTCTTTTTGAGATTCTTCGGATAGATTTTGCGAAACTTGTCGTTGAAAAAGATCGGATTCTCCCACGACTCGTTGAAGTAGGCCAGCGCGGGAAAGTACAGCTCGCCTTTGTAGCGGCAAACGATCGGTTTGGTCCCGGCAATGGCGGGCGCCAGCAATGCGACGACAACCAGAAACCAGACCGAGCAGAAGGCCGCCATCGCCAGTTTGCGACGGCGAAACTGCCGCCAGGCCTCGGCCCAGAACCCGCGCGAATGGTGCGCAGTTTCGGGCACCGGCGGCGGCGCGTCGACAGACCCGGATGTTGATGTTGCCGCTCTGACCATGAATCGCCTTACGAATATCCAACACGGGGGTCGACGGCGGCATACAGAAGGTCGGCCAGCAACTGGCCGGCCAGCGTCAGCACCGAGAACATCAAGGTCAGCCCCATGATCGTCGGATAGTCGCGCTCGCCGATGGAATCAAAAAACAGGCTGCCCATGCCGGGCCAACTGAAGATCCGTTCGAGAATGACCGACCCGCTGAGCAGCGCCGGCAACGTCAGCCCGATTTGCGTGACGAGCGGAATCAGCGTGTTGCGAAAGGCATGCACGAACAGCACGCGCAGGGGGCCGACCCCTTTGGCCCGAGCCGTGCGAATGTAATCCTGGCGAATCACCTCGGCCATATTGGCGCGAATGAACCGCGCGTCATAAGCCAGGCTGATGTAGGTGTAACAGGTGACCGGCAGAACGCAGTGCCAGCCGATGTCGCGCATCTTTTCCCAGGTCGTCAGCGATTCGTAGTCGTCGCTGGTCATCCCGATCAGCGGGAACCAATGCAGCTTCTGGTACAGCAAGAGCAGCAGTAACAGCGCTCCGACGAAGGCCGGCAGCGAGTACAGCATATACAGCCCCAGACTCGTCAGACGCTCGTCGAATTTGCCGCTGCGGGCGGTAGCGTACAACCCCAGCGGGATCGCCAGAACGTAGGCCAGTACGATCGATGTCAGCGACAAAAGCAGCGTGGGGCCGATGCGCTCGGCAATAATCGTCGTCACCGGCTTCTTCCGCGAGAACGACTGGCCGAAATCACCCTTGAGCACGTTCCCCAGCCACAGCACGTACGCCTCCTGCCAGGGCTTGTCGAGACCGTACGTTTTGCTGATTCGTTCGAGATCGGCCGGATTGAGCTTGCGGCTGGGGTCGGTCTCTGAAATGGCGACCGTCAGCGGGGTCCCCGGGATATTGCGGATCAGCGCGAAGATCACAAACGTGATCAACAGCAGCGTCAAGGCACCGATGAACAGGCGGCGGACCAGGTAGTTAAGCACTCACTTGACCTTGTAGATGCTGTTGAAGCCCGGCCCGTAATGATATGGACCGCGCGGGGTGAAATTGATTCCCCGCAGCTTCTTGTTGAAGCCGTAAAACGCATCGCGGAAGTAAAGAAACGTGTACGGCTGGTCTTCGTAAATCAACTCGTGAATTCGACCGTAGATCTCGCCGCGCTTCTTGCGGTCGAATTCAAGGCGGCCCTGTTTGTAGAGATCGTCGACCTTGGGGTTCGAGTAGTAGCCGAAATTGCGACCCTCTCCGGTGGCCCAGATGTTGTCGGACGTATCGGGATCGGTGCCGGTTCCCCAGCCGCCGAACGCCGCCTGAAACTCGTGCTTGAGCAGCCGATCGTTCATGACGGTCGATTCCAGTTGCCGCACGTTGCAGATGATGCCGATCTGCGCCAGGTTCTCTTTGAGCAGCGCGCACAATTTGATGCGCTCGGGGATCGACGGGCACAGCAGGCTGAACTCGAACTTCACCAGTTTGCCGTCGATTTTCTTGTCGCGGATGCCGTCGCCGTCGTGGTCATCCCAGCCGGCGGCATCGAGCAGCTCTTCGGCCTTGTCGAGATCCTGCTTGTAGAACGCGGGAGGTTTTTTGGGCGCCATCCAGGCCCCCTTGTGGAACATTCCGTTCGATTGCTCGTACAGCCCGTAAAACATCTTGTCGAGCATTTCGCGGTAGTCGAAGGCGTGCGCCATGGCCTTGCGGACGCGCACGTCGGAAAAGTACGCCGTCTTCTGGTTCCAGTTGAAGCCGAAATACGTCCATTCCAGACCCGAAATTTTCGTGTTCAGCCGGTAGTAATCGTCGTCGCCGGTTTGCGTGACCCATTGTTCGGCGGTGAGGATCATTTCGTCGATTTCGCCGTTCTTCATCGCCAGGAGGGCGATGTTGCCGTCTTCAAGGATCCGGAATCGGATTTCCCTGAAGTACGGCTTGTCGCGCACCTGCTTCCCCTCATGCAGGTAGTAGCTTTCGCGCCGCGTCAGCACGATTTCCTGCCGACGGACGCGCTTGG
Source organism: Planctomycetaceae bacterium (assembly GCA_009691905.1). Taxonomy (GTDB): domain Bacteria; phylum Planctomycetota; class Planctomycetia; order Planctomycetales; family Planctomycetaceae; genus SIAF01. The sequence continues at coordinate 4,202 of SIAF01000227.1, read as the reverse complement.
TGATCGTGTACGGACCGCCGCAGACCGGGTCGTTCTCGTATCTGACGTGATACTTGCTTTCCTGCATCGTGTAGTCGTCGGCCAGCGAATTCTCATAGATGTGTTTGGCGATGACCGGAAAATTGATGTTCCAGACGTTGGTCGCCAGGGCCTCTTTATGAAAAAAGACGACCGTCTGATCGTCGTAGGCGTGGACGGCCTTCAGTTTGTCGGTGCCCGACCGGACGGCGGGAACAGGCACTTTGTCGTTCATGATCGTGTGGTAGCTGAACTCGACGTCGTGGGCCGTGATCGGGCGGCCGTCGGACCAGGTCAGATCTTTGCGGATCACCAGTTTGTCCATCAGACGATCTTTGCTTGTCTGCCAGGAGACCACCGTTTCGGCCGTGGCCAGCGGTTCCAGCCGCCAGTCGAACCCGAAAAACGACAGGCCCGTCAGTCCGGCGATGTCGAATTCTTCGGTGGCGCTCATCATGATCGGATTAGTGCTTTTGACGTCGCGGCGAATGTGGCGATTGATGTTCGCTTCGTAGTCGATTTGCGCGTCATCGGTCGCCACCCGCCCCAGAGCGCCGGCGATTTTCTCGTTGTCCGGGCGAGATTTGTTCTTCATCGCCAGAGCCGCCGCGATGGTCGCCCGCGGCTTTTCGCCCGCCTGCTGTTTTCGCAGGGCCGCGAGCGTGTCAACCACCGGCTGATCGATCCAGCCGGCCTGGGCGTCGAGTTCGGCCAACGGCGGGGGCGTGAATTTCTCGTCGGCCGCGTTCGGCTCGGCCGCTTGGCAGCAAGATCCGCCTGGCCCGATTGCCGTTGTCAGGGACGCAACGCCCGCCAGTGCCAATCCCACCAAGAATCCATAACCAGACGAAACGCATCGGCGAGATCTACGCATCGAATCGACTTCCTTGAGGCGTGACATATCTTTGAATCCCATTGACGTCGATGATTCTGTCAGACGCGCCGAAATCGGGCAAGAGTATTCGACGATTCGCTTGCGGAGTGCGACACTCTGATTGCACAATGCGGTCTCGCAGTGCCGACTGCCCGGTTAAATGCCCTGCCTTACCTTCCACCTGTTATTGTTGTTGCGAGGCCGCTATGCCCAGGACCTACCGCGTTGCAATCATCGGCAGCACCGGCCACGGCGATTACGGTCATGGGATCGACACCGTCTGGAAGGAAATTCCCGAAGCTGTTGTGGTTGCGGTCGCCGACGAAGACGAAACGGGACGCGCCAAGGCCGTCGCTCGCAGCGGCGCGAAAACCGCTTATGCCGACTACCGGGCCATGCTCGAAGCCGAGAAACCCGAGATCGTCGCGATCGGCCCGCGGTGGATCGATCGGCACCACGAATTCGCGCTGGCCTGCGTCGAGCGCGGCAGACATGTCTTCATGGAAAAGCCCTTTTGCCGCACGCTTGAAGAAGCAGACGCGATCGTCCGCGCCTGCGAGATGACGCACGCCAAACTGGCGCTGGCTCACCAGACGCGGTATTGCCCGATCATCCCGGTCGTGCAGAAAATGATCGCCGACGGGAAGCTGGGGACGCTGCTTGAATTACGGGCACGCGGCAAGGAAGATCAGCGCGGCGGATGCGAGGATTTCTGGGTGCTCGGCAGTCACATGCTCAATCTGATGACCGCGTTTGCCGGAACGCCGCAGTCGTGTTTCGCTCAGTTGACAACAAAGGGACGCCCCGTAACGCGAATGGATATAGCTCCCGGACCTGAAGGGTTAGGCCCGTTGGCCGGAGATGCGGTCTCGGCTCAGTATCAGTTTGCGGATGGGATCACTGGATTTTTCGGATCGAGGCGCAGCCAGGGGGGCAACCCGGCGCGGTTTGCACTGCAGATTCTCGGTTCGAAAGGGGTCGTCGAATATCTGTCGGGCTACCTGCCTGCCGTGCATTTTCTGGCCGATCCCGGCTGGTCGCCGGGCCGCAGCGGCGCTGCCTGGCAAAAAGTGACCTCGGCAGGCGTCGACCAGCCTGAGTCGCTTCCCGGTGGCAATGAACGTGGCAACGTCGTCGCGGTCAACGACCTGATTTCGGCGATCGAGAACGATCGTCAGCCGCTGTGCAGCGCATCCGACGGCCGAACCACGATCGAGATGATTGCCGGCGCCTTCGAGTCGCACCGCTTAGGCAAACCGGTGTCGTTTCCGCTGGAGAACAGGAAGCATCCGCTGGCGATGCTGTCGTGATCGAGCGGCAGACTCATTTGCCGTCGCGATCGGCGAAGATCAGCGGCGAGGGACGCGAATCGGCGGGGAACTCTGACCACGGAGTGCGTGGCGCGCGTGCGGCGACGTCGCGTCGGTCGGCCGAATCGGTCATCGCCGTCGGTCGCTGTCGGACCGATGAGGGAATTTTGTCGGCGGAAGGCCGCACCGTTTCCAGTGATTTCGAATCGGCGATGGATTCGTGTTCCCGTGTGATTTTGTTCGGTACCGATCGGTCGGCGTCCGATCCGCTTTTTTCACGATTCTTCTGCGCCGGTGCGCGGGGGACATCGACCCAACCCGGTTCATCCGTCGCTTCATCGTTTCGGCGCGATGGCCGCGAACGGTCGGCCAACTCTGAATCGTCGGGAACCCATCCGGGATTTTCGTCTTCGGCGGCGTGATGCGCGGCGGCCGATGAATTGGTTTGTCCGCTGCGCCCAAGCGTGTTCAAAGGAAGCGCCCTGGTTTCAGAGCGGCGTGTCGCAGGACGCAGCGGGCTTTCGGCCATAGCGACCGAGTGCGTCAAAAACGGGTCGCGGATTTCAGAGGGCCGCCCGCCTTCACTTTGGCCGCGAACGATCAGCCCGTCGTCTCCTGCGGCCGCTCGTGGCGATTTGTCGTTTTGGGCCAGCATTTGTCCCTCAGGCAGCGTCAAGGGCTGGCTTCCGGCCATGACCCACGACTGCCACTGTTTTTCGAGATCGTCGACCCCGCGATAACCGTAATGCGTCTGAACCGCTTTTTCCCATCCCTGTTGATGGGCGTCATTCAGGAACTGAAGGTAGCGCGGCTTGCCCCCCTTTTGCACGAGCAACTCGGCGAGCGAATAGCCCTCGGCATAAAGCGTCGTCACGTCGCCCATGTCGCTGGGATACTCTTTGAGTGCGAACAGCTTCCTGAGCGGAATGCGGCGAGGTGTTTTGAGCACCTGATTGAGTCGTTCGACCTGTGCGCGTCGTTCGGATTCATGCTCGATCAGGGTTGCGGCCCCTTCATCGGCCCAGCGAGGAAGCGGCCGGCGGAAGTAGCAGGCAAAGATCGTGTGGCAGATTTCGTGCGGCAGGACCGAATCGAGAATTCGCTCGAGCGATCCCTGGATTCTCATGTCCCAGCCCCCGACTTCGGCGGGAGCGCCCGATTTCGGCTGAAACGAAAAGGTCGTCTGCCCACCGGCCCCCAGCGTGCCGACTTTCACGAAAATCGGGCACGGCGCGTACCACGGGGGCAGTTCGCGACCGAGCCAGTCGATGGCCAGTTCGCGGCGATACATCTCGGCAGCGTCGCCGACTTTCTTTGCAGTATCTGCCGACGCGTTCGTCACGACGAAATTCTTCGTCTTATACGTCGCGCCGTGTGCCGACTGGCCGGCCGATGCGAGGCAGACCGCGACAGGTACCAACAGCAACCGTCCGATGCGAGCGTCCATGCTCTGGGGGTTCCTTGCTTGGGTGATCAAACATCCTGTTGATTTCCCCGACGCCTGAACTTGAGGCAAAATTGAGGCCGAACGACGAAAGATTTGAAATTGCAGGTCGCATTTGGTGCGGATGTCTTCGCAAGTCATTTCAGCAAATCGGGTTGCGGCAAGCGAATATTAGTCTGCGCCGGGTCGAGGATTCTTCGCTGACATCATCGTTTTGTAAGAATTACACGCCGAAGCTTCGCTGGCGTTGAACCGCCCCGCTAATTGTGGCGTTGAGGACTGGGCGACTCGTTCCCACGCTCGGCGTGGTAACGCGCTTGCCGACGCTCTGCGTCGTCGGCAGGAATAGCGGCAACCAGGCACAGATCGTCGCGCATGTCGATCACGACGCGGAGCGTCGGAACGCGCATTCCCACGCGGAGCATGGGAACGAGATGATCATCCGCGGTTTCGGATTCTGTAGTCCTCAGGCATCGCAAGAACTTCCCATGATCAACATCGTCGACCTGACGCAGCACTATGGGGTCCGTCCGATCCTGAGCGGGGTGAATCTGCA
>SIAF01000226.1 GCA_009691905.1 Planctomycetaceae bacterium | reverse complement strand
GCAGCTTCTGAAGATACTTCATGCCGCCCACGTCGCGCTCGCGAAGTTTGTCCTTCTTCTTCCGTGGCATCGTCGCCTCCCTGCCAAAATGACAGTCTCCATTGACCTGTCCGAGGGAGGCGCAAAATTCGTGCCAATCGCGTCAAAACCTATTGCAAGTCCGCCAAGCAACTCTCGGGCCGACCGGTATTGGACCTGTCCCCGATTTCCGTCTCGCCGTCGCAAATGCGAATCGGCAGTTTCGACGCGGCCGGATCGTCTCCCACAAGCCGCGCGCGAGTCGCCGGCGTGGCGATCACCTCGCGGATCCCCTGGGCGATCCACTCTTTAACCGTTGGCAAATCGTCGGCGTCGGCATGCGTCAGCGCCAGTCGGCGCGGAATCTTCCCGGTCAGTCGCTCGACCTCCCTGGCCATCTCGGCAGCCGCGACGCCGCGCGGCAGGTCGATCAGCACCGCCTCGTCACTCCCGGCAACGAAGCCGCAATTCGCCGACCGGAACTTGTCGGCAAACCCAACCGCGAACACCCGCTGCGAAACGCGTTCGAGATGGGGCAGCAAGGGCGATTTGAACTGTTCGTTCGGGGCGGCGGCATTTCCCGTTTTGTCGCCCGCAGGCGGTTTCGCAAACGCCGCCGGCAGCAGCAGCCGGGTCGTCACATCTTCGGTAAATTCGGCGATTCGTCGGTTGTAGCGCCGACCTTCTTCCGTCGCATTGAATCGGGCGATCAACCGTTCGCGCTCCGCCAGACTTTCGAACCGGAACAACAGCGTGGTTTCGGACCACTTGCCGACCGATGTCAGGAATGGCCCGACCGGGCGAAACCCGGATTCCTCCAGCAGCTTGAGCCCCTCGGTCTCCAGGTAATCAAGGTACATCCCCCGGAGCTTGAGCGGCACCCGGTGCACCTCATGGATGACCCACTTGGCCGGGTCGTGCAACGTGGGAGTAATCGCTTCGGCCGACAGTCGCAGGAACCGGTTTTCTTCGCCGGCCAGCAGCGGATCGCGTTTGGCGACGAAGAACGCAAAACGCTTCTCGCCGCCGAGAAACCCGACCGCCTTTTCGAATGCCGCCATGTCGTCGTATTCCCAGATCGTGACGTGTTCGTAGAGGTTGCCGATCAGGATCTTCCACCAGCCGACCATTCGCCCCCCCGCCTCGCGGAACAGAGGCAGCCCCTGCGTCTCGATCAGCCGATCGTATTCGGGCCCCTTGTCGGGCTTGATGAAGATTCGCCACTCGCCGTAGACTTTGGCGCGGGCTGCGGCCGGCTCGTCGGCGGCCGGGGCGCTTGCGCCGCCAAGACACAACATCGCGACCAAAGCCGAGGACGCAGCGCTAGCAACACATCGCAACATGGTCTGACTCCTCGCGGAAAACGGCCAAGGCGGGAACGTCGAGGCTGGTATTCCTGGAAAACAGGATCATGGACGCTGGACGTTGTTCCCGCAACCCTCAAAGCGCGACGTTGTCCCGCGCCGTCCGAAGCCCCGATCGCGCCCGGGTGCCACGGCCCTGGTTGCAACCCAGGGCCACGGTTTCTCCTTGACAGTTGGCCGAATTCGCCGAATTCGTGCAGTCAGTATCCTGACCCTGGCAAAAGCGCTCCGCCGCAAAACGGGAACTGGCTCCGGCCGATGGTGCAAATCCCCCATAAATCGAGACTGTAGCAACGTTTATGGGCTTTTCACGCTGCGCGGGTGTGGGCTTTTTGCCTTGCGCGGGCGTGATGCAAGGTTGTGACAGTTTTGGATCGCGATTCGGCATGCTCCTCACGAACCAGGTCGAGGGCGATTCGAGCGTGAAGTTGATCCTTGTTCCGAACGCGGTAAACGGTCTTTTGCATTTTGCGATGACGACGATTGCCGCGCTCAACGGCGTTCGAAGTCGAGGGCAGCAGTTTGTCGTCGAGAAAAGTCAGTGCCTTGTCGAGATTCGGGGAGAATAATTTGTCCAATGCCTTGCCGATTCGTTTGAACCGGCGCACGCGTCGTCGGAGTTTGGCGAGTTTGGTCCACGCCCCTTCCCCCGTCGAGGGGGAAGGGAGCCACAATGAATGTCGATTGCCAATCGCCGTCATGAAGAAGGGGGACCGCCGCCTCGCAACCATTCAACATCCGCATCGGATAGGCCGGGTCAACTCACGGGGACTTTCCGCCCGTCGCGGCCCCCTCCCGTTCAGGCTTTCGTGCGGCGGGGTCTTCGAACACATTTTCACGTTCCAGCGGCAGTTGAAAGCCGTCGGAGACGCGGGTCATGTACAGCCCGCGGCACAGCCACCAGAACGTGGCCATCGCCGTTTCGGGACCGAGGTCGCTTTCGAGCGTCTGATAATCATCGGCCGTCAACGTCCAGGGGGTCTGGCTCAGCTTGCGGGCGTAGGCGTAGGCACGCTGCTCGGCGGGGGGGAAGGCCGACCAGTCTGAGCCGGCCAGCCGGCGAGTGCGGTCGGCGACGGCGTTTTTATCGAGTCCCGCGACTTCCAGCAGCATTTCGCAATGCCCCATGCAATAGTTGCAGCCGATACTCCGCGTCTGAATCCAGAACAAACTCTCCTCGAAGACGCGATCGGGTTTCGTCTCGGACCACATCGTGCGCGTCGAAATGCTCCAGGGGACGGCCAACTCGGGGACATAGCCGGCGCAGACGAGGTTCCAGACAATTCGCGTCGGCCGTGCCGCCATCGCGGCCGGCAGGCCTTTTTTTACATCATCCCAGGCGGGCACCGGCAGCCGGGGCTTCCGATCGCGTTGTCGTTCGAGGCGCGATTGCAGCTCGTCGTAAGAGACAGCCGACCAATCGCGATCGAGCGCAACGACCGACTCGCCCGATTCGTTCAGTGTCGTCTTCCCGTTTTGGGAGGGGATCAAGGGGGCCATCTGGAAGGCATCGTCGGCAAACTTCACCTCCAGCGGACCAAGCGGCCCTCCGGCTTCCAAGGGAAGATTCAAACCCAAAACAATCCGATCCTGAAAATTGCCATACGCTGCCAAAAGAACCATCGCCGCCACCTGTTTGTCGCCGTAGCGCTCGCGCAACCGCGCGAACAACTCGTCGGAAACCGTCGGCGCGGCGACGGTCAAAAGCCGCGCAAACTCAAGCGGATCACGATCGGCTTGGGGCCAGGCAGCGGGGGCGCTCGTCAAATTCTCAAGTGCGGCGGGGTCGAGACCGGCCCGTTCCAGATCGGTCAGTGCATACGCCTCGGAATAGGCGCAGCGATTCGCGTGCGCGATCACCCACCGCATCTTGCCGCGAACAATCGGATCGAGGGGACTCCGGCGGCGGTGGGCGAAATCGAGCTGCAACATTGCGGCCGCCGTCCGCGGGAGCTGCGTGGCGACCGCCCGCGCCCAGACGGGCAGCGGCTGCCCTCCCCCGGAGACGGCGGCGGGCATCTGCTGCCAGCAATCTCCGTCCTCCAGCAGTGGCACGGCCGACGTCGCCGCGCTCAACTGCTCGGCCACAGTCTTCGTCGGCACGTTGTAATAGTCGTAGAACACGTTCTCGCGCTCGAGCGTGAGCTGAAATCCGTTGGAAATTCTGGTCATGTAGTGGTACCGGCTGGCGTTGAGCATGACGATCAGCGCCCGATCGGGGCCGAAGTCGCGCTGCAGCTCGGCGACATCGTCGCCCGAGACCTTCCACGGCGACTTTGTGAGTTTACGCGCGAACGCGAAGGCGTGCTGTTGGGCCGGAGTAAAACTCGACCAGTCGTCGCCGGCCAGCAGGCGGCTCCGCTCGGCAATTTCCGAGGTTGTGAGGCCGGCCACTTCCCAATTCATTTCGCAGTGCCCCATGCAGTAGGAACATTTCACGCCGCGCGTCGTGACCCAGAACAGACTCTGGCCGAAAATCCGATCCCACTTGGGGCTGCTCTCGGCACCGGCCGTCCGCATCAGGAACTCGAAAGGAACCGCCAGTTCGGGGGCGTACCCGAACACGATGCGATACCAGACGATGTTGCTGGGGCGCTGCATGAACCCCTCGGGCAGGTTTCCCGCGACTTCGCTCCAATCGGGAACGCGCAGCCGGGTCGGTCGGTTGCGCTGCGCCTCAAGCCGCTCTTGCAGTGTGGCGTACGAGAGGGTTGCCCACTCCGGATCGTCTTCGACGAGATCGTCGCCCTCAGGCAGCGGCAGGGGAGACTTTTTCGAAGCCGGCGGTGGTGTCGTGCCGGCGACCAGGCTATCGGGAGCAAACTCGACTTCGATCGGCGCTGCCGGCCCGCCAGGCTCGATCGGGGCGCCCAGACACAGCAGCAGGCGATCCTGAAAGTTGGAGTAGGCCAGCAACAAGACCATCGACGCGGCCTGCTTCTCGCCGAACTGGTTGACGAGCACAGCAAATTCGTCGTCGGTCACCGAGTCGGAATCGACCGTCATCTTCCGGGCGAACTCCAGGGCGGCCCGCTCGCCGTCAGGCCATCCGGGGTAGCCTTGACGGCTCAGTGCCGCGAGCCGCGCCTCATCGACGCCGGCGCGGCGGGCATCGGCGGCGGCATAGGCCTCGGCGTAGGCACAGCGGTTGGCGTGTGCCGACACCCACCGCATCGCGGCGCGCAATGCCGGCGCGATCGGGCTGTGCATGCGCTGCGCATAATCCAATTGCAGAAACGCCGCCGTGCTGCCGGGCAACTCGGCAACCAGCATCTTCGCCCACGAAGGCAGTGGCTGACCCGATCCTTTGACCGCCGCCGGCAACTTTTCCCAGGCGTCCTCATCAGAGAGTTGGGGGACACGAGGCCCTTCGTCGGCTGCCAGGCCGGTCGAGACGCTTCCCAGCACGACCGTCACAGCGGTGCCGATCATCAGACCCAGGATTGTGCTCGTGCACAGCGATGCAGCCAGAACCGACTCGGTCATTGCCGTCACTCCGTCAACTTCGGGCTGGTGCCGACAACGTATGTTACCGTTTTCTCGGACGGCGTACCGCTGTCATCCTGCAGCGCCAGCTTCACCCCTGATTGTCTCCTTTCCACTTTCTCCACACTCCTGCTCGATTCCTCGTCGGCGAATTCGCCTCACATTCCGCTGGTGCGGTCGTATTCCGACCTGGGCATCACGCACAACGTATTTTTACCGACGACAACGTACACGACCTCCTGCGGTGCGGCTCCGTCGATCACCAGTTTGACCGAGAATTGACGCGGATTGTCACCGTCGAGCGCCTTGACGATCTCAAAACTGGTGAGCTTGGCGCCCGATTGCCAGACCGGGTCGGCGATCTCGACTGCGGTCTTCGAGTCTTTCATCGTTCCCGGCTTTTGGCCCCCTTGCCACGCGGTGAGAGCCGTCGTTAGCGCTTCCTGCGCCGTATCGGCGGCCGGGGTGAAGCTCTCGACCGAAGCCCCGCCGCCACAGCCGGCGGCGAACAGCATGAAAACCGGAATCCATCGGAGCCGCATCGTGCTCATAAACGCTCCTCGAAGTGACGACAAAAAGTGGCCATTCAAAATCTTCAATTTCAGATTGGACCTTCCCCGCCCGGCGATTGCAACCGCTGCCAGCGTCGGCGACGGACGTGATAAAACAAAATCGGAAGCAACAAGTCGATCACTTCGTCGGCAATCAAGATGCCGCCCAGAACCGGCGCCGCCATCGGACGGATGACCTCGGCTCCCACCCCCGTGGCCCACAGCATCGGCGCCAAGCCCAGAATCGTCGTTGCTTCGGTCAGCAATTTGGGGCGCAGCCGGTGAACCGCGCCGTCGATCACGGCCGCGCGCAACTGCTCAAGCGTCATGTGCGACAACCCGCCGGCCCGATCGACCGCCTCGCGCAAGTAGACGAGCATGATCATTCCGGTCGATGCCGCCATGCCGAAACAGGCGATATAGCCAACGCCGACCGCAACCGAAAATCGGTAACCGAACAGCCATTGAAACAACAACCCCCCCGCCACGGCGCCCGGAATCGCCAGCAGCATCAGGCAGGCATCGGCAAAGTCGAAGTAAGTCAGCCACAGAATGAGAAAGATCAGCCCGATGACAAGCGGCACAACCAGCGTCAGGGTTCGGGCAGTGGCCTGCGCATGCTCGAATTGCCCCGTCCATTCGAGATACGTTCCCTCAGGCAATTCGACTTGCTCGGCGACGGCGCGGCGCGCTTCGTCGATGAACGGCAACGTGCCTCGCCCCCGCACATTCATCCGCACGTAATTGCGCAACAGCCCGTTCTCGCTTTTGATCGTGGCGGGGCCTTCGACCAGGCGAATCGAGGCGACCGATTCGAGGGGGACATACGCCGGTCTCCCGGCCGCGCCGCCCCCCCGCACCGGAACAGGCAGCCTGGCGATGGCTTCTTCATCGCGGCTGGCTTCGGGTTCATAGCGCACGCGCACCGCGTGCCGCTCGCGCCCTTCGACCGTCGTCGTCCCGATCGCGCCCCCCAGCGCCGCCTGAACGACGTCCAGCACATCGCCGACGCTGACTTTCTGCCGCGCAGCCCGTTCCCGATCGGGACGAATTTCGAGGTAACCCTTCCCGCGAACCGGGTCGGCAATGACGTCGGCGGCGCCGGGAAGCTGCTTGAGCAAGGCGGCGATCTCCTCTGACGCCGACACCACGTCGTCGATCCGGCGACCCAGGACCCGCACGCCGATCTCGGTGTTGACTCCCGTGGCAAGCATATCGACCCGGTTTTGAATGGGCATCGTCCAGACGTTGGTCCAGCCGGGCATTTGCATCACCCGATCGAGTTCACCGCCGTAACTTCCCGCGAGTTCTTCGCGATCGAGCGGCCAGAGCACGACGCGCTTCGCAAATTGCGCAGTCAGGTCGGCATACAGCCGATCGAGAACCGGGTGCGGATCAATCAACGGCAACGGCCCATGCGTTGCGGGGCTGTGGTGCCCGGTCGGTTTTGGCGCCCTGGCCGGCCTGCCGGGTGCTTCGATTTTTTCTGCCGCCGGCAATCCCCGGCGAGCCTGATTGACCTGATCGAGAATCGTCACCAGCCGCTCGTCGAGCAGTAGGGCACGGTACAAAACCTCTTCCCCGAAGGCCCTGACGAATGTTGCCGGTGCCCGGTCGAGCAACTCTCCATCGAGTTTGCCGAGGTGATCGGTCCACAATTCGCGTGAGCGTTCACGGGCCGCCTCCTGCAGTGCTGAAAAGAACGTCGCAGGCGTGCGCCCCAGCCAGCCGTCGACGGTGGCCTGGGCCGGGCCCAGCCAGCCCGGAGCCACGGCGAACGGGTCGGTCATTTCCGATTGAATCTCAAGCTCCTGGAATTTTTCAAACGCATGCCGGGCGATCAGTTTCACGTCATCCGGCGACGGCGACATCGCCAGGTGGGCCGAGGCGTGCGTCGCGACGCTTCCCGCAACCCCTGCAATCTCGGCGGGGCTGGCGGCCCGCGTCAGCGCGCCCCCCTCGCGCAACCAGGTCGAAGTCTGCTCGACCAGAAACTGCAATAGCACACCCCGCAACGCCCGCGTGAACTCCTGATTCCGCTGGTAGGCGAACTCGCGCAGCGCCGTGTCGAACCGGGGCATCGCGGCCATCAACGCTTCGTCGAGCAACGCCTTGGCGGCCGCAGGGTCGGAGGGCTCGGCAATCAGTTTGGCCGAGATCAGCGCGTTAAGCTCGGCCTGTGCGAACTTCTGTGCCTGAGCAGCCGGCAGTTTGCGTCGGGGCCAGAATTCATGCGGGCGGAACATGACCATCGTCTCGATCATGTCCAAGGGGGCCGGGTCGAACGGCGATTCGGCGCGGCCCGCTTTGCCGACCACCATTTCGACCTCGGGAAACCGGCACAGCAGCATGTCGCGGGCCTTGAGATCGTCGCCCGATTGCACGCTCGACGCACGCGGAATGGTGATCGGCATATCCATCACCATCCCCTCGTCGAGCGGCATGCGCAGCTCGGTCGCCAGCGGTTTCATGAACTGGTCGCCGATCAGCGCCGTGACAATCAGCAGCGCCACGCCGGCGATGCGACCGGCTGTAGTACGCAGGGTAAGCCCGACGACAATCAGACTCGCGAAGAGGGCAAGCAGGAAAATCGACTGATTGCCCAGGGGGAGCGTACCAAGAATCAGCGTTGCACCCAGGATCCAGACCAGGACGCCAGGCTGTTCGAGCAGGTAGTTGAGCACCGGACGGTAGACTTCAATCACGCTGCGGACGATCCAACTGTCGGTTTCCCGTCGCAAGCGGCCCTTGATGAAAATCGTACACAGCGCCGGGACAAGGGTCACCGCCAGCACGGCAACCGAAGCCAGGGCGAACGATTTCGTAAACGCCAGCGGCCGGTACATTTTGCCGTCGATCCCCCCCAGAGCAAACACCGGCAGAAACGAGATCAGCATGATCAGCACCGAGAAGAAGATCGGCCGTCCCACGGTTTGGCAGGCCGGCAGCACGATGGCCCGAATGTCGCCCCGCACCGGCTCGTCGCCGAATCGCTCGCGGAGGTGGAACATCGCGTTCTCGGCCATCACGATCGACGAATCGACGAGCACGCCGATCGAAATCGCGATCCCTGCCAGCGACATGATGTTGGTTTGAATGTCGGCGATGCCCAGCCGCCGCAAGACCCACATCATCACGAACGCCGACAGCGCCGACAGCGGCAGAGTGACGGCAATGATGAACGACGTCCGCAGGTGCATCAGAATCAACACGACGCAAATCGTGGCGGTCACGATCGCCTCGACCAGCGTGCCGGCAACCGTGGCGACCGCCCCTTCAATCAACCCCGTCCGATCGTAGCAGGGGATAATTCGCACACCAGCCGGCAGGCCGACCTGCAGCTCCTGCAACTTTTCGCGCAACCGCCGGATGACCTCCAGAGGATTTTGCCCATATCGCATCAGCACGACGCCGCCGGTGACTTCGTTGCCGTCCTTTTCGAGAATCCCCCGCCGGGGACGGACCCCCAGCGTGACCCGCGCGACGTCTTCCAGCGGCACAACACCCTCGCGGACAGGAATCAACAGTCGTCTCAAATCGCGCAGGACCGTGTGCGTATCGCCGGCACTCGCCTCAACCACCTCGTCCCTAACCCCTCGCCCCTCGCCCCTCGCCCCTCGTCCCTCGGCCCCCAGCCAACCCACGCCACGCACGATGAACTCGGCATTGGCCTTGTGAATAACGTCCCCCCCGACGGCGGCATTCGAGCGGGCCAGTTCGACCAGCACATCGCGAACCTCGACCCCCCGGTCGCGAAGCCGCAGCGGATCGAGATTGACGTGGTACTCTTGAATCTGTCCACCGACGCTGGCCACCTCGGCGACCCCCGGCACCGATTCGAGCTGGTGTTTCACGTACCAGTCCTGAACGGCCCGCAGCCGGGCCAGGTCGTATCCGGCCCCCTCGAGCGTGTACCAGAAAATCTGCCCGGTGGGGATGGCGTCGGGAGCCAGGCGCGGCACGACCCCCGACGGCAGCGAATCGGCAAGCATCGTCAGCCGTTCTTGAACGCGCGTCCGCGCAGTCGTAAAGTCGACCGCATCGACGAAAATCAGGTGGAGCATCGAATAATTCACGTCGCTCGAGCCACGAACCACGCGGATGCCCGCCAGACTTTGCAAATTGCGCGACAGCGGATACGTGATTTGATCTTCGATTTCCTGCGGACTGTGTCCCGGCCAGTCGGTAAAGACGATCACCTGGTTTTCTGACAGGTCGGGCACGGCGTCGATCGGCGTGTGATAGACGGCGAACACCCCCCAGACCGCGAGCGCCAGTCCGGCGACAATCACGAAAGCGCGGTGTCGAATCGAAAGCTCGATGATGCGATTGAGCATGCCCTGCCCTGGCGAGCGGGGGGTGTCAGCCCCCTGTTTCTCGCCCCCTGTTTCTTGCCCCGTGTTTCTCCAATCACTTCACCGCCGGAATCCTGGCGAGAAACTTCTCAGGCTCTTTCTTAAGCCGGCCTTCACACCCTTTGCAGCAGATGAACACTTTGCGACCGGCGACTTCGACGGCGATCGGGCCACCCATCGAATCCAGCGGCAATTCGGTGACCGGGCAGATTTTCTGAAGGTCGACAAGCGCCCGATCGGCGGTCGACAGTTTGATGCCGGCGGTTTTGCGGGCCGCGGTGCGCGGCAGCGGCCGCTCGGCTTCGACAGCCGTCAGCGGCACGCCCCCCTCGGCCGACGACTGACTGCTCGCGCGCGTCGCGCCGAAATACCCGGCGGCGAGACTGGGATTAAGCCGGGCCTCGGCGTCGATCAAAAAGACCCCCACCGTGGCGACCTTTTGCCCGAGATCGACCCCCGACATCACCGGATAGAATTCGCCGCAGCGGGGTCCCAGAACCACCTCGATGCCGTCGAACATGCCCGGCATCGATTCGACGTAAACGATTTGTCGACCGCCGCTGTGAACGACCGCCGACTCAGGCAAAGCCGGCCAACCCTCAGCCGACGGCTCTTTCGATTGTCTCGCCAGACTGCGAAAGGGATCCATCTCAAGCAGCGGGATGCGCACGCGAGCCACCGCGTACTGCCCGGCGCGCACTCCGGCCACGTTGGGCGGCAGTTCGAAGCGAACGACTGGTCCCCGATGGGCCGCGGTCGTGGCGGTTGCGGCCGAGCCGATGATTGTGCCGGTGATTTCGGGCTGACCGGGAAGTCCCTCGATTTCGATGGAAGCCGTTCGTCCTTCCATCAAAAGCGGCAGGTCGGCATCGTACGCTTCGCAGTCGAGAACCGGCCGCGCCGCGGCAGAGCCGTCGCTCAGCCGGCCGGCTAATATCAATTCGCGCGCCAGGTTTCGCCGCGCGATGGTCGATGTTTTGATCCCGGCCAGTTGGATGCGATAGGGCGAGAACTGCATGCGGGCCACGACTCCTTCAGGCAGTAGGGTCGCTTCGCCCTTTTTTCGTCGGACGAGGTCCATGTTGCAGACGGGGCAAATCGCCGGCCAGTCGGATATGACCCCGGGGTCCATCGGGCAGAAGAACTCGGTGTCGTCTGAAACACCTTGCATCGTTGCCGATGCTCCCGTCAGTCGGTGCCAGGCGGCCTTCCAATACGTCCGCAGCGTTCCCCATTGCCCGACGACAAGAAATGCGACCAGCAGCACGATCACAAACCGCAACCGCACCTGCAGCGCGCGAACCACCGTTGCCAATCGTCCCCGACGTCGCGCCCCTGCCAACGTCGGGCCGGCCGACGTCGGGCCGACCGTGGGTTCGTTTTTGTCGAGCGGCGGTCGATTCATGCAGTCCCTTCGAACGACGATTGCCGATGCGCGATTTCAAGAGCCTCCGTCGAAGGGTTCTCGTGCCGCGTGCAGGATTCTACGAGAACCCTTGTCATTCGTCGCTCGGTGCTGCCGTGGGATTCGTCTCACCGGCACCATCGCCTTTTGCGTCGTCCGCAGAATCGGCCGGCATGACGTGATCCCAATGGGAAATCAGGTCGTAATCCTCCTGGCGGTAGACCCACAACGGATCGATGCCGATCACGACGTACCGTTCGCGAACCTCCAGTTCAGGTTCGCTCAGCCGCAACCGAACGGCGAAGCACCGCGCCGCCTGACCGGGAACCTCCCCCAGAATCTCGAACGCTTCCAGCGGTCGGCCAACTTGTTGCAAATGATCGACGACGCCGATTGCCGGCGACCGCTCCTTAAAATACAACGGCCCGCTTGGAGGCTATGTGGTATTTTGGTAGCGGTCCTCGAGTTCGGCAAGGAGGAGAGGGCGTTGTTTCGTGGAGCGGGCGCGGCGCATGAGTTTGCGTCGAGCGAGGGCTTGAAGTTGACTGGCGGGAGGCGCGGC
>SIAF01000225.1 GCA_009691905.1 Planctomycetaceae bacterium | reverse complement strand
GGGACCAGTGGTTCGGCTGCTCGACTTGTAACACAGACGGCGATAGCCGAATGACGGACGGGAAGGGCGGCGTAGTGCCAACACCACTACCCCGCGACGCAACGCCCGGCGAGGACTATAGTTGCGGAACGCTGCTGTCGAAGACGGGCCTGACATTGCTGGTGCTCGGTCTCGCAAGCTTCGGTGGAATGGCTTGGCGCAAGCGCAAGTCGGCCGATTGAATCGACGGCAGACTGTTCCGAATCGGAATCGATCAGCCCGTTGGTTGCGTGTGGCCGAAGTAACCATTCCAGGCGACATCCAGAACCTCGTCGTTTAACTCCAGCGGCTGGCTACGGAAGCGGCAAATGTCTTTGGCCCGCTCGATGAGATCGCGAGGTTCGCAGCCGCGAAGCTCACGCCCCTCGCTCCGATAACGCTCCAACACTCGCCCGATCAGGCTGGGGTCTGCCGCGGCGCCCGATCGGGCGGCATACCGCTTGAAAATCTCGGCGTAACGCTCCGGCGACGGCTTGACCAGGTACAGGCGATAGCCCATCCGACGCAGAAAAGCCGGATCGGTCACATCCGCGGGATCTAAATTGGTCGCGAAAATCACCATCTGTCGAAAGGGCACGACGATCTTCTGGCCCGTATGCAACGTCAGGTAGTCAATCTGAAACTCCAGGGGGATGATCCAGCGATTGAGCAACTGATGAGGATCGACCCGCTGCCGGCCGAAGTCGTCAATCAGCAAGTTGCCGCCATTCGATTTAATATGCATGGGCGCCTCGTAATATCGCAGCCCCGGGCTGTAGGACAGGTCGAGGGCATCGATCGTCAACTCGCCGCCGACGACGATCAACGGCCGGCGGATCCGCACCCATCTTTGATCGATCGTCCAGGGTTGCGGGGCTGAAAAGTCAGCGAGCTCGTGGCACTGTTGGTCGAACACCCGAATGATGCTGTTGTCGACGACGAGACAGTGTGGAATCCACATGTCTCCGCGCAACGCGTTATGCAGCAGTCGCGCGAGGACGGTCTTTCCGTTGCCGGGCGGCCCGGAAATAAACAAGCTGCGCCCGGAGGAGATTGCCAGCCCGGCCAATTGCGCGGCTTCATCGGGAAGCACGAGCTCTGAAATCGCGGAGGCCACATTTTCCGGAGTGACCTCGGGATTGTGGGCGCTCTGCCACTCGATCATCGCCCGGTACGATTCGAGCGAGACCGGCGCGGGCCCGACGTAACCGGAGATTTCGAACAACCGCTCGGCCCGTTTGCGGCCGTGGTGCGAGATCGTGTAGCGGTAACCCAGCGGACCCGACGCGCCGAGTGCCTCCAACAACTGCTCTTTTCTGAGCGCTTCGAGCAGTTCCGCGAGCAGCGGCGTGGAGAGCCGCAGCCGCTGGGCAGCCCATTCGGTGCTGAACTGTGTGGTCGTGTAAGCGGCTTTGAGCGCCAACTCACTCAGGAAGGCCACGTCGACACCGGTGGTCGGCAGATCGGTCGGCGCTTCGGGTGCCGACACATCACCGATCGAAATCATTCTGGGAAGATGCGACATGCGGGGATCCCTGGTCGAATGACGAAATCAATCGGCTCGGCCAGTCGCGCGAATCGCAGGATGTCCCGGCCGACCCGTCAGCTCCGCCGGCGCGGTCGGTGCCGTGTGGCGGTCAGCGGAGCGTTCGTGGTTCACCAGGGCCACAGGCCCGGCGTCGGGCGAAGTCTTGGCGAGCAGGGAGTCGAGGTTTTCGAGGCCGGTTTTCGCCGCCGCCGAACCCGGGTTCGCCTCGAGCGCCAGTTCGTATTGCTCGCGGGCCTCGTCCCAGCGACGGTTTAAAGTCATCACGAAGGCCAGGTTCGCCCGGGCTTCGGCCGCTTGACATCCGGCTTTGCCGAATTCGGCCAGGGCCTCGTCGAACCGTTCCGTCTGCGCGAGCAGCAGCCCCAGATTATTGTGCGCCCGGCGATGCGAAGACTTGAGCGTGACAGCCTGGCGCAAATGCTCTTCAGATTCGGCCCAACGCCTTTGCAGATAGAGGCTGTAACCAAAGTCGCAATGCATGTCGGGATTCTTCGGTTCGAGCTTCAGGGCCTTGCGGTAAAGGGCTTCCGATTCCCGGACGTTTCCCTGCCGGTCGTGAAGCACCGCCATCCGCCAGTGAGCCGTCGCCCGTTGCGGATCCTTCTCGGCCGCTCCCCGATAGGCGTCCAGAGCCTGGCTGTGTTCTCCCTGTTGCTCGAGCGAGCGGGCCATCGAGAGCTGCACGTTCGAGAGCTGGCGATCAGAAAGCCGCTGGACGTCGCCCCCGGAAGGGGTGTCTTGCGCCGCGTTGCGGATGCCCCGGAAATCGGGAAATTGGCATCCGGTCGCAAAGATCATCAGGCTTGTCAGAACTGCGGCCGCGAACCGCCATGCATCGAATTTCATAGTCGTCTCCGTTCGCACCGATCTCATTGACCGTACGAATTGCCTCCGCCGGACATGCCGGATGATCCCGCCGCACCGGACCCGCCGCCGGCCCCGCCGGCGCCGCCGCCACCACCCCCACCGACGCCGCGCGCGGCAGTTTGGCTAAGCCGATTGCGATCGATAATCTGGGCTTCGACCCCTTCCAGCCCGCGGCTCGGCGCATAAGCGACGACGACGCGTTCCGACGGAATGGGACAGGGGCACCCGGCCAGCTCGTGCCAGACGGCCAGGCGACGGGCTTCATCGAGCTGCGGATCAATGCCCGAGGGTTCGACGAGGACGGGAAACGGATTCATCGACAGCCATGTCCCGATCTTCGCCACCTGGGTCTTCCCACGCGGTTTCAACTGATCGCTATCGGGAAAGAAATCGAATTGATGTAGTACCATTCGTGCGGCCTGCCCCCGCGCGACGCTGGCCGCGATGTGCGCGTTCACCATCGTGCCGAGGGGCGCGTCCTGGAATTCTTCCGGGTAACCCCAGTACTTGTCCTGGGCGTGGGCTCGACAGCGCTGCCGCCAGCGGGCGATCGCTCCCAACCGACGGGGAGGGCAATAGGGCTCGTAACACACCGGCGGGGCCGTTTCCGCGCCGGGCGCCGCCGGACCAGGGCCGTTCACCGGGGGAAGAGCCGACGGTTCCGAGGCCGACTGCCCCAAATCCGGGAGGGACAGGTCCTGGGCCAGCGCGGGAAGCGCAGCGGCGGTTGCCAGCCAGGCAAAGCCGGCCAGCATCATCTTTTGTTGGGCGTCATTCATCGGGCGTCAGTCCTCAGTTTGAGAAGCCATTGGGTCCCTCAATGGAGCGGCTTTCCAGGTTCATGCGCCGCACGAGATCGAGGGGGTCATCGGCATTGGTCGCGGATCGAAATTCCAGATGTCCCGTCCGACCCTGGATCCGGCCCAGGAGATAGAATTCCAGATCGTTGGGCTCATACACTTCGTCACCGGGAAGCGGGGGAACCTCGTCAGGGTTCATCGCTTCTACCAGGTAGGGCGTTACCAGTACGACCAGTTCCTTCTCGACGAGATTCCCGGTGTTGTTACTGAAGAAGGGGCCGATGTAGGGAAGGTCCCCGAGCCCGGGAATACGGGTGGTCTGGTTGGCGAGAGACACCTGCATGAGTCCGGCCATGGCCAGGGTTTGTCCTTCGCGCAGCTCGACGATGGTATGCGCGTTGCGGGTATTCAGCCCGGGAACGCGCGTTCCTGAGAGCTGAATCCCCAGCGAGAAGTCGATCGAACTGACTTCCGGATCGACCGACAGGCGGATGGTATCGCCGTCGAGGATGTAGGGGACGAAGCTGAGCTGGACGCCGAACTTCTTCCACTGGACGGTGATGGTTGCCGGGCCGCCCCCGGCCCCGGATTGGGGGACCGGGACGGGAAACTCACCCCCCGCCAGGAACCGCGCCTCGTGGCCATTCATGGCCACCAGGTTTGGCTCCGCGAGCATCTTGAGCACCGAGTTCTGCCGCAGGGCGCTCAGCATCACCTGCAGGCCCGTGGCGCTGAAGATCCCGAAGGCGGTGGTCGGCGAAGTGCTGGTCGCCGCGGTCAGGGCCTTTCCAAACAGTCCCGTCTCATCGGCAGTGGATTCGTGTGTCGTAATGCCGGTGAGTTTTGTACCGAGGACGAGTCCGTTTCCGTCGGCGTACAGCAAGTCCGAACCGAGCTGCCGCAAGGCGGTGCGGTTCAATTCGGCGATCTGGACTTTCAGCATCACCTGCTGCGGGCCGGGGACGCGGAGCAGGTTAATGACTTCAGGCCCCCCCGTCCCGTCGACTACCGCCGGATCGACGGCCCCGCCGGCCGCCGCGGCGGGTGCAACGTAGGGCTGCGCGGTCGCCCCCCCGGGACCAGGCTGGGCCAGCGCCGCCCCCGGTGCACCATCAGTCTGGATGCTCCGTCGCAAAAGGTGCATGATCTGGCGAATCTGACCTGTGTCGCGGGCCTGCCCTTCAACGACCAGATTCACTCCCATCTGAGCGACCCGGATCTGGGCGTCGGGAAAGAGTTCGCGGATTCGCGCCTGAACCAGATTCAGATCGTACACCACGTGGACTTCATAGCTGTACGTCGTTTCGTTTGCAGCCGTTACGACGAGATCGGTGACGCCGATGCGCTTGCCGACCAGCCGAATCTGCCGCAACCCCAGCACATCGAAGTCGGTGACTCCCGGGTTGCTGACGGCGATCAGTGGCGGCGCCGCTTTTCCGACCGCGGCCTCCTGGACCAAATCGTCTTTGAGGACGATCAACCGCGACTGGCCGAGAACCACTTCGAACATCGCGTCACTCTTGCTCATCGTGTCGATGAACGACGAGGCCGCCTTGAAGCGGTCCCCCGGAGACGCCACCCTGGAAGGGACAGCCGGGACAAGCGGCTGGAATCCGCTGAGGAGCAGTTCCGGCGGAGGCGGAGGCGGCTGAGACGAGGCCGATTGAATCAGCCAGGCGGAGACCAGAAGAACGGCACATCCCAGCTTCACGGCCGATCCCGATCCCGCAATCCGGCTCCACAGGTGCGCTCTGACAGCTCTGTTTGCGGCGGCCCGGACTTGCATAGCGTATCCCGACAACTCGTGACTGAAACGTGAGGATGTTGCAGCGCCAACCCTTTTCATCGTTACGATCGGCAGAATCGCTACGGTTGCGGCAGTTATTCTCGGGATTCTATGCCGATTAGTCCCTTTCTCTCATTCATACGCTCGGAACGCGGCAACGAGCTTACCGGCACGGGCAGGCGAAGAGGGTGGGGTCAGCCGCATCCAGGATGCTGCGAATTGCGACGGGGGAATGATCGCGTCCGGAAGTGATCCAGCGGGTCTGCCGCTGCCACTCGACAAAAGTGTGGTCGGTTTTTTTCATGTTCCCTATTTTGTAAGAGAGGCAATAGACCATCATGCGTTGCAGCTTCTGAAATGTCTGGTCCCACATCTCTAATTCTTTACGCTGCGCCGCTGGCAGCATTTCGTCACCCCCTTTAAACTTGACCACCGCCCGCACAAACTGCCGCGCAACGATCGCCCGGCGTCCGTAGGTCAACAGGTGGCTCTCGGGAACCCCCGTCCTGAAGTCATTCTGAATCACATCCTCGCGCACAATCGACCAGTAATGCGTCCGCAGGCCGTCGAGCAACATTTCTTCAAAAGCCGCTGTGCCGAACGGTCGCGTCTTGATCGGTTCCTGGCGATAAATCGTCGGCGCGAGGCTCAGGAACGGTTCGGCATGCGACGTGAAGCCTGCCAGCATGGCTCCCAGTTCGACTCGAGCCAGGGCTAACATCCATTCCAGGCCGTGCCGGTTGTAATCGTCCTTCGGGTTATCGATACGTTCCGAAAGCGTGCTCCCCTGTTCGAGCCTGCGGGAAAGGTTCGCCTGGATGCCAAACGCCTCCTGCGAACGGATCACTTCTTCGGCCACCACGAACTCGGCGGGGGTGGCTTCTTCGACGAACTTGTCGAGGTGCTGCAATGCCTCGGCATATTCGACGAATCCCACGATTCGGTAAACCAACCGTGAATCCTGTGAAGGCACAGTCACCTTGGAATTCATTTCTTTCGTGTCATGAATCGTGCCGCCGATCTGAAGGCCGCCATAAATCCCGGCCAGTTGTCCGTTCTCGAACCCTTGAAGTCCGGAAACGTCTTGACCGATTGGTGCAGCGCCGTTTTTGGTATCGTCGATCGATCCTTTCCGGGAAATGCGATCCGTCAACGTGGCAGTGACAAGCCGGTGGTCTTCCCATGCCCAGATGTACTGATGTCGGCGATTGGGATAGCGGGGACTTTGCCCTCGCTGATCTCCTGTCGCCAACGCATTCGGCAATTCCAACGGCATGAAGACCTGTCCCAGGAGGTCCTTCTGTTTGAGGGCCGCGCTGCTCTTTGCCAGGCCCCATACGTCCGGTCCCGAACCGTAGCGGCCTCGCAGCCACGCCTCCAGACCCAAGGCAAACCGTTCGGATTTGTCCGCCAGGGGACCGGCGAGTGCCCCCGCCTCTTTTTCGAGCCTGGCCACTTCATCCGGTAACTCGGGCTGATTCAACCCCTGACGATGGAAGACGATCGGTACCGTCGCAGCGGCGGTTGCATCGTCGTCGGTTCCGCCGCACGTCGTGTTCCCGCCTGTCTTTGCCGCAGACGAGAGCGCGGTCGCCAAAGCCTCTTTCAAGGCGAGCGCATCCCACCGCGTGCTGGCCGCCGCAATGAATTTTTCTTTCGTCAGGTTCGGTTCGTTGAGCATCGCGACCCCGTAGCGCAACCGATGCAGCCGAGTTTCGAGGTCCAGTTCCATGAATTTCTGATCCGAGTCGGCCACCGGCGATGCCAGATAATTGGCGCTTTGCGCCACCATGTCTCGTTCACGCTCAGTGAGTTTCGCACGAGCCGGCGCGGGCACTTTCGCGGCCAATTCCCGTGCATAACGCGCGCAAATGTCCGCCAGCCGCAGCTTGCCGCGCAAGCGGCCGATTTCCGCCAAACGCTTATCGAAATGCTTCATGCTCTCGCAGGGGGGCAAATCGGCCTGCATCAGCGGGTGTTCGGCAAGTTCCTTAAGCGGATCGCGCACGTGGCTCTGCAGCGCCTCGAGCACCAGCAACCGCTCGCGCAGCTTGGGCGCGGGAAGGACTCCCGTGCGGCCTTCGAGCAGCAGTTTCAGCCGCGCCTGAACCAGCAACTCGCGCGATGGCGGGAGCTTTTTCGCGGCCAGCGCCTCGTCGAACTTCGCCGTTGTCTCGTCTTTCTGCGCTGCGATCGCCGGCGCCAAGACGCGCCACACCGCTTCGAGCTGTCCCGCGTTGTACGCCGCGTTGATCTTGTCGACCGCCCCTCGCGATTTGGGTGGGAGTCCGGCGGGAGGTGTTTTCGCGAAGGCCGTTCCGAACGTGTTCGTCAACAGGCAGGCCCACAGGATTGATCGTCTCATAGGGTACAGCAGCAGGACGGCACATGAGCACAACTTACGCAACATGACTGTCTCCTGGAGTGGGTAGAATCCGGATGCGGCTGCACACGGTGTCCGATGACGGAATTTCTGTCGGCGGCCAAGGATGCGCATTCGAAAAGCGCCCGCGGGAAGGGCCCGCGGGATGCGTGGACGACAGAATGGCCTTGCTACGGGAGGATCTGCTGAGGCGTTGTCCCCGATTTCAACAGCCAATATCCCCAGGGGTTGGGAGCCGTGACGACGGCCGTCCCGAGGTCGGGGACGGTGACGGTGACATTGCCGGTGAGTTTGCAGGGGCTCCACAGGTAGAGCAAAACTTCGTCATTGAGGCGCGTGGCGACGGCCCAGACCTTGATCGGGACGGTGATCTTGCCTTTGACAACTTGCCACGAACTGCGCAGTGGATTGGTGTTGACGTCGAGCACGCGCCAGCGATTGTCGGGGCTGCCGGGTTGGGGGTAGGGGGCTATTGTCGTTGAGTTAAGTTGCTTTGAGGGATGTCCCAAACCGGGAACGACCACAGGGCTTCCATTGAGCCAGAATTTTCGCAGCGTCGGCTCGGTGCAGATCCGGTCGACGGCAGACGTGATGGGATTCACATAGTAGACATTCGTTGCGGCCTTGATCGCAATACCGTCGGCCCCCAGGCCATTCAGGATTTTCTGTTGATCGGCACGAAACATCGGCGTGGATGGCAGAACTGTCGAACCCGAAAAGTGCCGCAGCAGCACCGGGACACCCGGGTCGTGAATCGACCACAGCAGCCACTGGATGTGCCCTTCGTAGCGGCTGGGCGTCATGACCTCGTGCTTAAGGGTTTGAGCTCCCTGAAAGCAGGAGCCGTCTGAAATGTTCAGCGAAACTTCGCGGTACGACTTCGGGTTGCGTCGGCGAGCCTCTTCCCAGGCAGGGATGTAATTCAGCACATCCACATGATTCAGCGACGTGAAATCGCCGTAACGTTTGGCGTCGATGTAATAGGACGGGCTGCCGGCATCGCGGAATGTCAATTCCGGGGCGTAGCCAAGTTCGCCGAAGCGCTGAGCCGGGGCTGCGGTCACGAGATTGTCCATCGCCCCATAGGCGGCCGTGTATGTTCGACCCTGCCATGCTTCGGTCAGACCCGCCTCGAACGCATCGTACAACGCGCGATACTGTGCCCCACGGAGCGCCCAGTACTCCGGGAGAAAGTCGGTAGGGTTCACCGGCCGAACGTGGTCGCGCATCCGCAGACTGCGGGTGCCCAGAACGTCATCAGGCAGCCACGCAAATCGCGGCAACCCGAGTCCATCCTTGCCCTTGACCTGCATGGTGTATCTGCCTAGATCGTCGGTTGCGGCCTCGTTGTTTTCGAGAAAGATGACGTACTCGGGATTCGGCAGCATCGCCTGAATCCGCTGCATGAACAGAGACTTGCCCCATGCCTTGCCCTCGCTGGCCCAAATTGATGGTGGCCCGAGCACGTCGGCCGTCGGGGCGTCATCGAGGATTCCCTGATTGATAAACCAGACCAGCGGTGACAGCGGGATATTTTTGACGACCATCGGTAGCCGATAGGCCGGAAACGTAAATGGGCTGCACAAGTTTTTCGTCCGAAGGCAGATCGGCAAGTTGCCGTTTCGCAGCAACGCTTGATCGGATGCCGAGATTGCGAGCAAGAGATCGACGTTCGCTGGCCAATTTGCACTACCGTTCGTTTCCAATGCCGTCAAAAATGGCAAACTGAACGACGGCAAAAATCGGTGGCCCTTGCGAACCTGATCGATATGCCAAGTCGGGGTGTAACCGGTTGTGTTCCAGTCAGCGACCAGGGGCAGTCCCTGCCGATGCCAGTCGCGCAAATCGTTTTGATTCGTCGGCGTCTGGGCCGGCAAACCGGCCTGACACAGCAGCAGCCAGGCACATGAGCACAGCACACGTAACATTTGATTCTCCTTGAGAGGATAGAAACCGGATGCGGCTGCACACGGCTGCCGACGAAGGAAGTTCTGTCGGCGGGCACGTTTGCGGCCACTGACGTTCAAACCCACAACAAGGACAAACTTAGAGGGACGTCGCGGGCTGTTACTCAGGCCCCGGCGGAATCGGCTGTCGGGGATTCCACGATGCGCCTGTGGCGTTTGCGGTCGTCACTGAAACAGTGTCGTGAGTCAGGCATCGTCGGCACGACCGCCGCCCACCGGTGGCAGGCTACCCGACGATTTCGAGCCCGCGATCCGAACGCGACATATGGATCTGCCCCGTTCCGAGGCGGCTGAAGAACGCATCGAGATGGGCGGTCTCCAGGCCTTGCGGGGACATTCCCGAGTCGGATGCGACCTGGCCGGCGAACCCCTTCGCCCCCACTGCTCGGCCGGCAGCCGGCAGATTCGCCGCGCGGGTCGACATCGTGGTTTCCCGGTTCCCAGTCAAGTCGCAGTCGAAGCCCGCGTCGGGCGCGATCACGATCTGGCCGGCGGTCGACGGGAACAGCGTGTTAGGTTGCACTGCGGGCGGCGCCGCAAACATTGCCGGTAGCATCGCCGGATGCGGGATGACTGCGGCCGGACCGGCCGACGGCGCGGCCATCAGCGCTTCCGGTCCCTCGTCGGCTTCTTCCTCACCGATCAACACCAGGTCGGCGGCACTCAGCGTGCGACGCGCCTGGCCGGCCGCCAGTTCCGGGAACATCACCGACGATGTGTCGGTGCTGTGTCCCATCCCCAGGACGTGCCCGAATTCGTGAGTGACGACGGTCTGGAAGTCGAACTGGCCGAGCTCAATGGCTGTCGAATCGGCCCCCACGTACCAGTTCCAGCCGCTGATCAAAGTGATCTCGTCGCCGTTTGTGAGGCCGAGAACTCCCTCAGCGACGCCTCCCAGATTGCTGCTGTCGGTAAGCTGCACATGAACCTGCGCGTCGGCGGTCCCGCTGGAAACCAACACAAAGTAGACGTCGAACGCTGACATTTGAGTGTTGAGCACGCCGATTGCGTCGTTGATTCGGGCGAGTTGCTCGACCGCCTGATCGGCCGCCAAGCCGTCGACGGTCACGGTGACCTCACCGGTCAAGAGCAAACTGTTGGAGCTCACCAGGGCCGCGTCGTAACCCTGACCATAACCTTGGGAGCCGTCGGCCACGAGCGCGATGTCGCCGGAGGTATTGACGCCGTTATAAACCGTGTTGGCCTGGTTGATCTTCGTTTGATTGCCGGTGTACAGCGACCCGCTGGAAGACTGGCTGTTGGTCGCCGCGAGAAGCTCCTTGATCCAGAGCACCGTATTGTTCGCCACGCCGAATGCAGAGCCGTTGGAGCCGACGTTGTACGTCTTCACGCCGATTCCCGCGGCCGAGACGTTGAACCCCTTGGCGGCGGCGAGAGTGTTCGTGCCCGAGAGATTCGTGCTGGTGGCGTAGACTGCCAGCGCCGTCGCCAGCACCTGGGCGTCGGTCTTCTGCCCGCTGACGTTGAAGAACACGTTGATGTACTTCTGCGCCACCTGAGCGTTCGTCAGGGGTGAGCCGTTGCTGAGCATCGAGCGACTTCCCGCCCCTGACCCGTAAAGATTGGGAAACGTGTTCGCCAACCATGTTGCCAGTGCAGTCGAACTCGAGGCGCCGTTAAAGCTCTTGATCAGGGCCTGGCCGTTGGAATTACGCCAGTAGCCGATGGTGGCGGCATCTCCGTGAACCACGGGGGAGTTGTTCGTGCGCAGCTCGCCGAAGTTGTAGTTCAGCCCGCACGTATTGGTATTGAGCATCGAAGTCGTGAGCAAATCGTTCGCGACCGTTCCGCCCAGGCTGCCGATCGTGTCCTTGCCGTCGATATAGCCCGACGGTTGAACTTCGGTAATCTTGTAACCCGCGAGACTGCTCGCCGCCAGGTTAATGAACGCATAATAGCCGCTGGAGTTGGTCGTCGTGGTCGCCGCGACTGACGCACCGTATATGTCGATGCCCGAGAGCTTGACCGTGACGCCGGAGATCCCGTTCTCGTTCGACGATTTTACGCCGTTGTCGTTGATGTCGGCATAGACATAACCCGATAGCGATGACGGAGCGACGACCTGCGACCCGGGGTCGCCGTTATCGGCGCTGAACAGCCGCCCCTGCGGCGTGTAAAAGATGTTGCTGCCGGCCGGACCCAACTTGTCGATCGGCAGGCCGCAGACGAAGTCGATCTGGAAATAGCTGTTCGGCACGACCACCTTCTCAGGAACTTACCGGTGGGGGAACGGCGGGAACAAGTTGGAACCCAAGCAGTGCCGCACGATGGGTCAGGGAATTGAGCACGCGGTTGCGATATTGCGCCTCGTACCAGTTTTGGCCGGGATCGACGTACTTCCAGCCGTGTT
>SIAF01000224.1 GCA_009691905.1 Planctomycetaceae bacterium | reverse complement strand
CATCTCCGCAAAATGAACCACGATCTCGTCCAGCCCGATCCGAATTCCGTCCACCATCGCGCGTCCTCCGTGAGCCGTTGAATGAACAACCACACGGAGAACTTCTTACAACATCAACCCTCCTGGCGCAAGTCTTCCTAAATTGCCAAAACCCCCCAAAGTGCGCGCTGGCCCTGGGTGGACAACGTATCCTGGGATCAATGTCAGATCTTCGTGGCGAAAATGAACGAGCGGGAGAAGGAGACGGGCTGGGTCTATCGGTTGCCGAAGGAACTGGAATGGGAGTACGCCAGTCGGGGTGGCCCGATGGCGGACAGGGCGGACAGCGCCTTCGACTTCTACTTGGCAAAGCCGACGAGCACCCTGTTGCCGGACCAGGCGAACTTCGACGACGGATTGAAGCGGACGTGCAAGGTGGACTCGTACGAGCCGAATCGCCTTGGTCTGTTCGCTATGCATGGCAATGTCTCGGAGTACTGTGACCACGCTGAAAAGGTGGACGATGGGGCCTTGCACAGGCTGGTTCGAGGTGGTAACTGGACGGCGATCGCCGCCAACTGTCAGGCGAAATGGCGATATGTGTGCCCACCATCCCACCGAAACGACCTCATG
The DNA here is from genome assembly GCA_009691905.1 of Planctomycetaceae bacterium. GTDB lineage: Bacteria > Planctomycetota > Planctomycetia > Planctomycetales > Planctomycetaceae > SIAF01. Next base: position 11,146 of record SIAF01000224.1, on the reverse strand, counting down.
GGCCTGCGCATGGCCCGCGTTCCGGCCGGCGCGCCGTCGCCCGAAGCGAAGACGCCGCCGGTCGCCGTTGCCCCGTTCACGGATGTCGACGTCCAGCGCATAGCAGCCCTGCCCGCGGCCGAACAGGTCGAGGAAGTCCGCAAGGAGTTGAAGAAACGCAATCCGAAGTTCGATGGCACGCTCACTCCGACGATCGAGAACGGTGTCGTCACGGGAATCGAGTTCTTCACCAATCAGGTGTCGGACATCTCCCCCGTGCGGGCCTTTCCACGTCTCACGTCTCTCAATTGCCGCGCCGATGGTTCGATTGTCGGCATGGTCTCCGATTTGAAACCGCTGAAGGGAATGCAGCTCGTCAGACTGACTTTGAGCGTGAACCCCGTGACGGATCTCACGCCTCTCAAAGGGATGCCACTCACCGATTTGAAAATCGACAACTCGCAAGTGGCCGACCTGTCGCCGCTGGAAGGGATGCCGCTCAAGGTGCTGAATTGTTCCTATTCGAAGGTGACGAGCGTGGCTCCACTCAAAGGAATGCCCCTGATCATCCTCTGGTGCAACAACACGGAGATCAGCGATCTATCCCCGGTGAAGGGGATGCCGCTGGAATGGGTCACGATCCTAGGGACGAAGATCACCGACCTCTCGCCCCTGAAAGGCATGCGGCTGACGCAGATCTACCTCGACTTCGATCAAAACCGCGACGGCGAACTTCTCCGCTCCCTGACGACGCTGCAAAAGATCAACGACAAACCCGCCGGCGAGTTCTGGAAAGAGAACGACAAGTAGCCCACGTTGCACTGATGAGTGCCACCAGCAGCCGCCCTGGAGATCAAGGTCCGAATACGATCATGACCAGCCACTGGAATTACGACAATTCTCGATGCAACCAGGCTTTCGCGTAGGCCCAGGTCCGGTCCGCCGTTCGTGGTGAGATATTCATGGCCTCGGCCGCCTCAGTCAGCGTCAGTCGCGCAAAGTAGCGAAGCTGCACCAGTTGGGCCGCCGCGGGATCTTCCAGCTTCAGTCGATCCAGTGCGGCATCCAGTGCGATCAGGTCTTCGCGCGGCTCTGGCGCCTGGATGTCCGGGAGTTCCACGTCGTCTCGTACTCGGTCGCCACCATGTTTGAGGCGTCGCTTGTGGCGCGCGTTTTCGACCAGGATCCGTCGCATTGCCTCGGCCGCCGCCGTGAAAAAGTGACCACGGCTGTTCCATTCCTGGGCGTTTTCGGCATTGACCAGGCGAATGAACGCTTCATGCACCAGGGCCGTCGCCTGCAGCGTTTGATCCGGACGTTCTTCAGACATCTTTCTTGCAGCCAGCTTCCGCAATTCGTCATAGACGACCGGCAGCAGCTGATTCGCAGCCAGTGCGACGTTCGGGGCCACCTATCATTGCGTGGCGATTTGGGCAATCTGAGTGTCTTGCCGGCAGGGCGCGAGTTCAAACGCCGACGCCCCGCAATTCACGACATGTCGGCGGCGGATCCGTGACATTGCTGCCCTTGTCCGGATTCGCCATTTTACTGCGCAATGCTGGGTGTCCTCCGTCGGCATCCCCCAGTTACCGGCGGCTAGCGCCCCACCGCTGACAGTGGAGGTCTCGTGGCAGCGCCATTCGCCGCCAGTTACCGGCGGCTAGCGCCGAACCGCTGACAGTGGTGGCACGCCCGTGAGCTTTCCGCGATACCCGAGGTACAATGTAGATCGACGTGCGCGGGCTGGTCGAATGGAGGCGGCGTGAGCGGAATGGCGCTAGCCACCGGTTGTGCGGTTTGGGCGTTCCACAGACACAGACGTAAAGGCACCGGCACCGGCGGCTAGCGCCGTGCCGCTGACAGAATCAACTATTCGCATCCATTCGCGGATACCATATGCTTCCCGGAGGCTGTATGGCTGACATCGTGCTGATTAACCCCGTGTTCGACGAGTCGTACTGGGGGCTTGAGCGCGCGCTGCCGTTTTTCGGCAAGCGCGCCAATGTGCCGCCGGCCAGTCTGCCGCTGCTGGCTGCGCTGACGCCCGGCGAGCATTGCGTGACGCTCATCGACGAAAGCGTCGAAAAAATCGACTTCGAACGTCTCGCCAGGGCGGACATCGTCGGGCTGACCGGGATGAGCGTGCAGCGATTCCGCATGCGTGAGATTCTAGAACGTCTCAAGCAACTCGATCGTTTTACGGTGGTCGGCGGGCCGTGGGTCACCGTCAAGGAAGACTACTTCGGCGATCTGGCCGACGTCATCTTCGTAGGCGAAGCTGAAGAAACCTGGCCGCGGTTCCTCGGCGACTGGCAGGCCGGTCGGCACGCCTCACGGTATGAGCAGTCGGCCAAGTCGGATATGACCGCCGTGCCGACACCCCGGTTCGACCTGCTCAAAATGCAGCACTATATGTTCGGCAGCACGCAATTCTCGCGGGGCTGCCCGTTTCAATGCGAATTCTGCGATATCATCGTGACCTTCGGCCGCCGTCCGCGGCTGAAAACCTCAGCGCAGGTCATCGGTGAACTCGAAGCCCTGCGTGCCGCGAAGATGGAAATCGTATTCGTCGTCGACGACAACCTGATCGGCAACAAACAGGCGATCAAGGTGCTGTTGCGCGATCTGGTCGCCTGGCAGAACGCCAACGGCTTTCCGCTGATGTTTTTCACCGAGGCCTCGCTCGATCTGGCCGACGACGACGAACTGCTGCAATTGATGGCCGAGGCAAATTTCGTCAGCGTCTTCATTGGTATCGAAAGCCCCAACGAAGCCTCGCTGCGCGAGACGAAGAAGTTTCAAAACGTGCGGAAAGGGGGCACGATGCTCGAGAAGGTTTGCAGGATCCAGGACGCCGGGCTCGAAGTCTGGTGCGGGATGATTGTCGGTTTCGATCACGACGACGCCACAATCTTTGCTGCGCAGCGGGACTTCGTGCAACGCTCGCGAATCCCGCATGCCATGATCGGCATGCTGCACGCGATTCCCAAAACGCCGCTTTACGATCGACTCGCCGCCGAGGGGCGGCTCGACAGCAACGACCAGTCGGTGTACGGGACGAACGTGATTCCGCAGCAATTGACCCGCGATGAATTGACGGCCGGGTATGTCGAGCTGATGCGCGATGTGTACTCGACCGACGCGTACTTCGAGCGACTCGACGAGTTGTATCTCAAGGCGCACTTCCGGTATGCCGTGCCGCGTGCGGGATACTGGCGCCGACATCCCTGGCAGGGGCTGAAGGCGCAAGCCATGAACGCTCTGCGATTCGCGGCGGTCTATTGGCGGCTGATGCGAATGATTCCCGAACCTGCGCTGCGGTCGATTTACCGCCGTCGAATTCTCGGAATGCTCAAATCGCGGCACGACCCCTCGGTGTGGTTCACTTACGTCGTGAAGTGTGCGATGCATTACCATCACCATCAGATGGCGAACCGCATGGCGCGGCACGAAGCGCCGGTCGTCAGCACGTTTTAACCGATTTCACGAACGACCACGCGATTGCCCGAGACGGCAACGACTTCGATCGGGCGGCCGATCGAAATGAACGGGCCTTCGCTGACGACGTCGACGAATTCGTCGCCGATCTGTGCTTTGCCCGCCGGCCGCAATATGGTCAGGGCCGTCCCCGGTTTGCCGACCAGAGTCCGGTCGCGCTCGAGCACGGGATTGAGAGAGCCCATGCCGGCAAGTTCGGGTCGCAATCGAGGCTCGAATGAATTTCCGTCGCCGCCGGGCGGGGTCAGAATCATTTCGTTAAACAGCGGGAGACTGGGCAGATAGCGGCTGATCAATGTGGCCAGCACGAGCGTCCCGACGATCGCCCCGCTCAAAGTTCCCACCGATTTCGCCATCTCGCGCATGTCTTCGGTCGAGGCTGGAATGATAAACGTCTGGCTCGCCATGATCAGCGAGAACAGACACAGAATCATCCCCGAAACGCCGAAAACGCCGAATCCCGGCAGGACGAAGAATTCAATTGCGAGACACCCGGCTCCCAGCAGAAACAGCACGACTTCGAGCCAGCCGGCGGTGCCTCCCAGAAAGTGGCTCCAGAAGAAAAGCCCGAAGCAGACACACGACATGATCCCGAACAGGCCGCTGGGAAAGTGCAACTCGAAATAGATGCACAGAATGCCGATCGCAATCAGCAGCATTGTCATCCCGCTCGAATTGAGCACGAAGATCAGCGTATCGACCCACGTGCGTTTCGAGACCATGATATTCGCGTCCTGGGGAATTCCCAGTCGTGACTTCAGTTCGTCAAAGTCTTTCACCGGCGGTTCGGCCAGGTGCAGGTCGTGGGCGCGGCGGCCGTCGACGAACAGCAACCGGTCGTCGCCGCTTTCTGGAACCTGCAAGCCCGTGATCCACTGGCCGTTGGCTTCGTGAATGTCGTTTTCGGTCATATACGAAACCTGGCCGTCATCGCGGTTCGTGACCTTGTAGACTTTGAGGTCTTTGTCGGCCATGGCCATCGCCAGCGCGGGGGGGCGTTGCTTGCGCTCGGCGAGAGTCTTGAGCTGCTCGCGCAAAAAGCTGAGCACTTTTTCAGGCGCGCGTTCGATCACCTGCCCCGGACGGATTTCGATCGGGCCGGCGTCGCCGATCGTCCCTTGCGGCGTGAGGTAAATTTCGTCGCAACCCAGGGCAATGATTGCCGCGCCGCTGACCGCCTTGTCGGGAATAAAGGCCACCGTCCGCACCTTGTGTTCGTGCAGGGCGGCAATGGCGTTTGCCAGATTGAGACTCGACACCAAATGCCCGCCCGGCGAGTCGATCTCAAAAATAATGAGGTTGAATCCGGCGCCGACAGCGCGATCGATCTGGCGGACTACGAACTGTTCGAGCATCGGAGTGATCTCGGCTTCGACCTTGATGACCACGGCCCGCGGCGCGTCGCCGGCGGTGTGGTTCTCGCGCATCGCTTCGCGCGGTAAACGGTACAAAGCACCGACCTCTTCGCGCGCCCGGGCCGTGTGCATCGCCAGCACGTCGTAGCCGCGCGCTCGTTCGGCTGAAAACACTCCCGGCGCCCCGGCTTCTTTGATCACCTTCACGTCGGGAATCTGCGCTCCCGCTTTCACCAGGTCGTCATAACCGGCGCGCGAAACGATGCGCGTCTCACGCGTCACGTTCGGCTTATCGCCGCGCTCGAGCTGGACCCACAGCACTTCTTTCTGCCGATCGAGCATTCCCAGGGTGAGCGCTTCACCCACCTTGCGGTTGTGCCGGCGACTGACCAGGTTCAAAACGAACATCTGTGCGTCCTGATCGAGCGGCTTCCCGAGGCTGATATCGCCCAGTGACGCCTCAGGGTGCATTACGATTTCCTGGCAGGCCAGCGCCAGCACCACGTGATTTCCGGTAACGGTCTCAGGCACCCAGGCGACGGTCGTCAAACCGCCCAGTTCGGTGGCCAGGAATCGGGCCAACCCCTGCACCTGGTGGAAAGGGCTGGAACCCGGCGCGATTTCGAGCACCAGCACACCGCGTCGCTGCTCTTGTCGAACGCGCGTCTGCAGAGCCAGGGCGGCACGGCTGATGCGCCCATAGGCCGCGTCGTCGACGGTTCCGCCGATCGACAGAAACAGGCCGGCCGGCGCCGCCTTGTCGTTTTCGACGCCGGGAGGGTCCGCGATCTGATCGGCCGATGCGGGACGCTCGAGAACCCCGTTCCCGGTGAAAAGCCCGCCGGCTAACAGCAGCCAGCCCCACAGCAGGGGCCGCCGGTGGTCCTGACCGCCGATCCGAGACACGTTTCGCCGTCGCATGGTCGATCTTCCGGAAGAGGGGTCTCCGGACTCCCTGGAGTGGCCTGCCCGATGCGCTCTCTCGTCGCAGGCCTGAATCGCGACCCACCACGTCCCATTGTATCGGGCGGACAATTCGAGAGTCAAATTCCTCGGGTTTGCGATCGCCGCGACTTTGGCCGAGCGGGCTGTGTCTGCCGCAAAATCTCGACAATCGCCTGCCGGTCGGCAGCACACCGCAGGCACCAAAAGCGGGTGAGTCAATCAAGTCACACAGGGGAGAACGCACCATACGCTGCGTCAGATCAAAATTTCCCGAACGGGCGACTTTTTTCTTACGCCGGTCGGTAGGCCGGCCCCGCCCCGATGGTGCTTGCCATTTCGCGCGTGACGCAACCGCAGGGCGGCGCAAGACATGGTCGGCCGTTCATTCCGCGGCCGGCATCGCCGACTTCACCGCGTCGACCGGCAGATCTTTGCCGGTGATGGCCTTAAACGTGCTCGAAACGTATTCGGCGAAGATGTCAGCCGGCTCGATGATTTTGCAGCCCCGGGCGCGGGCTTCGCGCAACAAATCTGATTCGCCGGGAAGCTGCGAGAGATCGGTCACGTACATGTGCTCGCGCAAGAATGCGGGATTCAGCTTGACCCCCTGACCCTGGGCGCTGTGGCCGGTTTGCAGGCTGAACGATTGTGCCTCGGCGATCACCACGACGTCACACAGCGTATCGTACATGCCGGCCAGCGGAACAAACCGGGCACCGGTCATTTGCGCGAGCTGCCGCGACTCGTTGTCGTCGGCTGCGGCGACGCTGAGCATCCCTTTTCGCTTTTGCGCCCCGAACGCCACGCTGCGGGCCATGCCGCCGGCGCCGATCACGAAGACGTTGCGATGATCGAGGGGCCGATCGTCGGGAGACTTGGCCCCCAGCGCCCCCTCGATGACGCGGATCACGCTTTTCCAGGTGGTATTGAAGGCGTGCCACCCGTCGGGCTGCTTCACGAGCAGATCGGCATACTGGGCCTTGCGGGCTGACTCTTCGATCGTATCGGCGAGATTAAGTGCCCGTTCGCACATCGCCGGGTTCGCCAGAAGGACGCTAATGTTCAGAGTGCCCAGCATCTGCGGGACTTTTTCCGAAAGTCCGACCTCCAGCGGCAGGCAGCGGATATTCAGTTGCTGCGACGCGAAGGCGCCATTGAGCAACTTGACCATCGCGGTCTCGGCCGGACCGAAGCCGGCGACGGCGATCAACCGCGTCTGCGGCCCGATCTCGCGCCAATGATACGTCTCGTCGAGTTCAGTGACGGTGACTTGACCGGGGTAGGCTTCCATCCCGCGCTCGAGTGCCGCATACGTCCACGGGGCGCCGTACTTGTGGGCCAGCAGCGAGAACATGATGCCGGGCTTCCCGAGACCCATTCCCACGACCGGGATCGAGCGCTTCTTCGTCACGCTCGCCAGCAGGGGCCACGCTGCGTCGAGCGTCGGGGTCTGCCCGACGAACTTGACGACGTCGGCCTTTTTGGCAATCGCCTCGTCGATGATCGGCTCGAGGTCTTTGAGAGGTCGCTCGACGTCGGTGATGCTGACGACGCGCTTGGTATTGCCGAAGCGCGGCACTTTGTCGGCAATATCGAGTTCGAGTTCGACGTAAGCCGGCCCGGCGATAATCGCCGTCCGCAGTTGCAGCATTCGCTCTTCTTCGGTGCCGTCCCACGCGCCGCCATCTTCCTTCCGCCGGCAGGAAACGAGAATCGGCTTGGAGATGCCGTCCATCATCTCCTTCAGGTCGGGTTCTTTGCCGAGTCGATCGAGCCGAAACTCAATCAATTCGCACTGCGGCGCAGCGTTGAACAAATCGACTTTGCCGAGACGACGCGATTCGGGAGCTACTGCAATACAAAGCATAGTAGGACCGTGTGATGTAATGAGTTAATCGTGAATCGCGATGAATAAGCCGCGCGAACTGAAATGAGACAAAACGGAACTGTTCCTGGCGAGGCATTCGGTCCCAACCAAGAAAGAGGAACCACGAATGGCACGAATAACACGAATGAATAGGCGCCGGATGCGTTAACTCGTGGACCAAAGCCGACCTTATTTCGTGGCGTATCCGTGTCATTCGTGTGATCGGTGGTTTCCCTTTTCTTAAACCGCAATAAGAAAAATGATTCGCATTTGGACCAGTTCGTTTTCGTTCAACATCCTTTGAATCCTGTCTCAGTTTTCTTTTGACAGAATGAACAGGAACTTTTTCCTGACCAGTCGACGGCCATCTCTTATTCGTTCGATTCGTCCAATTCGTGGTTCCCTCTTTCTTGGTTGCGGCCGAAGGCCGCGCTGCGATCTCCTGTTCAACGAACTTGTTTGCGGTCGCTGGCCGTGCCTTTACTGTTGCCTGATTCTGTTCAATTCTGGAACGTTTGTTGCAAGGTGATTTGCACTCTGTCGAGTCAGTTGGCCTGTTAAGGTGTTCGCGGCCCGCGAAGAATTTGTACGTTTGTAAATTAGAACGCAGGCCCTTAATCCGCGACTGCTTCTTTCAAAACCCTCGCATAGACCTCGCGCGCCTGATCGTAGGCGGTCTTCGCCGCATCGCGTTCGGTTTCTCGAATCTTCATCCGCTTGGCGTCCCAGCAAACGTCCACTGCGTTGAGGCACCATTCGGCGCTTTTGCGGCTGGCGCGGACGGGTTTTTCTGCGACCTCGACCCAGATCGGGTTGGTATGCACTGACGGCAGAATCCGGACGGCGACCCAGCTCGAATGCTGAATTTCGATGTCGAACGACAGAAAATGCAGCTTGCCGTCGGCGGTGATCACCTTCTTCGCCGCCGGCCGGCCGTTGACGACGATTTCCACCGGCACGTCGCGAGTCTGGCCGATGCGCGACCGCTCGAGATGCCAGTACGGTTTCGCGTCCAGCCGCCGCGAACGGATGTCGTTGGTCTGGTCCGTCGGTTTCTCACTGGCCAGAAACGCTGCCGTGTCGAACTGCACGGTCACCTTGCCCGGTTTGTCGAGGCTGACGGTGCTGATTTTCCCACCGGAACCCGGTTCGCCGACAGCCACGTCGTTCAGGCGAAAGTCGAAAACGTGCGACAGCCCGTCACCGCAGTAGCTGCGGCCCACTTTGACTCCCTGGACCCAGTTTTCGTAATTGAGCGGTTCCTTTTCGCCGAGTTTGACGTAGATCCGTCCCAGGCCGACTTTGTCGCCGTAGATGCAGGGAAAATCAGTCTCGCCGCTGATGCGGCTGGTCATCCCGCAGTTCAAGGTGTGATACCAGATGTTGAGTTCCCAGATGGAAGGGGTGTCGACGGCCGAAATGAAATCGCACACGCCATTGGCCGTCGTGACGATGTACTCGTTGGCGCCGATGCCATCGAAGGGGGGCATCTCGTAATCGGGCAGCTTGTCGGCCGCCTTGCCCTTCATGACCGGCACACGCTGACCGCTGCCGTCGTAATCGGGCAACGCCAATCCCCAGCCGCTGTGACTGTAGCCCACGATCGCCCCCTGCTTCTGACCCCAGGCCAGTACGGGTTGCGTCCAACTGGGCCACTGTTCAATGAACTCGGCCCCAGGGTAGTCGTCTTCGGTGAGCCGCAGCAGGCACAGGTGCCCGGCGTGCGACGAAGGAAACCCGCTGACTTCGACATCGTACCGCATCAGGTAGTTGGGTCGCGACAGGGCCGAGGTTTTTCCTTCGAAATACTGCTTCTGGCTGTACCAGCAGGGACCCCAGCTCAGGACGCAGCCGACGTTCAAGTCTTCACCCAGAATGTGCCGCATCATGTCGGCCGGGGTCACCCCCTCGGTGGGGTTTTCATAGTGTGCACAACCGGCGGCATGCACGTGATGGTCGCCTGAAAACCAGTGCCGCGCGGCCGGTTGAATCCAACGCTTGAGCTTGAATTCTTCGCGCTGGCTGACGCGGTTGTTCCCGACCGTGATCTGGTGCGTCTGGACGAGATATTCGGGGCCGCGCGAGACTTCGACGCTGTAATCACCAGGGGGCAGGTGGACCGACTCGCCGTCGGCCCGATACACCTGGTTGTGGAAGAAGAAATCGGGGGCGAGGCGACGTGCCGGATTGGGGTAAACCCGCCCGCGCTTGTCGCGGAAGACGAAGCTCGCCGTCGTCGGCTCGCCGTCGAAATCGGCGACCGCCAGCGAGACTTCGACCGCAGGCACGCATTGAAACAAAATCGCCGTGGCATTGCGGAAGCCCAGGTCCTGCGTTCCCTGACCGACGTTGAAGCCCAGGCTGGCTTCTCGGCGGCCCACATCGCGGCTGTAGAGCTGGATGATCCGGTATTCCAGTGCCAGGCCTGACAGCGTCGGTTTGAGGGGCTGGCTGTTGAACATCACCGCATCCAACCAGCGATTGGGGACGTCGTTGGGGCTGATCTCGAGCTTGGGGCTGGGCGAATTTGAACTTTTTTTGAAAATGGGAGCAATGTTGGGGCTTTCGATTTTCAACTCGGGGTTGATCCCCGCCAGGTTGTGAACCTTGACCAGCATTGTCCGCCAACCCTGCTGGACAAGTTCTTTTTTGACTGGTCCTTCGACGACCGACACGCGGCTCTCGGGGTTGATCGTGACCCCGGCAACGCAGTACGGATCGAGAATCTTTTGAATCGCGGCGGTCAGTTTGGCGTCGGTCGAGGCTTTAATGGCCTTCTCCAAGGCCTCACGATCGGCGGTCGCCAGCGGTGCGCCGACGTATTCGAGCGCTTCGAGCAAGCGTGTCGTTGCCGCCGCGAGCGGCTGCGGCTCGACATCGGTGACTTTCAGGAAGTCGGCGGCGAGCGAATGACTCGTTGCCATTCCGAGCAAGCCGGAAACGACTGCAATCGCGCCCAGAACCCTCCACGCGCGGCCATGAACGATGCGCAGCATGATAGTCGGCTCCACGGTCAGGACAGAGGTGATGAGAGAGTCTACCGCCGGAATCGGCATCAGGCCCCAACCAACCCGACTGCCGACTCGCGCCATTCTGCGAAACCCGGCGTCGATGCGTCAAGCCCGTGGCGGCTGACGAGGCGTTTCCGGGCGCACTCCACGGCCGGGTGGCGGAGGCAGAGCGTCGCGCCGGATTGGGCATCGATTTGTTTCAGCCCGGAGGGCGGCACGTAATAGCCAGGGGTGTCAACCCCTGGCCGACGCCCCGCAATTGTTCCCAGCCCCTGCCGGGGCGACACATCCCATTGGTGCCGCCCCTGCCGGGGCTGAAATGTTTCCGCCGCCACGATTCCGGGGGCTGCCGCCCTCGTTGTTACACACATCTCGACAGGAACACTGATTTGTTTGAGAATTCCGGGGTTCGGAGGATCGAAACTCATTCAGTTCCAAGGATGGAGCGCCATGATTGCAAGCTGGGTGGAGGAAGAATTGGCCACGGTGGA
>SIAF01000223.1 GCA_009691905.1 Planctomycetaceae bacterium | reverse complement strand
GCGACGCCGTGCCGCGTTAAGCTGGGCAAACCGGTGTCATAACGGGTGTCGTGACGATACCAGCGAGCCGCGCGGCGAGTCAACTCGTTCGAGAAAACACGGATATTTTTAGAACTACCTCGCGCGTTTCACACGGACTGAGAGTCCGTGCTACGCCCGTGGGCTTGTTGTGCTTTCCGGGCGATTTCGATTTCGCGCGCCCCACCAGGCTGCGGGATACGCTCAGGAGACTGGATTATCCTTCGGGACGCCAATCGCACCCGGGTCGTCGACCCGGACGGCATTGTCGCCCAGCCAGCCCTTGCCTTCCCAACATGCCTGCCACCGCCCTCGTCCAGCTCGAGATTCACGCTCTCCGTCCTCTTGCCGGACCCAACATCTGGTTCGACCGGCCGGCCTGGGAGTTCCAGCTCGACTCCTGCGGCATCGACGACGAGAATCTCCGGCCGCTGGCCGGATTGCTGCTGGAAACGATGGCAGAAGCGGCCTCGATCCCGCGCTTCGGTGCGTCGCCGTTTCCCGCGATCGTGCCGCGCGTTGCTCACCAATCGCGGTCGGATGCTGTCGTAGCGGGAGCATCCTGCTCCCGTTGTCGGCGGCTGGAAGCCGCCGCTACGGCGCCATTCGCAGCGGCACTGATGGCCGACTTGTGCCTGTACCTGCAGGTGCTCGCCGACAGTCCGGTCTCGGCCAGCGCCCTGGCGAAGGCCGATGCCGCCGATAGCAGCGCGTTGAAAAAGGGGGACAGGCACCGACTGGAACCCCGAATTGACACGGAAAATCGATGTGCGTCGGAGCCAGTCCCCGTTTTTCAACGGCCTGATGACTGGCTGGTCGCCGTCGAGTTCGAAGAAGAGCCGCTTGGCCGGGCGGCCATCGAGACGTCGCGGCAGTTGATTGAAGCCGCGGCACGGCATGAGCCGTTCGACTGGCCCGATGCACTGGAGCGGTTCCGCGAATTGGCGGCAGAACTGCGGCTGGGGTTTGCGACCGGTTCCATCGTGGCCGCCGCCTGCGCCCGGGACATTCCTTACATGCGACTGGATGCCGAAAGCCTGGTGCAGCTCGGCCACGGCGTGAAACAACGCCGGATCCGGATGGCGACGACCGACGGGACCGGGCACGTGGCCAACTTCGTCGCCATCGACAAGGATCTGACGAAACGGCTGCTGAGTCGGATCGGCATTCCGGTTCCACTCGGCCGGCCGGTCGTCGACGCTGACGACGCCTGTCGGGCCGCCGCGGAATTCGGATGGCCGGTGGTGGTCAAGCCGCAGGACGCCGACTACGGGAACGGCGCGTCGATCCGCCTGACCGATCTCGACCAGGTGCGTGCCGCCTATCCGCTGGCGCGGCGCTGGAGCGAGCGCGTGCTCGTCGAGCGATTCGTCCAGGGCGCAATGCATCGCCTGCTGGTCGTGGGAGATCGGCTGGTGGCCGCCGTTCGTCTCGGGCCGGCCTGCATCACAGGCGACGGAGTGCATACGATTCACGAGCTCGTCGCCAGCGCGAATCGCGACTCGAGGCGCGGCACTGGAAATCCGTTTCCCCTGCGACCCATAGAACTGGGACCGGAAGAACTGACTGTGCTGGCCGAGCAGCAATGGACCGCTGACTCGATTCCCCCGTCTGGGGCGATCGTGCCGCTGCGGCGAGACGTGTTCTTCTCGCGCGGCGGGACAATCGATGACGTGACCGACCGCGTTCACCCGATCACGGCCGAGGCGGCAATCGACGCCGCGCGGGTCGTCGGGCTCGACGTGGCGGGAATCGACCTGATCGCCGTTGACATTTCGCGACCCTTGGCCAAACAGGAGGCCGCCGTGCTGGAGGTCGACGCCGAGCCATCGATTGCATTGCATATGGCTCCCTGGTGCGACCCGGATCGACCTGTCGCCCGAGCCATTATCGAGATGCTGTTTCCCGATGGGGACGACGGCCGGCTGCCGGTCGTTGCCGTCGTCGGCGCGACGGGCCGCGAATTGGCAAGCGAAATTGCCGGGCTCTGCGACGTTCGAGGGATGAAAGCGGGGTACGCGAACGATCACGGCGCATGGCTGACTGGCCGCGCGATTGCGGTTTCGCCGAGCAGCCTGCGCGACAACCTGCAGTCGTTGTGGCTGCACCCGCGCACCGCCGCGGCGGTGGTTGAGCTCTCGCTGGACGACATCGTCGATTCGGGCCTCCCCTTCGATCGCTGTGACGTGCTCGTCATCGCCGGCCTCGACAACGACAGCGTTGAAAACGCCCGGAGGCGTTTCGCGAACGCTCGGGTTTCTCGAGTCGCGGCAAATCCGGCGAGAAGCCGGCTCTCGACGGCAGCGCGCGCGCTCGAGTGCCTGTTGAATTCGCTCTCGTCGCCGTGCGGACTCTTGCTCAACCTCGACGACCCGGCCGTCGCCGCCTTTGCTGAAACAGTCTCGCCCGCCGCGGTGCTCGTTAGCCGCGATCCCGACCATCCCCTGCTCACACGCCACCTGCATCGCGGCGGGCGCGCCGTGACGTGCGAACGGGAGACATTCATTCTCCACCGAGGCTGCTCCCGCGAGCCTCGAACGCCGGCGCCTTGTGGTTCCTCGTTCGATCCGCCGGTTGCCAAGGAACGCTCCGATGCCCCCCTGCTGGCCTGTGCCGCGACCTTCGCACTGGAACTTGTGTTCGTAGTTCCGGCATCATCCAATGGACCCCTGCAATCACGCTTCCCCAACTCCGCGCCGGCATCTCACAGATCCTCCACCGCGAGTACGGATGCGGTACTCCCTCCCGCATCCAACACGACTGCCAACAACGCCTGCAACGTAACGAACTCGCCCGCCACAACCACTGGAAACAACGCAACAGGCTGGCCCCCTTGAACATCAGTAAGCGACAAATCTAAGACAGTCGAACTTAAGGAAACGATGTCGTACACTCCCTCTCGCAAAAACTGAATTGCTATTTCAAGAGAATTGTACGGATTTTCAAAATCGGTGTTTGGACGCCGGCCTGTCGAACGTGTGAGCACCACGCTGAAGCTGTCCTTGACCGACGAATTGCGAGCATTTGTCGATCAGAACTCCGGCGATGGCACGCTGTATGCCACTCCCAGCGAGTTTGTGCGCGACGTGTTTCGAGAAAAAAAGGAACGCCTCGCCGCCGCGCAGATCCGTGACGCCATCCTGAATGGCTTTCAGGATGCGATCCAGGGACGGACCGTTCCCTATCGCGGTGACTTGCGCCGGTTGCTGAAGAAGGCAGCCGATTGAGTCCCCGCAAGAAGCAAAATCCAGACAAGAAATGAGCCGCGACCATTGGCGTCATCGCCGGGCCTTCGGCAGCGGGGCCGAGACCCCCTCCAATCCGCCGCTGACGCGCAGCACTTCGCCGGTGATCCATCCGGCCTGCGGGCTGCACAGAAACGCGACGGCGTTGGCGATGTCGGACGGTTCGCCCCAGCGTCCCAGCGGAATCGCCGCGCGAACCCGTTCGATCATTTCCGCCTCGGTGATCTGCAATCGCCGGCTCCGCTGCGCCATCACCGTTCGATTGAAGTCTGTGTAAACCGGACCGGGGCTGACCGCGTTGACGCGTACCCTGTAGGCGGCCAGCTCGAGAGCCAAGGCGCGGGTGAGCGAGATCACACCCGCCTTCGCCGCGTTGTAGGCGGCGACGAGGACCGCCGGGTTTTGTCCGTTCACTGACGCCAGATTCACAATCGAACCCCCCTCCTGCCGCGACATGATCCGTCCTGCAGCCCGGCAACAGAAAAATGTTCCGGTGAGCGTCACGCCCAGGACGCGGTTCCATTCGGCGTCGGATAGCACGACGATCGGCGTGACCGTTTGCCCCAGCCCGGCACTGGTTACCAGAATATCCAGACGGCCCGCCTGCGACGCGATTGTTTCGAACACGCCATCCACCGAACGGCTGTCGGCGACATCGAGCTTCATCGCAGTCACCGGGAGGTTCTGTTGGCGAAGTGCTGCTGCGGCCGCGTGCGCCTTTTCCTCCTGCAGGTCGCCAATCGTGACCATGGCTCCGCATCGCGCCAGCAGTTCGGCAATGGCCAGCCCCAGACCCTGCGCGCCGCCGGTCACGAGGGCACTTTGATTGCGGAGGTCGTAAAGTGCGGGAGTGGTCGAATTGGCGGATTCCGACATGAAGCTTATTCTCCCAAAGGCGCAATCGAGAAGCATCCTCTACAAATCGACCCAAGTGCTCCCCGCGTTGGCCGATTGCACGGCAGCGTGGATGAATTTCATCCCCCGCAGGCCGTCGTAGACGGAGGCGAATTCATACTCTTCGGTGGCGAGCGGCCGAGCGTCGAGGTGCCGGCGGATCGCCCGCACGACGCCGTCGTAGATCGTGGCGAACGCTTCCAGGTAACCTTCGGGGTGACCGGTCGGAACGCGCGTGCATTCCCTGGCGGCGGGAGACAAATATCCCTGCCCCCGCGTCAGCGTTTGTCGCGGCTCGCCATACTTATAGAGGTGCAGGTCATTCGGGTTCTCCTGCTCCCAGAGAATCGCTCCTTCGGTCGCGTAGACGCGAAGCTTCAGGCCGTTTTCCTCACCCGTGGCGACCTGGCTGATCGTCAGGACCCCTTTCCCGCCGCCGCGGAATCGGAGCAGGGCATTCACATCTTCTTCCAGCGTGCGGCCCGGCAGGAACGTGCTTTTGTCGGCGCACAGTTGCACGATCGGGTCGCCGGTGATGTACTCCAGCAGGTTGACGCAGTGCGTCCCCACGTCCCCGAGCGTCCCCCCTTCGCCCGATTGGGACGGATCGACGCGCCAGGCGGCCTGCTTCTGTCCCAGCTTCTCGTGCGGGACCATCAGAAAGTCCTGCAGGTACTCGACGATTACCTTGCGGACGGTCCCCATCGTCCCCGACCGAAACAGGTGCCGGGCGTGACGGACGAGCGGATGTCCCGTGTAGTTGTGCGTCAGCGCGAAGACCAGCTTGCGCTCTTCGACGATCTGCACCAGCCGCTCGGCTTCGTCGACGGTGAACGTCATCGGCTTGTCGCAAACGACATGAAAGCCGGCGGTCAGGAACGTCTGAGCAATCGGAAAGTGCAGGTGATTGGGCGTCACGATCGTGACGAAGTCGATTCGCTTGTCGGGAGGAAGCTGCGCCTCGCGGGCGGCCATCTCTTCATAGCTCGCGTAACAGCGGGCCGGATCGAGATACAGCGCCTGACCCGTCCGGCGGGTGTTTTCAGGGTCGCGGGAAAAGCACCCGGCGACCAGTTCAATCTGCTGATCGAGCGCCGCCGCCATGCGGTGCACGCCGCCGATGAACGCTCCTTCGCCCCCGCCCACCATTCCCATCCGCAGTCTGCGTTTCCAGGGTTCCATGACGATTCCCGCAAAAAACGAATGACGAAAATCAAATGTCCAAGAGCGAAAAGCCGAGACGCGATTCTGGCGTAATCACAGCGCCGCGCGACCCCCCCTGCCCCCCCTTGCTAAGGGGGGAGCGAGCGCACCGCTGTCGCTTGCGAGCTCATTCCAACCCCAGCATCTTTCGGTTCAATTCACGGCTGGCGGCGCCGCCGGCGAAATCGTCGAACGCCACCTGGGCCGTCTCGATCAGATGCCGCGCGATAAACGGCGCTCCTTCAGCAGCCCCCTGTTCGGGACTCTTGACGCAGCATTCCCATTCCAGCACGGCCCACCCCTTGTAGCCCGCTTCTGTCAGCAGCGTGAACACCCGGCGGAAATCAACCTGGCCATCTCCCAGAGACCGAAAGCGTCCCGCGCGTTTCGACCACGGCTGATATCCGCCATAGACCCCGACACGCCCGTCAGGACGGAACTCGGCATCCTTCACGTGAAACCCCGAGATCCGTTCGCAGTAGATCTGAATGAACTCCAGATAGTCCATTTGTTGCAGCAGCAGGTGGCTGGGATCGTAGTTGATGCCGGCGGCCGGATGTTGCTGCGTGTGTTCCAGAAACAGTTCGAACGTGGCGCCGTCGTAGAGGTCTGACCCGGGATGCAACTCGTAGCCGAGGACGCACCCCTTGTCGCGCGCCAGGTCGAGCAAGGGCCGCCAGCGCCGGGCCAATTCGGCGAAAGCCTCGTCAATCATTCCCGGCGGCCGCTGCGGCCAGGGATACATCATGTGCCACGCGAATCCGCCCGACAGGACGGGGACATTTCGCAACCCCATCCGTTCGGAAGCAACGATGCACTTTTTCAATTCGCCGGCGGCCCAAAGGGTTCGTGCCGCCCCGCGCAGTCCCGGCGGATGAAACGCTTCGAAACCGGTCTCGTACGCCGGGTGCATGGCGAGGACCTGTCCTTGCAGATAGCCGGCCAATTCGGTCGGGACCAGGCCCTTTTCCGCCAGACGGCCCTTGTAGTCGTCGCAATAGCTTTGCGAAGAGGCGGCCTTGTCGAGGTCGATCGTGCGCGGATCCCACGCGGGAATCTGAACCCCTTTGTAACCCAGACCGGCGACCCAGCGACTGATGTTGTCGAGGTTGTCGTACGGGGGCGCGCCGCGGAGAAACTGCGCGAGAAAGATCGCCGGCCCCTGGATTTGGGTCATGGTCACGGTCCCGCTGGCGAGCGAACAGTCGAGAGACGATTTTAGACAACGACCCGCTTCAAGGCTAGAACGGGTGCCACGGACAGCGACCAACGGGAGTCGTCCGTGCGAGCTGGGACCAACATGGTATTGCGCAACACGCTATCCTTAGCCTCCAAGCGGGTTGTTGATTTTAGACGGATGCGATTGTCACCGGGTTCGGGTTGGAGTGTCAAGTTGGGGATGTGGTCGCAGTCGGTGGTGCAGTGGTCGGTGTCACGCCGCGCGCCCTTCGTAGTGCTTCAAAAGTCCGCCGAGGTACTTCGTGGCACACGATATCGGCAGAATCGACGCAGCCGAGCGGCACTGACACGGAGGACTTCATAGAGCCTTGCTGATGCTCTCAACCGTCCCGAGGGCTGCCTTGGCTGCCTCCAGCCCGCCGGCAGACTTGATGAACTCGACGGCGGCATTCACGGCGCCCATGCCGTCATGACCGCCGGCAGCGCGCGCGGCCTTGCGCTTCAGCTTCTTCGCCTTCTTCTTCCCCTTCGCCATCGTCTTGACCGTGCTGACGTACTGCGGCAGGACTTTCAACCCTTGGGTCTTGAGCAACTCGGAAATCTCAATCGGAGACTTTTCCGGGTGAGCGGCCAGTGCTTCACGAATCATTGCGGACTTGTTTACTTTCGCTTTTGCCATTGTTCCTTCTCATGTTTAATTCTGCCCACGACTCCATTCTAATGGTTGTCTGGGAGTAAGGTCCAGTGGGTAAGTGCGAGGCAAGGAGGTGGGTGACATGCCGGGTTCTCTATCAGAAAGCGAGCTCCAGTCGCTTGGCCTCGATTCCCACGCGGCCGTGCCGTTCGCGCACAGATTGGCGGAGTTGTGGTCAGAACCCGATGCGGTTCGCCGCTGGATGGCCATGGCGCAACAACTTCTTTCACCGCAGGTTCCTTTCAGCATCCATAGTGAACTTTTTGCGCGAAACTATGCGGGGGCGACGGCGCCCTATCCGCCACCCGCGTGGGCGCCGGAGCCGCGCGATATCGAGCGAGCCAACCTGACGGACGTCATTACATCGCTGGATTTGGCCGGCGTCGAGGAGTTCGCACGCTGGGCCCGAGCCGATGCCGGACGGTTTTGGGGTTTGCTGATCGAGCGGCTCGGGATTCGCCTGGCGCATGAGCCGTCGGCAATCGTTGACCTGAGCCGCGGCACCCGGCAGCCTCGGTGGTTGCCCGGCGCTCGCCTGAATATCGCCGAGAGCTGCTTGCGTCACCCCCAGGCCGGCATCGTTGCGACCGACGAAACGGGGCGCGAGCAACGTGCCGACGTGCCCGAAATTGCCCGGCTTGCTCAGCGCTTCGCCGGCGCGCTCGCGGCGCGCAGGATTCTTGCCGGCGATGCCGTAGCCCTGGTGCTCCCCTTGACGCTCGAGGCGGTGGTCGCATTTCTGGGGACGATACTCGCCGGCGCCGCGGCCGTTTGCATTGCCGAGAGTTTCGCCCCGGCGGAAATCGCACGCCGCGCAGCCATCGCGCAGGCAAAACTTGTCGTTACCCAGGATTCGCTGTTGCGCGCCGGCAAGCGTCTGCCCCTGTACGACAAGTTGTGCGATGTCTCGTTGCCGCCCATTGTCGTGACGTGCGGCGGCGGCGGTTCCGATATCAAACTCCGCGGCGATGACATCTTTTGGGATGAATTCCTTTCCACGGGTGAAGCCATTGCGCCCGTACTTTGCGATCCGGACGATGTCACCACTGTGCTCTTCTCATCGGGTACGACGGCCGATCCCAAGGTCATACCGTGGACGCACACCACGCCCATCAAGTGTGCCGCCGATGGCTACCTCTACCACGATTTGCATGCCGACGACGTGCTCGCCTGGCCAACCGGCATGGGGTGGATGATGGGACCCTGGCTCATTTATGCGGGCTTGATCAACGGCTCGAGGTTGGCTCTCTTTGACGGCCATCCCGCGACGCCCGCATTCGTGACTTTCGTCGAGCGCGCCGGCGTCACCGTGCTCGGCGTCATCCCCAGCCTTGTCGCCGCATGGCAAAAGACCAAATTGTGGGACGACGCCGACTGGACTCGCATTCGCCTCTATAGTTCCACCGGTGAATGCTCGCAACCAATGCCCATGCTGGCCCTTTCATCGCGAGCCGGCTATCGACCCGTCATCGAGTATTGCGGCGGCACAGAGATCGGCGGCGGATACATTACCTCAACCTTGCTGCGGCCCTGGTCGCCCTCGTGCTTCAATCAGCCTGCGTTCGGCCTGACGCTGTCGCTCTACGACGACGAAGGTCCATCGGCCACGCGCGGCGAGGTGTTCCTCGGCGGCGCCGCGATGGGTCTCTCGACACGTTTGCTGCATGGCGACCACCAGGAAACTTACTTTGCCGGCGCCCCACGCGACCCGTCCGGCGAGCCGATGCGACGACATGGCGACTCGTTGGAAGCGATCGGCGATGGCTTCTATCGCGTGCTGGGACGCGCCGACGATGCCATGAATCTTGGGGGCATCAAAGTCGCTGCGGTCGAAATCGAACGTGTGCTCAACCGGCACGCCGCGGTTTTGGAAACGGCCGCCGTCGCCCTCTCCGATGCAGCCGGCGGGCCGTCGCGGCTGGTCGTGTTCGCGGTCCCGCGACACGGACCGGTCGATACCGCAGTGCTGCGGCAGGAATTGCAGCGGCTGGTGGGCGACCATCTCAACCCGCTCTTTCGAATCAGCGAGGTGCGCTGGATCGATGCGCTGCCCCGCACCGCCTCGAACAAAGTCATGCGACGCCTGCTGCGGACGCAACATGCCTCGTCCTAAGCCGCCTCTTGACAACGCCGTCGCGAACGCCCATAAGAGCGCCATGATTTCTCGTATCGTGGCAAGCGTTTGCTTGGTTCCGGCTGTTGTCTGGTGTAATCCCCTGGCGGCCGAAGAGTTGGTCAGCCTGCGCGGAAAGCAGGTCGAGCTTGTATGGGCCGCGGCGGGCGGGGCGCTTGTCACGTATCGCTTCCACGACGACGCGACGAACCCGCTGAATTTCGAGGTCACGCCAGACATCGAACAGCGACGCGACGATGTTCCCTTTCTGCGGGGCCATTTCCTCTGCCTGGACCGCTGGGGCGCCCCGTCGAAGGCAGAGGAGTCGCACGGCGTGCCGTTCCATGGCGAGGCGCCGCGCGTCGCCTGGAAGGTCGATCAACCCCCATCCGGTTCGTCCGGAAAAATCTCAGCCGAGATGAGCTGCGTGCTGCCGCTCGCCGGGATGCGCGTCTCGCGGCAAATCGTGCTCGATGAAGCCGGTTCGGTCGCTCTCGTCACCGAGCGCGTGACGAATACGAACCACCTGGCGCGGATCTATAACCAGGTTCAGCACCCCTCGATCGCCCCGCCGTTCCTGAACGACGGCACACTGGTCGACAGCAACGCCGGCCTCGGGTTCGTTCAGGATGGTCCGGTCCCCGCCTCACGCGACGCCGCCGGCCGCTGGCCGCGAGTGCAAATCGGCGACCGCGAGACCGACCTGCGGCGATTCCTCGACGAGGCGGGGAACGAGTCGCAGCACGACGTCAGCTCATTCGTATTCGCCGACGCGGAGATCTACGGCTGGGTGACCGTGTGCAGCCCGAAGCACAAATTGCTGTTGGGGTACGTGTGGAGAACGGGCGAGTATCCCTGGCTCAATATCTGGCGTTATCGCCACGAGGGGAAGCAGGCCGCCCGCGGACTCGAATTCGGCACGACCGGCTACCATCAGCCGTTTCCGATTCTGGTACGGCAGGGACAGATTCTCGACCGCCGCATCTACGAACCTCTCGACGCTGACGAAACCGTCTCGAAGTCGTATCTCTGCTTTCTGTCCCGCATCCCTGCCGACTTTCAAGGCGTGGTCAGCCTGAGTCTCGACGCCGGCGCGATCAAGATGCGTGAACGCCGCGATAACAATCCACGGGCGATTGAGCTGCGCACGGGGTTGAGTTTGCCGATACGGTAGTGCAGGCCGATTCATCGCCGTTGCGATCAAACTGTCACCGTTTAATAGCTTTCTCCAAACCTCTCATTATACCCATTTTCTGGCGCGTGCTCAACAAGCCGTTGACCGGCGGGGGGAAGTAGATAGTGGATGGTGGATGGTGCATGTACTGCTCGCAGCCGATGCTGACACTAACCCGAAGCGTAAGTGAGGGACGCAACGCACTACCTCGCTTACGCTTCGGGTTAGTGTGCTTCAGCAACGAATGTCTCATTTTCGGCCGCGTAGAGTATAGTCATCATCGCTCCGTCGTGATGAGTCTCGCGACGTTGCCCTTTGATCGCGGGGATTCGCCAGGCACCGACCCGTATTCGGATGACGTTGGGTAGCCCCTGCGGTCCGTCACTATCCACTATCCACTATCCACTATCCACTATCCACTATCCACTATCCACTATCCACTATCCACTATCCACTCCCCCTGTCAACGCTTCACCCGTCTCCTCGCGAAAACCGGCGCATGACTCGGTGCCCGTGGCCGAATCGCTACGCTCTCCCTGAATTCGTGCGGCTCTTTCAACCGCGACTCGCCTCCGGCTTTCACCGGCGCTTTCCCTGACCCCTTAGTAGATCTCCCCCTGACCCCTTAGATTTCCCTAGATTTCCCTCTCCCCTTTATCCCGACCCACCTATTTCACAATGCGAACTATCGGCAACAAAATCCTCAACCTCGTAATGCCAGTCTCCGTGACAAGCGTCTTCGCAACGCGAAGGCTTCTCAAATTCGTGAGCATGCTCAGATGTGCCAGGCCGACGTCTGAGACCTGAGTCTTGTCGAGCGAGAGATGGGACAAACTGGCTAATCCCGCGAGATGTTCTAAGCCAGAATCGGTAATCTGTGTATTGTGGAGACTCAGGGCATCAATATTCGTCATTTCCTTGACGTAACTCAACCCCGAATCGGAGATAGATGTATTGGCAAGCGATAAAACTTCCAATCGCTTGGGATTTATCAAGTGGCCCAAACCTGATCCCGCAATCTTAGTTCCGGACAGATCAAGCCATCGCAAGTTTTCAAGCTGCGATAACATGGTCAAGCCCTCATCCGTGATTTGGGTCTTGCTCAGACAGAGAGTTTCTACGTTTGTCAGCTGTCGCAGTACGGTGGACCCCAGAAACTGGACCAGCGGTTAAGATAGAAAACCGAGGTTCAGAAAGGAGGGGAGTCAAGGATGGGAAGGACACGGAAGTTGCACACGGCGGTGTTCAAAGCGAAGGTGGCGTTGGCCGCGGTGAAGGAACTGGA
>SIAF01000222.1 GCA_009691905.1 Planctomycetaceae bacterium | reverse complement strand
TAGAAGGCTTCAACAACAAGGCAAAACTGACCCTGAGAAAAGCGTATGGCTTTCGTTCCCCGGAAATCGCAAAAATCGCCCTGTATCACACCCTATCCGACCTCCCCACTCCAAAATTCACCCACGAATTCTGGTGACGAGGCAAAAAGGTTAATGGGTTAAATTGTTGTATGGCGAAGCGCCAAGAGTGAGGTTCCATTCACGGACAGGCAATCTGGCCGAAGTCATCGGTGGACCGCAGTACCGGTCACTTTTTAACCTTTGAACTCTTTAACTCGTCCACCGGCATGTTAGAAAAATGTCAAATACTGGTTGACCTCCCACGGTGTGACCTGGCGGTCGTACGATTCCCACTCGCGGGTTTTAAGTTCGATGAACGGCTCGGCGATCGCCCCCAGGCCGGCCCGCACGACTTCGTTCTGCCGAAGTTCGGCGATCGCTTCAGGAAGCGATTGCGGCAACAAACGGATGCCGCGCTTGGCGATCTCTTCGAGCGAAAGCTCGTACAGATTGCCCAAATTGGGGGGGCCGGGACTGAGTTTGCGCTCGACGCCATCGAGTCCGGCAGCAAGGTAAGCCGCCAGTGCCAGGTAAGGATTGCACCCGGATGACACGGTACGGTCTTCGCAGTGCCCGGGCCCGGCCACCCGAATCATCTGCGTGCGGTTGTTGTCGCCGTAGCTCGTGAATGCGGGAACCCAGGTAAAGCCCGAACGAGTCGACAACAGCCCTCGGCCGATTTGCAGTCGCTTATAACAATTCACTGTCGGACTGGTCACCGCGCACAAGGCCCGCGCATGGTGCAGCACCCCCCCCAGGAAATGATAGGCGAACTCCGATAGCCCTAATCCCTGCTTGTCGGCCAGGTCGGTAAAGACGTTCTTTCCCGAACGCCCGTCGGCGACGTGAAAATGCACGTGCAATCCGCTGCCGGTCCGGTCGGCGAAGGGTTTGGGCATATGGGTCGCAATCGCTCCGTAGCGTTTGGCCACCTGCCCCGTCGCCATTTTGAAAAACGTCACTCGGTCGGCGGTCGTCAAGGCGTCGGAATAAACGAAATTGACCTCGTATTGCCCGTTGGCATCCTCGTGATCGGCCTGGTACACATTCCAGCCCAGCGTGTTGAGGCCGCTCGTCAGCTCCTGAAGGAACTGCATGGCCGGCGCCATTGAGCGAAAGTCATAGCACGGTTTCGCCAGCGAATCGGAACCATCGGGGTTCCAGGGTTGGATCGAGCCGTCGGCGTTTTTCGTTACCAGAAAGAACTCGGGCTCCATCCCCACGTTGAAGATGTAGCCCCTGGCCGCCGCAGACTTCAGCACGCGCTCGAGGTTGGTTCGCGCGCAAAACGGATGCGGCTTGTCGTCGACGTACAAGTTGGCGGCAAACCGGGCGGTCTCGGGCATCCACGGCAGTCGCGTGTACGTTCCGACGTCAATGCGGGCCATCAGATCGTGCGAATGCGGCCCCTGGCCGACGCCCCACACGGCGCCGCCGGCAAACCCCGCCCCCACGTCGATCACATCGTCAAAGCACTCAACGGGAACCATCTTGGCCTTGGCTGATCCGTGAATGTCGACGAACTGCACGACGATAAATCGAATCCCGTCATCCTTCAGCCGGGCACGGATCTGTTCGCGATCAGTCATGGTTCACAATTCCCGGTTTTAATTTCGTCATTCATTTCCCGCCAGTCCCGGGATCCAGTTGGTGCCCGCCAGGGGGACTTTGGCCATGGCTGCGGCTTCGATCGTCAGCGCCACCAGATCTTCGCGTTCGAGGTGATGGACGTTGGATTTGCCGCAGGCGCGGGCCAGCGTCGTCAGCTCCATCGTCAGCACCTGCAGATAGTTCTTCAGCCGCTGCGCCCCCCATGCGGGATCGAGACGCGCTTCGAGTTCGGGAAGCTGAGTCGTGATTCCCACGGGGCAACGCCCGGTGTGACAATGATGGCAGTAGCCGGGGGCCGTTTCCAGCCGTGCATAATCGTCAGTGGCGTCGACCCGGCTGCCGTGTTGAACGTAGGTCGCCGAATTGCAGCCCAGAGCCATTAAGACTCCCTGGCCGATCGCGACCGCATTGGCACCCAGGGCCAGGGCTTTGGCGACATCGGCCCCGGAGCGAATGCCCCCCGAAATGATGAGCTGCACTTCCCCCAGCACATTCATCTCATCGAGCGCCTCGACCGCCAGCGGCAGGGCGGCCAGCGTCGGAATCCCGGCGTGCTCGATGAAAGTCTGCTGGGTGGCTGCCGTTCCCCCCTGCATTCCATCGATGACAACCACGTCGGCCCCGGCTTTGACCGCCAGCTTGACGTCTTCGCGAACGCGCGTGGCGCCCATCTTGATATAAATCGGAAGCTGCCAGTCGGTAATCTCCCGCAGTTCGCGAAGCTTGATGGCCAGGTCGTCGGGACCGGTCCAGTCCGGGTGCCGGCAAGCCGAACGCTGATCGATGCCCGCGGGCAACGTTCGCATCGCGGCAACGCGCGGGCTGATTTTCTGGCCCAGCAGCATGCCGCCGCCCCCCGGTTTGGCTCCTTGACCGATGACCAGTTCAATCGCGTTGGCTTTGCGTAAATCGTCAGGATTGAATCCATAGCGCGACGGCAAACACTGGTAGACCAGCGTTTTCGAGCTGTGCCGCTCTTCGGGAGTCATTCCCCCGTCGCCGGTCGTGGTCGACGTCCCCATCGCCGTCGCTGCCTGCCCCAGCGCCTCTTTGACATTGGCCGACAAGGCTCCGAAGCTCATTCCGGCGATGGTGATCGGAATTTCGAGTTCAATCGGCTTTTTCGCGTATCGCGTTCCGAGCAACGTCTTCGTCTGACATTTCTCGCGATACCCCTCCAGCGGATACCGCGATGCCGAGGCGGTCAGAAATACCAGGTCGTCGAATGTCGGCAGCGCCCGCTTGGCGCCCAGGCCTCGAATTTCATACAGACCATGCTCTGCGGCATGATGGATATAATCCATCACCGTTCGATTGAACGAATAACTTTCTTCGAGCATGTTGGAGTTCACTCAGTATTCGTTTGCCGCATCCGCATGCCAGTGATAAAGCGACCGCGCCGATGCGATCCGCTTGAATTGTTTGGGATCCCCCGGCAGTCCGGCGCGGGACAGCAGGGTAGCGACTCGTTCGCAGTCGGCGGAAGTCATCGGCTCTTCGCGCGCGTCAGCCCCCAGGCCGTGAATCAGCCCCTGCACGTAAATCGTCGCCTCGTACAGCGAATCGCCCAGTCCGGCCGCGGCATCGCCGCACACGACGAGCGTCCCGGCCTGCGCCATAAACGCCGACATGTGGCCGACGCTGCCCCCCACGACGATGTCGCAACCCTTCATCGAGATTCCGCAGCGGGACGAGGTGTCTTTCTCGATCACGATCAGACCTCCCTGCCCCGAGGCGCCAGCGCATTCCGATGCGCAGCCTTTCACATGAACACGGCCGGACATGATATTCTCAGCGACGCTCCACCCCACGTTTCCATGAACCGTGACAAGCGCGTGCTGGTTCATGCCGGCCAGAAAATAACCTCCGTCTCCCAGAACTTCGACCTGCACCGGCACTTGCAGGCCGACCGCAATGCTGTGCTGCCCGGCCGGGTTATGGACGCGAATGGTTGGCCATTCACCGGTAGCCTCTCGTTCGGAACCGGGCAGGTCGTGAAGAAACTGGTTCAGCTCCCGCACTGAAACGGCAGCCAGATCCCAGTCGACGACCGGCAGAGTGTTCACACGGTCCATGAATAGATCCGCTCCGGGGCCGGCTCGAAGACATGAGCGTCGCGGATCCCCGGTAAATGGGCCAGCGAACGGTACTCGGATGAGATCGCCACATAGTCGTCGGTTTCCGCTGCGACGGCTGGTTTGCAGGCAAACGGGTCGCGGACCAGCACCAGCCGCGTGGCGGTACCGATCAGCAGCGTGTAGAAACCGTCGAGTTCCTCGAAGCCCTTCTCGATGGCCGCTTCCAGAGTGTCGCCTGATTGCAGCCGCCACTGCAGGAAGCGGCAGGCGGCCTCGGTGTCGTTGTCGGTCTCGAATGCGATCCCTTTGCGCTCGAGCCGGCGTCGAATGCTGTAGGGATTCGACAGCGATCCGTTGTGGACTAGACAAAAATCCTCCCCCGCCGTGAAGGGATGCGAATGAGCGACCGACACCGCCGACTCAGTCGCCATCCGCGTATGCCCGACCACATGCGACCCTGAAACCTCGCGCAAGCCGTAGCGCTCAATCAGCGTCCGCGGGTGACCAACATCCTTGTAAACTTCCATCGATCGCCCGACACCAAGAATTCGCAGTTGGCTCGACTGCTCGCGCAGAAAGGCGACCGCCTGCGCAGGTTCGATCGTCGTTTTCAGAGTGGCGTGCGGACCGCGAGCGAAAAGTTCGGCGTCACCTTCGAAGGCGTCGGTCAGGTTGGCGATCAGCGATTCCCAATCATTGGGGGTCGCGTTTGTCAGAAACAAGCTGATGCGGCGGGCACCTGTGCCGCAATCGTCAGCAAACACCGCCATGCCGGCTGAATCGGCGCCACGATCTCCCATGCAGTCGAGCATCGGGGCCGACCACTCGCCCAACCGCCCGCGCAGCGCGTCTGCCTTGATCAACAACCCCACAATGCCGCACATGAGCGCTGTTCCTGTCTTTCTGAGCGGGCGTGACTGAGCAAATCTCGCACCAGCCCGGTCCCATCACCGGCCCGCGCACCCTACGATGTCAGGCGTGATTGGTGTACGCTATCTAAATCGAGAAGTCAGGCCAAGTGTGCAGCAGTGCGGAGTCGAGATCGATGAAAATTGTCCGGGTGAATATCATCCCCCTCGTCGGTGGCACCGTCGATGGCGGCTGGCCGCAGGGGCATGAAAAGAAGGCAAACCTGCATACGCTGATTGAAGTCGAGACGGACGAGGGCATCACGGGAGTCGGCGGGATTTACACCTCCGGCGCACTGGTCGAAGGGGCGATGGGCCTGCTCTGGCCGCTGCTCAAGAACGAATCGGCCCTCGAACCCGAACGCGTCACCGAAAAGCTGCGGCAATCGACGTTCTGGCAGGGACGCGGCGGGTCGGTCGAGCACGCCATCAGCGGCCTCGATATCGCCCTGTGGGATATCTTCGGCAAAGCCTGCGGTCAACCCGTCTCGCGATTGCTGGGGGGCAACTACCGCGATCGGATCCGACCGTATGGTTCGATCCTGTTCGATGAGCCCGATGCGCTGCGAACCAAGCTCGAAGAAGTCGTCAGCCGCGGGTTCAAGGCGATCAAAATGGGATGGCGACCTTTCGGCCGCCGGGATCGCCAGTTCGACGAGTTGCTCGTGCGCACCGCGCGACAGACCGTGGGAGACAAGATCGAACTGATGGTAGATGCAGGCGGCAGCGAGCAATTCTGGCCGCACGGCGTCAATTGGGCCCGTACCACGGCCAGGATGCTTGCCAATTACAACATCCGCTGGTTTGAAGAAGCCCTGCCGCCGGACGACATCGAGGGATATATCGAATTGACGAAAACTTCGCCTGTGCCGATCGCCTCGGGTGAAGTGCTGACGCGCCGGCAGTCATTTCTCCCCTGGATCGAGCGCCGCGCGGTCGACATCATTCAGCCGGATTGCACAAAAAACGGGGGTCTCAGCGAATCGCGGAAGATTGCCTGGTGCGCGTTCGATCACAACGTGACCATGGTGGCTCACGGCTGGAACACGGCCGTGGGCCTCGCTGCCGATTTACAGCTCGCGGCGGCCATGCCGATCGCGCATTACGTAGAGTACCTGACGCCTTGCGACTACATCGAAGATCTCACGGTGGAACCGTTCGAGATTGACGGCGAGGGCTTTCTGAAAATTCCGACACGACCTGGTCTGGGAATCGAACTGGACCACGAAAAGTTGAAGAAGTATCGCGTTGGGTAGCCTCGCATGATCGCGTTCCGTTTCGCCCAAGCGACTGCTTTTACAGGACCATGTGCGGTTTGTACATTGAATCGAACGGCTAACTGATCGGGGTGGCGGACGGCATTGATGAAGCATTTGCGAGGATTGGACTACTGCGATTCGATTCGCGGGGCGGTCGTTTCGATCGGGAATTTCGACGGAGTTCATCGGGGCCATCGCAGCATGCTCGCGCTCCTGGTGCGACGCGCCGGCGAGCTGGGCGCGCCCGCAGTCGTGTTTACGTTCGACCCCCACCCGATCGTCCTATTGCGGCCGAATGAGATCCCGCCCCCCTTATCGACTACGACGCGGAAGCTCGAGTTGCTCGAACCGTGCGGTGCCGATTGCGTTCTGGTCTATCCCACCGACCTGGCACTGCTGGCATTGACGCCGCGCGAGTTTTTCGACCGCATCGTGATTGGCCGACTGGCGGCGCGCGGCCTCGTGGAAGGCCCGAATTTCTTCTTCGGACACGACCGGGCAGGCGACATCGACACCCTGGCCGGTTATTGCAGCGCGGCCAATCTCAGCCTCGATGTCGTCCCGCCGCTGACCGTGGACGGGCAGATTGTCTCGTCGAGCACCATTCGCCGACTGATTCTCGATGGCCAGGTCGGCAAGGCGCGCACGCTGCTTGGCCAGCCGTACCAGCTTCGCGGCAAAGTCGTGCCGGGTGCCCGTCGCGGGCGAACGATCGGGTTTCCGACCGCGAACCTCGAGCAGGTGCGAACGGTGCTGCCGAGCGACGGTGTCTACGCCGGCCAGGCCCGGGTTGACGGCGTCTGGCACGCCGCCGGAATCAACGTCGGCCCGAACCCGACGTTTGCCGAGCAAGCCCGCAAGTTGGAAGTGCATCTCGTCGACTTTCAGGGGGATCTCTACGATCGCGACCTCGACGTCGAATTCTTCGAGCGCTTGCGCGATACGAGGCCCTTCGCGAGTCTCGAAGCGCTGAAAGAACAATTGCAACACGACATTGACGCGGCGCGGGGGATCTTTTCCCGAGAGTCGATTTAAGGCGGATTATTCATGTAGGGTGGGACCAGTTCGCGCAGGGTGCCGGGGTCAGAGCGATCGCGTGAGGGTGCGACTCCACTTGCAAGACAGTCGAGCGACGGCCCCGTGGGGCGGCGATGAATCGGGGCGAATGCCTCCCGTAGCACAAGCGTCCTCGTTTGTGTCGTCGAATAAATCGGAGGCAGCGATCGTCGCGGAGTCATCGGGGGCTCGAGAACACAACCGAGGACGGTTGTGCTACGTACCCGCAGGGTGCCGGGGTCAGAGTGATCGCGTGTGGTTGCGACTCCACTTGCAAGCCGGCGGCCCGTGCGTCTCAAGACTCAACCTGCAAGACAGTCGAGCGATGGCCCCGTGGGGCGGGATGAATCGGGGCGAATGCCTCCCGTAGCACAAGCGTCCTCGCTTGTGTCGTCGAATAAATCGGAGGCAGCGATCGTCGCGGAGTCATCGGGGGCTCGAGAACACAACCGAGGACGGTTGTGCTACGTTCCCGCAGGGTGCTGGGGTCAGAGCGATCGCGTGAGGTTGCGACTCCACTTGCAAGCTGACGGCCCGTGCGTCTCAAGACTCAACCTGCAAGACAGTCGAGCGATGGCCCCGTGGGGTGAAAAGGCACATGTGACTTTGCAAACGTCTTGCGCGCGACGGGGCCATCGCTCGACTTTTGCCTCCGGGATGCCGCCGATCGGACGAAGGGTTACTCGCTGCGACACGGAAAGACGCGGCGTCGGGTAGTGTCCTAATTTGAAATCGGCGGGAACTTTCCGGGCGGGGCGCGGAGTTGAAGCCGGGCGGCGCGGATTGCGAGACGCAGCACGATGATAAATGTCGCTGCAATGAGAATACCGATAATCGTGTACGTGAGCCAAAGCTGTCCTGCGCGCGCCGCGAAGTGGCCAGCGGCTTCAAGTCCAGAGACGATGGCGAACAGCCACCACGGATTGCGTTTCCTTCGCATGCTCTGATTGTACCGGAGTGGACGGAAGGCGCAAATCCGCATTCGTTGGGGCCACCCACGATTGGCTGGCACACTGGCTGGTCCCGGCGGGCCGGGGTGGATAGTGGATTGAGACAAGCGGCCGGCCCGGGGCTTGTTGCGCATTCCGAGCGATTTCGCGGACAAATGAGGTTTTTTGCCGGTTTCCTTGGTGCGCATTCCGAGAGCCTTGTTGAACATTCCGACAGGTGTGGGCCCGTTCGGTGCGGCTTCCAAGACCCGCTGGTATGATGATCGCGGGAGGGTCGAACGTGACTCAAACTATTAACGCCGGGCGTCGCTTTCCATGGTTTCCAGTGACGATCGCCACGGTGTTGGGGTTGGTCGTCTTCTATCTGGGAAGCATGCCCCTTGTCTGGAAGCTGGCTGACGGTAACAAGTCTCGCATGATCCAAAGACTGTACGAACCGGTGATCGTTCTGATGGAAGAGACGCCGGCGCGCGAGCCTTTGCTTGGCTGGTGCGAATTCTGGGGCAGTCGCGAGCAAGTCAAGCGCTATCTCTCCAAGCGCAAATTAGACAGCCTGATTGACTCGCCGATTTTTTAGACCTCCGATTTTTCAGACGACGATGCGGTCGGACGCAGCGCGGCTTCCCGCCTTTGCCCGCATGGTTCATGTAGGGGGGGACCAGCTCGCGCAGCGTGCGCAGGCCCGCCATTCGGGTCGCAGCGCATCGGAACCCGCATGGTGGGCCTGCGCAAGCCGCTCAATGACGACACAACGCGCTGTCTGGTTCGAGAGTGTTTTCAGAAAGCGAAGGCCCATAGAAGTTCTCGGCTTGCTGGTCCCACCCTACATCAGCGTGAACAATCCGGCTTACGACCACAGCGCATACACCGCCTCGACGTCGCTGAAATCGTGAGCCAGATGATCGGGATTCGTGGCCAGCAGCTGTTCGTGGGTACTGTCGCCGGTGGCGACTGCGACGACTTTAGCGCCGATCGCCCGGCCGCAGCGGACATCGCCCGGGGTATCGCCGATGACCCACACGCGATCGACATCGACCGGGTTTTGCAGCCGGTTTTGCGCAGCGGCCAGCGCCTCGCGCGCGACGTCGATGCGGTCGAGATGCTCGTCGCCGAATCCGCCGAAGTCGAAATAGCGGTCGAGTTCGAAGTGCTTCAACTTAAGACTTGCACCCGCGCGCATGTTTCCCGTCAGCAGCCCCAGCAGCACGTCGTCGCGCGACTGCAAACGCTCGAGTAACGCCACAATTCCAGGAAGAACCGCGCCCGAGCGTCGGGACATCTGATCGGGCAGGTGTCGCAGGTATTCCTCGCGGAAACGCTCCCAGTGTTCGCTGCGATCGGCGATGCCGTGGTGCCGAAACAGATCGCGCGTGATGCCCCGGTCGGTGCGACCATGAATCGCGACCTGATCGGTCGGCTGGGCAATGTCGAACCCCGTCCGAAGTGCCTCGAACAGGGCCGCCTTGCCCGCGCCGCCGGTGTGAATCAGGGTTCCGTCGATGTCAAACAGGCAAACGTGCATAGGGTCGGTCATCAATCAGAATGGATCGGAAGTCAGGCGCGTTGCGTCGCTTGGAAGCGAGCACTAAAGTCAAACCGGCGAGCGGGGGGCGTCAGCCCCCTGTTTTTTCGCCGACAACCTCAGTATTCAGTTACCAGCGCCAGCCAGCAGTTTCATAGCGGGAGACCAGGTATGGGGCAAGAGCGGAGCGATCGATTACGCCTGGCAATCGTCGGTTGTGGTCAAATCGGGCGTCTGCATGCCGAGCGCCTTGTCGCCGACCGCCGCGGTCGAATCGTGGCCCTGTGCGATCCCGTCCCCGCGAACGCCGAGCGCTTGCGGGAAACACTGGCCCCCGAAGCCCTTGTCGTCACCGACTTTTCGCAATTGGCCGCATCGGGAGTGGTCGATGCAGCCTTCGTCTGCACTCCGACGAACCAGCATTTCGACCAGGTGCTCCAATTGCGCGAATCGGGCGTCCATGTCCTGAGCGAAAAGCCGCTGGCCGATTCCCGTGAACGGATCGTGCAACTCATTGAGGCTGCAGCACAGGGGGGGCCGTTGCTCTGTGTCGCCTACCAGCGGCGCTGCTGGTCGACGGTTCGGACGCTGAGGCGCGAAGTGCATTCGGGTCGGCACGGCCCGGTTTTGTCGATCACTTCGCACAACGCCGAACGCTGGCAACAGACAATCGATGCTTCGTGGCGCGACGATCCGCAATTCAACCCCGGTGGGTTCATCGGCGATGCAGGCAGCCACAAACTCGATATGGTTTTTTTCGTGACCGGTTTGGCGCCGCAGGAAGTGTTCGCGCACAGCGACCGGCGTGGCAGCCATGTTGAAATCGTGACGACGCTCTCAGCCCGATTGCAGGGGGATGTGTCACTCTCGATGAATTTCATCGGAGACGCCCAGCATTTCCGCGAGGATTTTCACGTCCACTGCGCCGAAGCCGACTTGCTGCTGCGTGACGGAACGCTGTGGATCGCGCGCGAAAACCAGGTTTCGAAAATCTCGCCGCTCGAACCCGAGTCAAACCCCGACGCCGCCTTTATTGACTGTCTGACGGCAGGCACTGCCAACTTCGCCCCCGCCCAGGTCGCGCTGCCCGTGTGGGATTTTACGCAGGCTGTGCTGGAATCGGCACGAACAGGAACTGTCATACGCCTCGGCTCGGAGTGCCCCGCCTGAGAGGCACCACGTCAAACTCAACATACCGCCAAATCTCCGCTCTCCGCTTCCCCCTATCCACTATCTACTATCCACCATCCACTACTTCTCCCGATCCCCGGCCAGCTTATGAATCGCCTGCCACTCGGCAGGCGTCATCGGTTGAATCGAGAGCCGACTCCCCCGCTTGAGCAGCACCATCGAACTCAAGGCCGTGACTTCCTGCAATTCCTCTCGCGGCAATGGTTGTGGGAAAATCTGCGTCAGCCGAATGTCGACCATGTACCAGGTCGGAACAGCCGGGTCGCTTTTGGGATCGTAGTGGTGATCGTTCTTGTCGAAGGCCGTGTGATCGGGGTATCCCGCTTTGACGACCTGTGCCGTCCCGACAATTGCGAGGGGATCCGTGCTGCTGTGGTAAATCAGCACACCATCGCCGACCTGAACGGTATCGCGCAGGAGATTGCGGGCCTGATAGTTTCGGACGCCATCCCAACAGGTTGTCTGCTTTGGCGCCCGAGCCAGATCGTCGATTGAGAACGAGGTCGGCTCGGTTTTGAAGAGCCAGAATTTGCGCGGGTTTGTCTTGCCCATCGAAGTCGCATTATGTGAAAAGAGGTCACCTACCGTTGCCGAGCGACGATCTTCAGAAACTTGCCGACGAAACGCAAGCCGACGATGGCACAGGCGAAAAATGGCGCGTGAGCCGCGCGGCAATCAGCGCTGTCATGTCCGGTTCAAACGTGTAGAATCGCAACATCGCGAGAGTGGCGAAATTGGCAGACGCGCCAGACTTAGGATTACATTCGGCTATTTTGGCAAAGTGCGAAAATATGCGGTAATTACCGCACGACACGCACTTTTCGGCACTCAGGCGAAACCGCTCTAAACCCCCCTAAACCGCCCCTTGCGGGTGTCAATGACACCCGGTTTGTTGCAGTCGAGTTGCAAAAGGCGACTCCCCCAGCCGCCGCCACGCATCCGCCGGCCGGGGCGTGAAAACGTCACTCGACCCCCCCCACGGCACCGGCGACACGTCGCAGCGAAAACCGACCCACCACAATCGACGCTGCCGCACGCGCGGGGCGATGGACGATGGAAACCACGGGCTTAGCACCAATTCGGAAAACCGAAATAGTGGTAAGTCAGTCGCACCGCCAGCGCCTCCCACCAGCCACTGCGACAGCACGCTCCGCAACCCGCGTTGCGGCAAGCACATAAACGCCACTTTGCGAGCGGTCCAATTTTCAGCACTCGAATCGCCTCCGAAAATCGGGAGCACTCGCGACGCACTACA
>SIAF01000221.1 GCA_009691905.1 Planctomycetaceae bacterium | reverse complement strand
AGGAACAATCATGGTACCAACTGCCTGCTTCGCAGCGCTAAACATTCTCAGTCTGTCGGATTTGCTGTATAAATAGCTTCGCGCGGGAGACGCTTTGTAGGCCGCTGATCCTCGGCGTTTCCGCATGGCCAACCTTCACCCCGAGATATGAAAAACTCATGCCGCGAATCGTCATTCTCCTCGCCGTCGCGATGTGTGTTGCGGGAAGCGTTGCTGCTGCTTTTGAAGCACCGCCGGAAATTCGATTGTGGCCGCAAGGCATGCCCGAACCTGTGATCCCCGCCGATCCGCCCGAGAAGGTTGAGAAGGGGGCCGACGGCATCCAGCGTCGTACGAATGTGTCGCAGCCCCGCCTGTTTGTTTACGAGCCCCCGGCGGGCGTGAAACGGACCGGGGCGGCTGTGATTGTCGTTCCTGGCGGCGGTTTTGGCGTTTTGGCGGATGAACATGAAGGTTCGGACGCCGCGGAGTGGCTGGCCAAGCAAGGCATTGTCGGTTTTCAACTGGCCCATCGGGCACCGACCAACAAGCACCCCATGCCAAATGCGGGGCCGGCACAGGATTTGCAAAAAGCGGTGATTGAAGTTCGCCGACATGCGGCCCAGTTTCAAGTCGATCCGAAGAAAGTGGGTATCTTGGGATTTTCAGCCGGCGGTCAGGTGACACTCGTCGCTGCCTCCAACGATCGGAAATTCCCCGGTGAGGAGATCGCCGAATCACACAAACCCGACTTCTTGCTCCTGCTGTATGCGTACCAGATTTACGATCCCATGACCAAAGGTCTACGTGCCGACATTCTGCTGGACGGCGGGTTGCCTCCCACGTTCATTGCCCAGATGGGAGACGATGGCGGTTCGCTGCCGCAGGGCAGCACGCTGCTCTACCTGGAACTCATCAACCGCAAAATTCCCGCCGAGATCCACATCTACGAAAAAGGCGGCCATGGCTTCGGCATGCGTTCTCGCCCCGGTGCTACCGGCCCCACCGACTGGCAGCTGCGCGCCATTGACTGGCTCAGGTTACGGGAATATGCGACGGCACCTTGAGACCCACCAGTTGTTGTTTTCGAGTTGGATGGCGAGCAGGCGGTCGATGGTCGCGACTGGACGTTCCTGAAGAATATGCCGGTCGGGCTGACCGCGCGCGGCTACAACTGGCGATTAAACGACACGGCTGACATGCATCAGCTGTGTTGATTTCGTGTTCGCAAATCAGGTATGACCACGGGTGGACGAACACTTTCAACGCCTGGTTCGATGTCTCGATCACGAGGCGGCAGCGGAGACCCGCGCGGTCGCCGGTACTTCACGTCGCATGGGGAGTGATGTCGCCGAACGGAGCGGGGCGAGTCTCGTGGGACTGGCGATCCGAGACGAAACGAGCGGCTTCGGTGGGCGAGTCGTCGTGACCCTGGGCAAACGCGATCGGCGGCTCGAGCTCCCGTGGACACGACTGAACGCGGGGACTCCCGTCGTCCTTTCGGAGGAGCACGTCCAAAGCGATGCCGCCTGGCGAGGGATCGTGACGGATCGCAATCGCGAGACGATCGTTGTCGCTTTGGCTGAGTCGCCGGAACCGGTCGCCGATCGCCCCGCGTTTCGCCTCGATTTGTCGTCCGATGAAATTTCCCGGCAACGTCAGCGGGAGGCGTTACGTCGAGCGGCGGCGGCCGATCGCGGCCCTTTGGCGGCGCTGAAGCGCTGCCTGTTGGGTGAGGAACCGCCCGTGTTCAGGACGCCGATGGCATGGACACCGTTGTCATCCTTGGATGATTCCCAGCGCGAGGCGGTGAGCCATGCGCTGGCGGCTGAGGGCATCGCGATCATTCATGGGCCGCCAGGAACGGGTAAGACCACGGCGGTCGTCGAACTCATTCGACAGACGATCCGCCGTGGGGAACGGGTGCTCGCGTGCGCTCCCAGTAATCTTGCGGTCGACAACCTGCTCGAACGATTGCTGGCGGGAGGAGAGCGCGCCATTCGCCTCGGACATCCGGCGCGCGTGCTGCCCGAACTGCGCGAACATACGCTCGATGTCCTGGTCGAATCGCATCCTAATTTGAAACTGGCGCGCGAATGGACGAATGAGGCTTGGGCGTTGCGACGTCAGGCGAACAAATATACGCGTGCCGCTCCCCCGCCCGGCGCGCGACGCAATTTGCGCGAGGAGGCCAAGCAACTTCTCGACGACGCTCGCCAGCTGGAGTCGCAGCTCGTCTCGTACCTGCTCGATTCGGCGACCGTGGTTTGTGCGACGCTGACCGGGCTCAATGCCGAACTTCTCGGCGACCGCGAGTTCGATCTGGTCATCATCGACGAGGCGACCCAGGCGACCGAGCCTCCGTGTTGGATTCCGCTGCTCCGCTCACGCCGGCTCGTGCTGGCCGGCGATCACTGCCAGTTGCCACCGACGGTGGTTTCCACCGAAGCCCGGCAAGACGGCTTCCACGTCAGCTTGATGGAGCGTTTACACGAACTCTGGGGCAATGCCATATCGCGGAGACTCACGACGCAATACCGCATGCACGAACAGATCATGCGGTTTTCGTCCGACGAGTTTTACGAGTCCTCACTCACCGCCGCCACCCCCGTCCGCCAACATGTGCTAGCGGACCTCGCCCACGTCTCGGCAAGTCCTCTCACACTAACGGCACTTCGGTTCTATGACACGGCCGGTTCCAGTTGTGTCGAGCAGGCAGAGGCCGAGGGATTGAGTCGCGAGAATCCGGGCGAAGCGGCCTTCGTCGCGGGGCATGTCGCAGAGTTGCTGTCTGCTGGAGTCGCGGCGACGGAAATTGCGGTGATTACACCCTATGCTGCCCAGGCGCGCCTGCTGCGAGAACTGATTCTCGATGCTGCCGTCGAGATCGACACGATTGACGGTTTTCAAGGGCGTGAGAAAGAGGCCGTCGTGATTTCACTCGTTCGGTCCAATACGAATGGTGAGTTAGGCTTCCTCACGGACACGCGCCGGATCAACGTCGCCCTGACACGTGCCCGGCGCAAGCTGACCGTCTTTGGCGACAGCAGTACGCTCGCCAACCACGAATTCTATATGCGGCTGCTGGAATTCTTTGAGCGCCAGGATGCGTACGGCACTGTCTGGGAGCTCGACGACCCGAGATCGTGAGCCCAAAGCGACGGGATTGCGGTTGCGGGATGGCACCACTTTTCAGGCGGCGCGGAGTTCAAACGACTTGATGAGCCATCCCACATCAGATCGAACCGTAATGTGATCCCGATCGAGCTTCGGCACCTCTTCGGGAACCTCTTGCACTGGCGGCAGATGCTCGCTCTGGCAAGGAACACTCTTTCATAGAAATCAAAGGAGATGCGTTGTTCTCGCCGGTCTCAAGCCAATTACTGACGCTTGAGCAGATCAATCTTCTCCTGGATTTTCGCCGCTTGGAGTTCTGTATCTCCGAGCGGTTGCGGAGCGACCGTTTTTTCGCGGGTGTAGCCGATATGGTTCATCCACTGGGATGACCGTAAGCGGCGTTTTTCATCCACCAGCTTAAAGAGTTCTTCCGCTTGAATTTCCGCCACTGTATTGGGGGGAGTTTGAATTCGGAACGCGCCGAGAATCGTTTTAGCGATTAACAGTTGTCCGTCATCGCCGGGATGAACACGATCCGTAGAAAATGGTTCAGATCGGGCATCGCGTGCCTGACGCATGGCTGTATGCAGATCAATCATTTGCACTCCGGGAAGTTTCAGCGACATTTCCCAGGCAGCATAAGCGGTTAACATCGAGTCATAGTTGAACTCGCCAGGCTTAGGCGACAGATCATAAATCGGCGGCGTGACGAGAAAGACTTCTTTTGCTCCCGTTTTTTGGCTGTCTTCGATCAACTTCAGGATTCCGTTCTTGAATGCGTCGAATCGTTCAGGATCGAGCGGTTTGTAGATTCCGTCGTTCATGCCGTAACAGGCGATCACAACGTCTGGTTTCACGCGCTCCAGGAGTCGGCCAAGTCGCTCGTGCAGACATGGCCTGGGAAATGCGCCACCGGCATGATTTTCCTCGCTCAAGCCAGAAACGGTTTCACTAGCGAGTCCCAGGCCGTAAAAGTCAAAATTCTTTTGCGGAAATTGCTGTTCCAGAAAGTAGGTCAAAAATGCAACATAGCCGCCGGCCTGCGTAATGCTGTCGCCCAGAAAAACAACCTTTCTGCCTGCCAGCGACTCGATGTCTTGAGCCTTCAGTGGGAATTGGAGCACGGAGAATACAGTCACAGCGAAAACAAATCGTAACATGAGAAATCATTCTTCAAGAGTTCTGGTAACGAATCAAGATCTGCGCAAGGTACGGATCACAACATTTCGAGCGGCGTGGCGCGTGTGGGCGGAGGGAAGTGCCGATTCAGTTCCGCGAGTTGCGAATCGCTGAGACAGATATCCAACGCTCCAAGATTCTCACGTAGTCGCTGGCGGCTGCTGGTCTTGGGGATGACGATCACGTCATCTTGCGACAACAGCCAGGCCAGGGCCACCTGTGAGGCGGTCATGCCGTGATCCTGAGCGAAGCCCACCAATTTCGAATCGGTGAGCAATCGGCCTTGCTCGATTGGCGAATAGGCCATTATCGGCAAGCGGCGCTCTCGGAGCCAAGGCAACAGATCCCACTCGATGCCCCGCCGCGAGAGATTATAGAGGAGTTGATTCGTCTGCACGAGATTTCCTCCGGTGAGCGAGCATAGCTCTCGCAGATCCGCCAAATCCAGGTTGCTGACACCGTAGCCTCGAATCTTGCCGGCGCGCTGCAGCATTTCAAAGGCTTCCAGGGTTTCTGCCAGCGGCACGTTGCCGCGCCAATGGAGGAGATAGAGGTCGAGATGCTTCGTGTTCAGCCGACGCAGACTGCGTTCACAGGCAGCGATCGCACCTTTTCGCGTCGCGTTATGCGGATAGACTTTGCTGACCAGAAACACCTCGTCACGACGTCCGGCGATGGCATGGCCGATCAGCTCTTCGGCACGTCCGTCGCCGTACATTTCGGCGGTATCAATCAACTTGATTCCCAAGTCGAGGCCCAATCGGAGGGTGGCGATCTCTTCCTCGCGCGTGGCCGATTCGTCCCCGAAGCGCCAGGTTCCCATCCCGAAGGCCGGGACGTGTTCGCCCGATGGAAATCGGACCATCTTCATGAACCATTCTCCACGAGCCTGCGCTT
Source organism: Planctomycetaceae bacterium (assembly GCA_009691905.1). Classification (GTDB taxonomy): domain Bacteria; phylum Planctomycetota; class Planctomycetia; order Planctomycetales; family Planctomycetaceae; genus SIAF01. The sequence goes on along the minus strand of SIAF01000221.1, from coordinate 6,746 downwards.
CCTCGATTCACACGGAGCCAAGATACCGCGGGATGAACGGCACGGCCATTCCCAGTCGAGCGTCAAGTCACAAACTGTGAGCGCGGGGTTTACTTCCCGGCCTTTTCGGCAATGCAATAAAGTTGCTTCTTTCCTCGCAGGAACAACTCTCGTCCGACGATCGCCGCTGATGCGGCGAATCCATCGTCCAATTCGTTGACGGCCAGCACCTTTGGTTGGTCTTCGTGACTGATGACGATCGTCTTCCCTTCGAGATCCGTCACGTAGACGCGGCCGCCGCCCGCCACCGGTGACGCATAGATATTGCCCATGCTGCCGAGACGGATCGGACCGGGCTTGTCGACACCCGTCACGGCTTCGACACGTGACAACACCCCTTGATAGTGCGTCAAGAAATAGAGCGAGTCACCATAGAGCAGCGGCGAAGGCACGTACGGAGTGCCGCGACTGCGGGTCCAGGCGATGCGATCGGTCCCCGTGATATCACCCTTCGCTCGATCGAGGCGAATCGCGAGCATCGCTCGCTTCTCGTAACTGCTCCCCGCAAACACCATCCCGTCGCCGGCGACTGGTGTGGCGACGATATTCGACGACAGACCACCGCATTCCCAAATCACCCTTCCGGTCGCTGGCTCATAGGCCCGCACGCGATTGGTGCCGGCGACGATTAACATCGGCTGACCGTCATTTTCGACCATGATCGGCGACGACCACGACGTCTCTTCGTCGCGATCAACCTTCCATCGCTGCTGGCCGGTCCGATTGTCGAAGGCGGCGACGAAGCACGGCCCGTCGTGATCCCAATTGATGAAGACCATCTCACCATGGAGCACGGGCGACGCACTCTCGCCGTGCCCATGTTTGGTCTGCATCTCGCCGAATTGCTGCTGCCACTTCAGTTCGCCATCCATATCGAGGCAATACAACCCGTGGGAGCCAAAGAATGCAAAGACGTGCTCGCCATCCGTCACCGCTGAATTCGACGCGAGACTGCCGGTGTAATGCCCCCCTTCATGTGGCAGTTTTTTGTGGACCGTCTTCTGCCACCGGATCTTTCCGTCTCGCCGATTGACCGCGAGGACGATGAACTCATGTCTCTGGGTGACCGGCACGCCGTCATGCGTTCCCGGAGCCGTGCTGTGCTTCGGCGGCAACGCCTCGCCAACCGGGATCGCCGTCGTCAGATAGATCCGATCTCCCCAGATAATCGGGGTCGAATGCCCTTTGCCCGGCAGGGCCGCTTTCCAACGAATGTGCTTAGCCTCGCTCCACTCGACTGGCGGATCAGCATCGGGCGCAGCCCCCGTTCCCAGCGGCCCTCGCCACTGTGGCCAATCGTTCTCCGAGCCACGAGTGTCGGCGATTCCCACCCATAGAATTCCGCACGACACGGACAGAAAAGCCAGCGAGTTCAAGTGTTCCCGCTTCATTGTGCGATGCTCCTTAGACAGTTCCGTCGCTACGTCATTACGGCGCTCTCCGCCGCGCCGTTCTTCCAATCAGCTTCAATCGTGGCCCTTGTCGAGCCTGGCGCCGCGATGAATGGCCAACTTGCCAAACTTCGCCGTGATTTGATCGGCCACTCGATCGAGTTCCTGATGACGCTCCCGGTCGGGCTGATCAAACAGTTGTTGCTGGGATGAGCCCGAGTCATCGAGTTTATTGACGCCGAACCCCAAGAGTCGTACCGGCAGATGACGCGAAGGCAGGCGTTTCGTCAGCAGTTCGACACCGGCGTCTAACAATTCCTGAGTGATGCTGGTCGGCTCGGCCAACGTCAAGGACCGTGAAATTGTCTTAAAGTCCGCGAACCGCACTTTCAACTCGACGGTCCGGCCTTTGTTGTTGTGACTTCGCAGGCGTCGGGCGACCTGTTCGACGAGGTCCACCAGACAAGCTCGCAGAACCTCCATGTCGGAGATATCTTCGGCGAAGGTGGTTTCGTTGGAGATCGACTTGGCCTCGCGGTCGGGCACTACCCGCCGATCGTCGATCCCGTGGGCAAGCCGCCAATAGTGCTCGCCGGAAGATCCGAACAAATCATTGAGCCTCTCAGGCGGCATCTGTCGCAGTTGCCCAATCGTGCGGATCGCCAGTCGCTCGAAAACCTGGCCGGTGACTTTGCCCACACCCCACAGTCGTCCGATCGGCAACGGATCGAGAAAGGCTTGTATTTCTCCGGGGCTGACGACGACGAAACCATCCGGTTTCTGAAAATCGCTGGCGATCTTGGCGACGAACTTGTTGGGAGCCACGCCGACCGACGCCACGAGACGGAGTTCGGCACGAATACGCTGTTTGATCTGCCGACCAATTTCAGCAGAGGGACCGAAAAGGGCTTCGCAGCCGGTGGCGTCCAGAAAGGCTTCGTCGAGTGACAGCGGTTCGACCAGTGGCGTGAACTGCTCGAAGATTTCTCGAATCTGCCGAGCGACTGAGGCATAGTAGTCGATCCGCGGCTTGAGAAGGACGGCGTGTGGGCAGAGTCGCTTGGCACGGGCAGCGGCCATCGCACTGTGAACGCCGAACTTGCGGGCCTCGTAATTCGCCGCTGCCACCACACCGCGGCCTTCCGCCGACCCGCCGACGATCACTGGCTTGCCGACGAGCGACGGGTTGTCGCGCTCCTCGACGGAGGCGTAGAAGGCGTCCATGTCGATGTGAATGATCAAAGTCGGGATTCCAGGTCCGCAAGTGGTTTTCAGATACGGAGCCAGTTCTCTTCCCAGTCTGGGATTTCCCACCAGCAGATGAGCGTAATGCAGCAAGCCCCAAACGGCCAGGAATCTCGTCAGGAGGGGGCGTCGGTGGGGCTGGCCAGGTCGACAATTCAAACGCCTCGAACAAACTGCATTCGGTGTGTCGAACCCGACGCTCGTCGTACCAAGCAGCGAAATTTGAGTTCACGAGGAGTACGCGGGAACCTGCAGAAATGCAGAACGGATTACATAGCCTCCTTTCGCGAAACGGCAATGCGTTTTCGGTCGAGATCAACTTCGAGCACTTTCACACGAACCACGTCGCCCACGGCAACGACTTCGCTGGGAGATTGGATGAACGTGTTGGCGAGCTGCGAAACGTGGATGAGACCATCTTGATGAACGCCGATATCCACGAACGCACCGAACTTGGTGACGTTGGTAATGACCCCTTCCAAGACCATGCCGACTTTGAGATCCTTCAGTTCCTGAATTCCTTCGGCGAACTGAGCCGCCTTGAACTCACTGCGCGGATCGCGGCCAGGCTTTGCGAGTTCGACAAGAATATCCTGCACCGTCGGCAAACCAATCTTCTCGTCGATGAAATCAGTCGCTTGCAACCGGGTGGCCAGTGCACCATTTCCGACGAGATCCTGAGTCGAAACACCGAGCGTGGCCGCCATTTTCTGCACCACGTAGTAACTTTCCGGATGGACGGCGGAATTGTCGAGCGGCTGCTGACCATCTCGAATCCGCAAGAAACCAGCCGCCTGCTCAAAAGCCTTGCGGCCTAGTTTTGGAACCTTACAGAGCTCCTCGCGTGTTTCAAACCGGCCGTTCGCATCACGGTATTCCACGATTTTCTCGGCGAGCTTTGGTCCGATGCCGGCGACGTGCGCCAGCAATGGCGCACTCGCCAGGTTCACATCGACGCCAACGGAATTGACGCACGACTCCACTTCGCGATCCAGGCTTTTGCGCAGCAGCAGTTGGTTGACATCGTGCTGATACTGTCCGACGCCAATCGACTTCGGATCGATCTTCACGAGTTCAGCGAGCGGATCTTGCAAGCGATGAGCGATGCTGATTGCACCGCGGACAGTGAGATCGAGATCGGGATATTCACGTGCGGCAAGTTCGCTCGCTGAGTAAATCGAAGCGCCGGACTCGCTGACTTTGACGTGCGTGATGTTGAGTCCATGCTCCTTGATGACGCCAGCCACAAAGGTTTCGGTTTCTCGCGACGCCGTCCCATTGCCAATGGCGATCAGCTTGGCGTCGTACCTGGCGATGAGGGCCATCAGCGTCTGGGCGGCTCCTGCCAAATCGCTCCGAGGTGGCGTCGGGTAGATCGTGGTATTCGCGAGGAACTTGCCGGTGCCGTCAACGACCGCGATCTTGCATCCCGTGCGATATCCAGGATCAATTCCAATGGTCACCTGGGGTCCAGCCGGGGCGGCCAGCAACAGCTGACGCAGATTACTGGCGAAGACCGCAATCGCTTCGTCGTCGGCTTTGCTCTTCAGGTTGTCAAACACAACGGATTCGATTGCCGGCAGGAGCAGCCGTTCGTAACAATCTTCGACCGTCGACTGCAAATCGCGGTAAAACTCAAACTGCGGATTGTGAGCCAGTTCCGGCTTGATGTTCGCCAGCACGAATTCGTCGACAAGCTTCAGGCTGACTTTAAGCAGGCCTTCCGCCTCGCCGCGGTTCATGGCCAGCAGCCGGTGCGAAGGGATGCGTTTGACCGGCTCGTGATGATCGAAATACATCTCGAATTTGCTGGCTTCCGCTTGCTTGCCACGTTTGACACTCGATGCGATCAAGCCATGTTCGTTCGCTTGTTCGAGCAGCCACTGACGCAGTGGAGGATGCTGCGACCATTGCTCGGCGAGGATATCGCAAGCCCCTTGTAGAGCTGCGTCTTCATCGGCTACGCCTTTTTCCACATCGACGTAGGGCGTGAGCACAAGAGACTTGGAGCGATTGAATCTTTCCTGCCGGAGTAATAGGTCGGCCAGCGGTTGCAGTCCGCGCTCGCGAGCGCTGGTCGCCCTGGTTCGCCGTTCGGGCTTGAACGGCAGGTATAGCGTCTCCAGCAATTGGCGGTCGGAGCACGATTGAATTTGCTGTTGCAGTTCCGGTGTGAGTTGTCCTTGCTCGTGAATCGTTTTCAGAACCGTCGCTTTTCGCTGAGCCAGTTCTCTGGCCTTGGCGAGCGCATCTTCAATTTGACGCAATGCGATTTCATCGAGTCCGCGCGTCGCCTCTTTGCGATAGCGGGCGATAAACGGAATGGTGTTCCCCTCGTCGAGCAATCCAACCGCCGCCTGAATTTGCGATGGATTCAGCCGGAGTGCTGCGCCGATTCCGCAGATCGTCTGATCCAAGTTAAAACAATCGAACGATTTCGCTTCCATGATGCTTCACCGATGCGGGGCAAGCATGTGCCCGATGATCGTGGTAATACCCAGCAAAACTCGCCCCCAGAAATTTCAGGCGCCGCTTCCCACGTCTCACCTCTTCGCCCGTGCTTGCTCCAAGACTTCGGCCAAAGTGACCGGAACTCCTCCTCGTCGTTTGCTTTCTTCCGCCCCTTCCAGATAAGCAAACACTTCCACCATTTCGTCCACCGGCACCGGCGTCATCTTCGTCCGGAAAAACTCCACGATTGCTGCCAGCAGCGGAACGTAGTTGTAGTAATTGTTGACATGGGATATCCCTTTCGAGCCGAACACCGTCGCTCCCAACCCGGTCTTGCCCGTATGTTCTCGAATCGCTCGATAGGTCCCCACGCGACCCTGTTCCCAAGTCCCGGTCACCTGCTCGCTGTATTTCGTCTGGACCGCCGTCACCGACCGACAGCCAGTTCCCATCAACGAATACAGCAGATCCACTCCATGAATGCCGTACCAGAACAAATCGGGATGCCCAATCGCTGCCCGCGCCTGACTGTAGGTATCGCACCCCAGAATCTCCCCAATCTCGGGGCTTTGCTTCAGTTCGGGATATCCTTCCGTAAATCGGCTTGATGACGCCGTGAACCAGGGCGTTCCATGCTCTTTTCCCAGTTCGGCGATCGCCAACACATCCGCCAGTGACGCCGCCAGCGGCTTGTCGATGTACATCGGCTTTTTCGCTGCGAACACGGGCCGCGCCTGTTCGAGGTGTTGTGTCCCGTCCACGCTCTCCAGCATCACCACATCGACAAGCGGTAACAGCGCCTCGATTGAATCAACGATCTTGACCCCCAGTGCGCGCACCTCGTTCGTAAACCCATCCACTCGATCCTTGCTCAGCGGGAAGTTCGGATTCCCCGCCGGAGACGCCGCCACGACCCGACTCCCCGCAAGCTTTGGTTCCCGGCTGTTGTCCCGATTCAGCAGCTTCGTGAATACGCTCACGTGCGACGTGTCCAACCCGATCATCCCGATCCGGATCTCTTTCAGCGGTTTATCGGACACGGGCTGCTCCTCTCCCAGTGCCTGTGACAACGACCAACCAGTCACAATTCCCCCGCTCAAAAGCCCCACCATCTCACGACGATTCATCGCCATCGCCACATGCTCCATACACGGAAAACACTCTACTCTGGACTGCCGCACATCTTACCTGAAACATCCCGTCGTACGGATGGTCCGACACCAGCCGTCACGCGGCTTTCCTTTTGAACGACTTGACCAGCCCTCCGAAATACGACCGGACGATGATCTCACCCCGATCCAACTTCGGCACTTCCTCGGGCACTGCATGCACCAGTCGCAAGTTCCCCCGTTCCGTGTGCGACCTGACCGTGTTGAGCGAATCTGCTTCGGCAAACGGGGCCGGAGGATCTTGTTCTCATGCTTCTGATATTCGACATACTTGGCCAGCTCGCTATTCAAAGCGGACGCAATCAGAGCCAGCAAGGGATGCAAATAGCGGCGCATGGAGGTATCGCTGGATGTGGTGAACCTCCTCCGCTCGACGAATGGCTCCAGGGACGGACCGTTCTCACCGTCTCCCAGGACGGCAGCGGGCAGTTTAATACGATCAAAGCGGCGC
>SIAF01000220.1 GCA_009691905.1 Planctomycetaceae bacterium | reverse complement strand
CAGAGGTTGAAGGTACCATTTTTCTTTCCGCAGGACTGAATTCCCCTTCTCCATCCGCGAGACCACGAATGCCCTACGAATCAAGCCACTTCGCTCACTCCCAACGCTAGAAACTCACAACCCTAGATCAGGAGGTCTGAGCCTGTGCCGACGAGAAACTCGCCGGGATTGCCTGCCGCAGTGTGCATTTGGCGTATCCCGCGGCCGAGGGGTTGGCATTCTACAATGAAGTCACGGTCGAGCATTCGGCGAAGGGAACCTATTTCATGGTGTGCGGGTTCAACCAGGGCTACTTCGGCATTCAGGAACTCGCCGACGGCAAAAAAGTCGTGCTGTTTTCGGTGTGGGATCCGGGCGAGCAAGACGACCCGAATGAGGTCGACAAAGAACAGCAGGTCAAGCTGCTGCACAAGGGAGAGGGAGTCCGCGTCGGCCGGTTCGGCAACGAGGGGACCGGCGGGCAGTCGTTTTTTGACTACGACTGGAAAATCGGTGACACGCATCGGTTTCTCGTGACGGCGCAACCCGACGGAAAACGCACGCAATTCGCCGGCCACTTCTACCTGCTCGAACGCAAAGTGTGGAAGCACCTGGTGACGTTCTCGACGCCGACCGACGACAAAAACCGCGGCAGCCAGGCGCTGGGGGGCTATTACTCGTTCATCGAAGACTTCCAGCGGAACAAAGTCTCGGCAACAGAGGTTCGAGAGGCTCGGTTCGGCAACGGATGGGTACAGAACAGCAAAGACCGACAGTGGATCGCCCTGACGCGAGCGCAGTTCACCGCCGACAGCAACCCGGTCGTGAACATCAACGCGGGAGTTGCGGGCGAGCGGTTTTTTCTCGCGACGGGCGGCGATACACACAACAGCGACACGCCGCTGCTTGAGTTCATCAATCGCCCGCCCAGCGGCCTTGATTTGCCGCCGCTCAAACCGCCTTCGGATTGACCGGCGCCGCATCGCGTACGTGCGGGCCTTTGATCGCAGCGGCGGCGACGCTTTTGGCCAGCGGCAGTTTGAGCGTGAAGTTCGTCCCCCGCCCGACGGTGCTTTCCACGCGGATCCGGCCCCGATGGGCTTCGATCACTTCGCGCGCCAGCGAGAGACCCAGGCCCGTTCCCCCCTGTCCCTGGGCGTCGGCCGTTTTCGTGGTGAAGAACTGATCGAAAATCTTCCGCAATTCGTCGGCGGGAATGCCGTGCCCCGAGTCGCGTACCGAAATCTCGGCCGTCGTCCCGTCGGCGGCGCGCACCGTGATCGTCAATTGCCCTCCCAGCTCCATCGCCTGACGGGCGTTGACGATCAAATTCAGCAGTACCTGCTGAATCTGCGAGGCATTGACGTCGGCGATCACCGGCTGCGGGTCGAAATTCGTATTGAGCCGCACGCGATGCACCTGCAAGTCCTTCTCGACCAGCACCAGCACCTCGTGGGCCAGGGCAATCAGGTCGGTCGGCTCGCGGCGATCGTTGCCGCGACGGGCGTACGACAACAGGCCGGTCGTGATCCGCGCGGCCCGCTGGCCTGCCGAAAGAATCTTGTCGAGTGCCTTCTCGCGCGTGGCGTTGTCTTTGTGCCTGAGGCCGAGCTTGGCGTAGTTGATGACCGTCGTGAGAATATTGTTGAACTCGTGGGTCATCGACGAGGCCAGCGAGCCGATCGTCGAAAGTTTCTGAGCCTGCAGCAGTTGCTGTTTCAGCTCTTGAATCTGCCGTTCGAGTTCAGCGCGATCGGGGGGCGCAGTCATAAAGTTCGTTCCATCCATTCCCTGGTGGCGGTCAGGCGATGTGAGGTGATTCGTCTTCGGTATCGACGCGGCCCGAGCGACATCTGCATTCGTCACAAGCCGGACAGCCCGTTTCATAGGAACCGCCGCCGCGCACGAGCGTTCCGCAAGCTGCGAAAGGTGCCGGGCGGATGGCAAACTGCGCAAAGTTTGCGGGACAGCGTTTGCGATCGACCCCCAGGGGTGCTGTTGGGCCTCGGTGCCGCAGCGGCAATTCGAAAACCCCCTGCCCGATGCGGGTCGGCTCAATATTACGGCTCGAATTGGAGCAACGTGTTCGGCACCGCTATACTCCCCCTGCGGCAGTTGCGTGAGGCGTTCACGATTCCATTCAGCCCGGTTCTATTCAGCCTGATTACATTTGAAGGGAAAGGCAGCAACATGCGACGTGTGAGACAGTGGGGGGTAGGGCTCGTCACCGCAGCGATTCTCGTCGGCGTCAGCGGTTTTGCGGCAGGGTGGTTCAAGCCGACCGAGACGACTGTCACCGAGATCGCGCCGGGCGTCTGGTTCCGCAAGACGCAGTGGGAGCCGAACTTCATCGGCTGCAATCAGGGATGGGTGATTTTCGACGACTTCGTGCTGGTGATCGACGCCAATTTTCCGAATCAGGCCGAAGAGATCATCCCGCTGATCCGCAAGACAACCGATAAGCCGATCCGCTATGTGTTCGACACGCATTATCACGGCGATCATGCCGACGGCAACCCGGTGTTCGCCGGGGTCGGCGCGACGGCGATCGCTTCAGAGAATGCCAAGGAAGAATTCGAGACCAAGGGGCTGGCCGGCTTTACGAAATCGCAGACCGACAAGCCTCAGGAATACCGCCGGCTGAAGTATCAACTTCCCGCGCTGTACTTCCCGCGGAAGCTGGTGATCGAAGACGCCAAACAACGCGTCGAGTTGATTCACTTCGATCATGGTCATACCAAAGGCGACGCGGTGGCGTGGTTGCCCAAACTGGGCATCCTTTTCACCGGCGACAGTTGCCTCAACGGCGCTTTCAATTATACCGGCGACGGAAACACCGAAACCTGGATCGGCGCGCTGACCCAGATGCGTCAACTGCCAATCAAGACCATCTGCCCCGGTCACGGCGAGATGAGCGATGCGACCCTCATCGACCGTCAGCGGCGCTATTTCGTCGAACTGCGTCAATACATCGGCGATGCGATCGCCGCCGGCAAATCACTCGACGACATCAAAGGCTCGATCGACTTCCCCTGGTACAAAGAATGGACCGGCGTTCCCGTCAGCAAAAACGTCGAGAACATCGAGCACGTCTTCAAAGAACTGAGAAAGTAATTAGTGGATAGTAGATGGTGGATAGTAGATGGTACGCGCTATCCCGTACCAACCACTATCTACGATCCACCATCTACAATCATTTCACGATCACCCGAAATGGCATCACGGTCATCACCCGCTCGCGGGACATCGACTGCAGCAGGTGCATCGCCTGGAAATTCGCCTCCAGTTCGGGCGAGATGCTGCGCAGCACGCGGCGCAGGTTGGGGTCGACCAGCTTCGTATCGCCACTGGAGTCGAGCGGGCCGAAGAGCGATTCCAGCGGGCTCGTCGGCTTGGGCAGCTTGAGACGCTCGATTTTGTCTTCGGGCTTGATGCCGGCCATCTTCTCGGCGGCGGCAATCGCATCGTCCAGCGAGCCGAGTTCGTCGACGAGGCCCAGCTTGAGTGCCGCGTTGCCGGTGTACACCCGGCCGCGGGCCAGCTTTTCGAGCTTGTCCTTATCCATCTTGCGGCCTTTGGCGGCTTTGGTCGTGAACTGGTCGTAAATGTCATTGAGCAGCCGCTGCATGGCCTGCCGCTCGCTTTCTGAAAAGCCGCTGGTGGTACTCAAGATTCCACTGTTCTTGCCCCGGCTGATGATGTCGGTCGTCACGCCGACCTTGTCGAACAGGCCGCCCAGGGCGATTTTCCCCCCCACGACGCCGATTGAACCGGTGATCGTCCCCGGATCGGCGAAAATGCGGTCGGCCCCCATCGCGATGTAATAGCCGCCGCTGCCGGCGACGTCTCCCATGCTGACGACAAAGGGTTTCTCGACCAGTTCGAGTTCATGCCACATCAGGTCGCTGGCCAGCGCGCTGCCGCCAGGGCTGTCGACGCGCAGCACGATCGCTTTGACGCTTGAATCCTGGTTGGCCTCACGAATGGCTTTGACCATCGTGTCAGAACCCATGACCGAATCGCCGGTCAGAAAGTCTGACTGGCTCTTGCCGGAGGTGATCATCCCGCTGGCGTAGATCACGGCCAGCTTGGGATTGGATGTCTTGCGTTTGGGCTGTTCCGACCCGGTCAGCAGTTCCATCATCTTGATCATGCCTGCCAGCCCGCTGAAGTCGGTGTCCGACTTTTTCTTGCCGTACTTGCGATCGAACTTGACCGACTTGCCGTCGTTTTGCTTGCGGATCGCCGTTTCGAGTTCGTCGGTGTACGCCACGCGGTCGATCAGCCCCAGCCTTTTCGCCCCGGCGGCGGTCTGCGGACCGTTGTCGATTGCGGCAGTCACTTTTTCGGGAGTCAGCTTGCGCGACTGGGCAATCGTGGTAATGATCTGCTGGTAGAAATCGTCGAGGATTTCTTCCATTTCCTTGCGGAACTCGGGGCTCATGTCGGTGCGGGTGTACGCCTCGGCCGCCGACTTGAACTCGCCGACGCGCAGCATGTCGGCTTTGACCCCCAGCATGTCGAACAGTTTCTTATAAAACGTTACCTCGGCCCGGACGCCGACGATCATCAGCGTCCCCGGTTCGGGCATGACCACCTCGTCGCAAGCGGTGGCCAGCAGGAAATCCATATTGTCGGCACCGTCCAGGTAGGCGTGTACCTTTTTCCCCTTGGCCTGTACGCGACCGATCGCCTGGCGGAACGCGTGCATTTTCGACCAGCCGATCGTCGGGCCGTTGATGTGCAGCACCACCCCGCCGACTTTGGGGTCGGCCGCCGCCTTGTCGAGGCGGGCGATCGCCGCGTCGAGGCTCTCGGTCAGGTCGCCGAACAGCCCCGGCATTTGCGCCCCTTCGGGATAGCTGCCCTTCAGATCGATATGCGGGTAGGTGATTTCGGTGGTCGCTGCGGCAGCGGCCGGCTTATCGTCGGCACGCAACGTCGGCGTCACGGAGCCTGCCAGGGCGAGAGCGATGGCAAGACCGAGCAGGGTACAGGCAGCACAAAAGCAACGCATGATAAGGTTCTCCGAAGGTGAGCACGCCAGGAAACGGCTGGATTGGTTGTAGCAGACCGCGAGCCGCAAGGGCAATTATTCGGCTCGGGCGATCGATCATCAATGGGTCAGTCTCGACTTATACAGGCTGCGCTCGAACGCGCGAGGTCAAACGGGTCGTGAAACACCCGCCGGCAAGCCACACCGCGCCTAATAGCACCGGAACCGGGTACCAGTCCCATACCTGCCGCGGCGGGTTGTATTCGGCGATGGGGCCGGCGGCGAGCTCGGCAATCGGGCTGTGCAGCAGCGTCTCGGGAGTGAACTCGGCGTCGGCAGTCGGTTCAAAGCGGCACTCAGTCACCCGCAACTCGGCGGTCGCGCGCGGCCCCTGCGGGTCGGAAAACGTCGTCAACCGGCGACGGACGACCGGCACCCCCTCGTGCCAGTCGTATTGCTGTTCCCCCAGGACCGTATCCGCGGGCGCTTCGTAATGGAACGATCGCAGAGCGCAGCACTCGTTCATGGCAAACGAGAACGTGACCCGATTCCACGGCATCCACGCCGCCGGTGAACCGGTCGGTTTGGTTTCGAAGTGCACCTTGACGATTTGCCCATCGCCGTCAGCGTCCCGAGCAATCCCGGTCAGACGGCATTCGGCCAGATCCTGTCCGCGCGCGGTGTCGGTGGCCAGCACGGCAACGGCTTCGTTCTGACGAACCGACGTGTTCGTCAAATGCAGCGCCTGACGGTACAGACGCTGCGGGTCGCGGGTCGTGCGCGGCTCGGGTTTCCATGGTTCGCCGGCATTTGCGCGCCGGCAGACCAGCGAGTTGCGCGGATTGGCAATCGCCGCCAGTTCCGAGTTGCCGTCCACGACGTGCAGAAACGAACAATCCCCCGAACGCACGAGCCGATACCGGGCGCTCGATCCCGGCGCATCGGTGCGACCTGGCGCCGCGGTCACCTCCATTTCAATGGTCATTGACGCGTTTTCGTACGGCGCTAGGAGCTTCGGAACGGCTGCAAAGTATTCCTTGAGAAACGCATGCCACTCGGCCCTGTCAATGTCCGGGGCGAGTTCGATCTCTTCCAGTCGCCCTCGGGCGCGCGACATGGTGTCGGCAACCCGGCTGTCGATGTCAGCCCAGTAACCGGTTTCGAGTTCGTCCAGACCGACGCCGAGAATGCGCCGGCAGTCGTCGGCGAAATGGGAGCGGCGGCAGGTCGTGTAAAGCTCGAGGAACCGCTCGGCCCCGAATCGGCGCAACAGGTAATTCACCAGGGCCGATCCCTGCACGTAGACCGGCCATTCGTGCCGGCCCAGCCACTCCGGGCCGGTCAGTTCACTCAGCGGTAGGGCGCCCCCTTCGTTGCGGAACTTCCAGGCATTGTAGGCCACGGTGTGCTCGTCACGGCCCATGTGGGCCTCGGCGAAGCCTTCGCTGAGCAGCGACGGCGGCTCGCTGGCGATCGTGCAGAAGGCGTTGATCACGCAGTGGGCGACTTCGTGCCGATCGAGCGGGTCGAGCCCGGTTTTGTCACGTAGCGACAGCTCTGGAATGGAACCCATACACAGGCCATATAACGCCCGGCCCTGCATTCCCAGCACCGACCCGCGAATCCAGTGAATGCGACTGCCGATCGGCCGTCCCAGTCGTTGTTCGAGATCCCGCACGTGCGCGTCCATCCGCTGCACGGTCGCCGCCGCGTCTGGCTGCGGAGTTGAAATCATGACCACTTTTTCCCCCTCGACGCGCTGCGGATACTGAAACCGTGCTGCCAGATCAACGGCCGATTCACCGAAGGGGATCAGCATCTTCTGAAAAAAATCGAGGTTCACCTGCCGGCTGTGTCCCGCCTTGAACCCGTACATGATGTGGGCCGCGAGGAACCACAGCGGAGCCGTACCGATCAGCACCGCGCGCAGGCTATGCATTCGCTGCGGTCGGCGAACGATGTCGACGGCGCCGGCAACAACCAGCAGTACGCCACTCACAATCATTGCCGCCAGCACCAACGTGATCGGCAGAAAATGCGGGTGCGCGACGCGCAGCAGGAGTATCAGAATCAGCAGCGCCAGAAAGCCGATCCATGCCAGCCACACGGCGGCCGCCAGCCTCGATAACCAGAGCAGGCTTTTCATGTACGACCTGTGACCAAAATCGGTTCCCTTCTGGCGGAGCGGCACGATTGCGAGAGAACGCCCGGGACCTGCCGTACGAACTTCTTCGCTCGCCCTCCGTCGCACTTCGTGATATTCTAATGTTGCGTTGCCTGTCGGCGAAACCTGAATCGATCCCGTTCTTGTGCCATTTCCCTGCGGAGCGACCGATGTCCAAGCTCTCGAATCTGCGTCTGGCCGGCTGGTTTTGCGTGGCGGCTCTGTTTCTCGGGTTCGCAGTGGTTCGCGAGGCGTCGGCTCAAACCGTCGCCCGCTGCGGCGAAGGCTGGCTGGAACTGGTCGATGGCTACCCTGTGCTGCATCTGGCGGGCTCGCATTACGAGATGGGCTATCAGCAGGGGGCTTTGCTCAAAGAGAGTGTCCGCTCGAACATGCACAACTTGCTGGTGGTCAAGGGGGGAGAAACGGTCAAAGTCGGTCCTCTCAACGTCAAGCCGCGAACCGTCATCGACTCGATCACCGCCATTCAGAAGAAGTACGTTCCGCAGAAGTATTACGACGAGATGGAAGGGCTTGCGGCCGGGGCTGAACTGGCACTCCGCGATGTGGTCGCCGGCAACTTCATTCCCGAACTGTTCCATTGCAGCGGGTTCGCGATTATGAACTCGGCAACGAAAGACGGGACGCTGTACCACGGTCGCGTGCTCGATTATGCGGTCGACTGGGGCCTGCAGGAGCACGCCGTGATCGTCGTCGCCGAACCTGCGGGGGGCCATCCCTTTGTCAACGTGACTTACGCCGGATTCGTCGGCTCGGTGACGGGGATGAACGCCGTCGGCGTCTCGGTGGGCGAAATGGGGGGCCGCGGCCTGGGCCACTGGGCCGGCATCCCGATGGCGTTTCTCGTGCGCGAAGTGCTCGAAACCGCCGCCGATCTCGACGAAGCGATTGCCGTCTTCCGCGACAACCCGCGAACGTGCCAGTACTTCTACGTCGTTGCCGACGGCAAAACGAACCGCGCCGTGGGGATGGAAGCCAGTTGGGACAAGTTCATGCTCTTGCAGCCGGGCGAAGCCAACCCGCTGCTGCCGACCCCGGTCAAAGATGCCGCGCTGCTCTCGGCCGGCGACCGTTACAAAGAACTGGTCCGTCGGACCCAGGCCGGTCACGGTCAGTTTGACGCCGACAGCGCCCGCAAGCTGATGGATTGCCCCGTGGCGATGAAATCAAACCTGCACAACGTGCTGTTCGCCCCCCAAAGCACGAAGTTCTGGGTGGCCAATGCCTCGAAAGACAAGAAACCCGCCGCCGATCAGAAATACTACGCGTTTCAGTTGAGTGAACTGCTGAAACGCTCTCCCGAGATGACCTCACCCGAGTTGCCGCTGCTGACGAAGACGGCACAGGCCGAGAGTGCGGCGACGAAGAAATAGCGACGACCGTGCTCGCGACAATGACGAATGTCGAAATCAGAATGACGAATCAATGACGAAGCCCGAATGACGAAGTGCCAATTGGTCATTCGGTTTTCGAGCTTCGGATTTCATTCCCGGCGCGCTGGGATTCTGATTTCGACATTCGTCATTCACGTCGCGCCGACTTGCAGCCACGCCTGCCCCAGATACTTTGGCAGGTCAGACGCGATCAGCCCCGGCTGGCTGAGCACAGCCGCCGCCAGGTCGCCGGCGAGGCCATGCAGGTGGGCGCCCAGCCGCGCTGCGTCGTATGCGCCGAGGCCCTGCGCCAACAGGGCTGTAATCAGGCCGGTCAACACGTCGCCGGTCCCCCCGGTTGACATCCCGCTGTTGCCGGTCGTGTTGATCGTCATGCGCTGCCCATCGGTAATCACCGTCTGATGCCCCTTGAGCAAGACGGTCAAGCCGTGCCGCGCGGCGAACTCGGCGGCCAGCGTCTCGCGGTCGGCCTGCACCGCTTTCGTGTCGATTCCCAGTATCCGCGCGAACTCGCCGGGGTGTGGCGTGATGACTCTCGCTACTCCGGCAGGAGCCTGGGGCCAGCCCCCGGGAGTGCGGGACAGCGCATTGAGTCCATCGGCGTCAACGACCAGCGGCACTGGTGCTTCAGTGAACACGAGCCGCGCCAGTTCCTGCAGGTCGGGTGAAGTTCCCCAGCCGGGACCGATCGCCATTGCCGTACACTTGCCGGCGAGCGCCAGAATCTCGCGGGCCGCCTGCCGGTCGATTCGGCCCTCCTGATCCTCGGCGAGCGGAACGGTCAGATACGACGGTTCGACCGCGGCAACGACCGGCAAGATTCCAGCCGGGACCGCCACCTGCACCAGCCCCGCGCCGCCGCGCAGCGCCCCCAGCCCCGCCAGACACGCCGCCCCGCTCATCCCGCGGCTGCCGGCGACAATGAGCACCTTGCCGAACGTCCCCTTGTGACTCGCCGCAGGCCGCGCGGGGAGAGCCGGCAGCACAGTGTTGATGGGAAGAGGCATAATGAACTGTCGAACCTCGCGAGCCGTGTGCCGTAAGGCCACGGGTTTCGCGCAACGATCAAGAACCCGTGGCCTTACGGCACACGGCTCGCTAAGAAGTTTTCATAAACGACCGCCGCCTACTCCGGCCGCTCCTGCGCAAACAGCCACGTCATGAACAGCGGGTCCTTATACGTCGCCGTCCACGAGTCGTGGCCGACGCCGACGTACTCGGTATAGAGCGGCCTGCCACCTGCCTTCTTGATCGCGGCCACCATGTTCCGCGACAAATCGACTTTCACTGCCCCATCCTGATCGCCGTGGAAAACCCACAGCGGGATTCGGGCCACCTTCGACGCCTGCTGCTCGTCTCCGCCGCCGCAAATCGGTGCGGCCGCAGCAAACTTCTCGGGAAGCCGCGCGATCAGGTCCCACGTCCCGAAGCCCCCCATCGAGAGTCCCGTAACGTACAACCGCCGTGAGTCGATCGCCGGAAACTCCCTGGCCAGCGACTCAAGCAATTCGATCGTCAATTGCAGCGGCGAGCTCGGTTCGGCTGGCCCCGCGCCGGCCGGTCGGCGAAAGCTGGCCCAGGCCGAGTCTTGCGGGCACTGCGGGGCGACCACGAAACAGGGAAACTTCGCCCGGTTGACGTCATTCGCGAAATCGTTCATCCCGTGGATCAGTTGCACCTCGTTGTCGTCGCCGCGCTCCCCCGCTCCATGCAGGAACAGCACCAGCGGATATTTTTTCGACGCTTTGTCGTCGGACTTGTCCAGGTCGACCGGCGTCAACAGCCGGTAGTTGAGCTTCTTCCCCTCGGCGTTCTCGAAGACTCGCCGTTCGAAGCGAGCCTTTGCGATGTCTTTGGTCTCTTCGGCGGCCGGCTTGTCGTCGGCAGCGGGCGCCGTTTGGTCATAGCCCGACGAAAGGAGCAAGGCGGTCGTCAGCAGCGAGACGTGGAGCGGTTTCATGGGTGCAGTCCGATCGAGGAGTGATGGTCGACGTCAAAATGTCGTGTGGACCGTAGCATGGACTTTAGTCCACACGAAAAGTCGTAAACGTGTGGATTGAGGAACTCTGACAAAACCGGAGTTATGGGAGGGCGAAGCTACTGCTGAGCCGGAGGTCAACCATAGCTCGCTCATCCATATAACTTATTCGCGTCTTCGTAGTCGATGCGTTTTGCGCGAATCAGGCCGTCTTTCAGTTTTTCGCCGTTGGGGTCGATGTAGATTCGGCCGGTCGGCTCTTTGTTGTCGGGGTTGATCCCCTGGACGTGGATATTGAAGATGAACGCCGTCTCGGACAGCGCCTGGAACCAGTGGACGTTGTCCTTGAAATCCGAGACGGTCGAGCATTCGCCGACTTTGAATTTGCGGTCGATCGTCGGCTTCACGATCATGTGCTCTGGCTGATCTTCGATGCGGTCGTAGTGCCGACCGCGGAAGTCGCCCTTGATAATCAAAAAAGCGGTGGCCATGTTGTTGTGCCCGTGAGGCACGACCGAGCGGTCTTTTTTCAGGGCGAAAATCTGCTTGCCCCACGCGATCTTGTCGGAGAGCCCCTCAATCTTGGGAAACTTGAATTGCAAGCTGCGCGCCCCGTTGTCGACCATTTCGAGGTTGTGCGTCAACTTGTCGAAGTCGATCAGTTTCAGGAAATCGGCGACGTCGGCCTTGGCATACAGCTCTTCGATTTTTTTCTGCCACTCGAGCTGCGTCAGCGTCTTTTCCTTGAGATCCCAGCCGAGCTGATTGACGTCGGCCAGCCATTTCACGGTGGCCGGCTTGGCCTCGTCGGCAAACGCGTCGCAACTGGCGAGCGTCTCAAGCAGCGAAAGCGACAGCAGCGACCCGAGCGTCTGCTGCGTAAACTGGCGGCGTGACAGAATGGGCATGGTGGGCGTCTCCAGTGGTTTGCGAGTCATCCGGAAAAATCGTGCAGCGACGCGGCAAAGCGTTCAGTCTATCGGCGGGAATTCGGCGCGGCAACGTGTCGCGATTTTCTGCGGAAAACCTGACATTTTCGACAAAACAGGTCACAAACTGCGAACTTTCGCGCCGCGAAAATCGGGCAAACCTGTCATTTTCATGGGAAAAACTGTGAAAAACGGTTCAAAATTCTATAAATTCTTCGTTTGTGTATTATTTTGAACTCTTCATCCTTTGTATTTTAACACGGCATTTTGCCGCGATTTCGGATCATAGACTCCTTTGCTGTGATGACTTGCGTTGAAACAGGCGTAAACATTCGTCCAACCCGTTGTCCGAAGCAATGGACGGACGGTCTCCGGCCGTTTCGGTGGGGAAGATCTGGCAGGACAAAAGAGAGGATGACGCGTGTTGGGGCCTTGTTAGGAACTGTCGGTCGGTTCGAGAGC
>SIAF01000219.1 GCA_009691905.1 Planctomycetaceae bacterium | reverse complement strand
TCATTGAGTCACGATCAAACCCGGTATCTTTGCTACAGTCTCAACAAAATGCGCAACAACTTCTTACCTCTTGAGTTAGACATTTCATCAGGCCACCCCTCGCCCCTCGCCACTCGCCCCTCGCCCCTCACCCCTCACCACGGGGTCAGTTCTTGCCGCCGGCGGGGGCTTTCGAACGAGGCGTCTTTTCGGCTGCCGGTTTGGCCGGTTGGGCGGCGATGGCGGTCGAACCCGAAACGGCGATCGCCGCAGCTTGCAGAATCTCGCCGGTTTCGTCGTTTTGCAGAAAAGCGACCAGGTGCAGCGCTTTGAGGTCGAGCGGCTTTTGCTCGAATTCCGATTGCGTCTCCCTTTCAACGCCGGCCAGGCCTTTCAGCAATTTTGTTTTCAGCTTGGCGAGGTCGATGTTTCCGCGAAACGTCAACTGTCCCTTGTCGGGCTTGACGCCCGGCACGCCGGCGGGCATCGTCCGCACGATCATCTCGTGAAACCGTACGCCGTTGCCGGCGACAAACGCAATTTTGTCTTCGGCCACCGCCAGGCGCAGGCGCACCTGTTTGGGAAAGGTCTCGAGCCCCGCGGCCTTGGCCGAGACCGTCAACTTGCCTTGGTTCGCATCGGCCGTCAGTTCGAGCTTGAGATTGGTTCGTTCGTTAAGAATCGGGTCGATGATCGTTCGCAGGGTCTTGTAGATCATGGGCGCTTCGGCCATCGAACCGGTTGCCCCCGGAAACATTCGCCCGTCGACGAACAGCGTCGGCGTTCCCTCGCCGCTGTACATTTCGAACCGCTCCTGCGTGTCGTCATTGGCCAGCGGATCGGGGCCGGGGATGTGCTGGTGATACCGCAGCACGATCACTTCCGATTGGGCATAGGTCGTTTCGAGAAGGCTGGTGGCGACGTCGGCGGCCACGCACGGAGGGCAGTCGCTGCCGGTGAACAATTCACACAGAACGACTCGCGTCCCCTCACCCGCTTTGCGCGGCGGCAGCCGCGCTTCGGCCGCAGCGTGCAGCTTTTGCTCATAAACCTCGTTCAAATGCGCGCTCAGACCTTTCGTGTCGCCGTGCTTTTGCTTCCACAACCGGCCCAGCGCGCGGCTGGGATACTGGTCGCGCGGCAACTTACTTTCGCCCTGCGACTGCGACTCGACAATCGAGCGCTCCATCAGGGGCAGCGAGACCACTTCGCTGTACAGGTCGATCGCCGTGTCAACCTCTTTCTGCTGGTCGGCGTGTTTGGCCAGAAGCCAGGTGATGTCGGCGTCAAAGGGACTGTCGCTGCGAATCTGGTTGAGCAGCGCCAGCCCTTCTTCGGGCTTGTCTCCCAGCAACAGTCGTTTGCCGCGTTCGCTGCGGATCAGTGTTTTCCAGTATCCCGGGGCGTCGTCGCGGAAATTCTGCTCGGCACTCGTCAAGTACTCGAGCGCCAGTTCGGGCAGAAAATCAGTGCGGGACAGCGAGAGACCCAGGTCGATTTGCGACTTCAATTCGAACAGCGGGCCCCATTTGGCCGATGCTGCCTGATAATCTTTCGCCAGCGTTTCGAAGTTCTTTCGGTCGTAACCGCGCTCTTTGACATGGGCGATCAAATCGGCGTAGGCGTCGAGTGCCAACGGACTTTCGGAGTGCCGCTTCACGAATTTCTGGAAGCCTTCCAGCGAATCGTCGCTCGAAATTGCCGCAATGAAATCTTCGCGACCGCCCGTCGTTTGTGGCTGGGCAACCTGTTTCAACGACGACGATTCAGTCGCGAGCAGGCGCGTAGGCATCAGCATGCGGCCCCCCACGACCGTTTCGCCGAACACCTTTCCCTGATCCAGCCGCCCGCGGAAGACGTACTCGTCGTTATCCCCCAGAAACGTCAGGCCGACGTCCTGGTCGGTGATGGAAAACTCTTTGAGCGTTGAGGCCGCCATCGTTCGCGACGATTCGAGCAGCTTCGCCCGGTAGGCCCCCCCCTTGTCCTGCGTGATGTCGAGCAGCCAGATATAAAAGTCGGACCCCTGCCGGCTCATCACCAGGAACCATTTGCCGGCCGGCGTCTCGCGGCGCGGCACGGCTTCGATGGAAAACTCATTGCGGGCCACGAGATCGTCGAATTCTTCGAGCGTCACCCGCTGTTTGGTCTCTCCCGCGACGAGGTAACCGACTTGACCGTCGGCGATCGGGATCTCGGCGTTCGCGAGGGTGACCCAGCCTTTGCCACCGGGATTCTTGTTGAGCAGCACGACATACTGCCGGCCTGCCTTGTAGCGGGGATGATTGTCGTCATCGCCACTGTTGGTGATGCGCACCAGTTGCCCCTTCTTCCCGCTGCCGCGCACGACGCGATTGATTTCCACCAGAAACTGCTCGCCCCCCGGTGCGTCAACGTCCTTTTCGGGGGTCACGATCAAGATTCGCTCGGCTTGTCGAATCTGGACCGCCAGCGGGCTTTCGGTCTCCTGACCGGTGGCACAGGCCGACAGCCCGAGCATCGCAGTCAACAGGACCCCAACAGCCGGCACCCGCAAGACCAGACCCAGTCCCTTACCAGACAGCATCGACAACTTACGAGCGGCCATCAAATCGTCCTTTCGAACGGTTGAAATCGTGATACCAATTGACGGTTACGGCAACGAGCGCCGATCGACGATGCCAATCATCGCCGTGGCTGCGGTATTGTAGCGATTTTCCTGAATCCGCGAAGTCGAGTTCCCTGCGAGCCGTCATCGATCTCTACGCCCAACCCGATGGAGCCGTTGGATTTCCATCCCATTGACCGCACACCGTGCAGGCCTGATAATTCAAGCGGCAATTGTCGCCGATGATGCCACACCCGGCAGCCGAGGCCCGCCTGCGTTAGACTTGATCAAAAGGAGCGGCATTCGCTCGATGCGACGGGGAATCGAATGGCAGGGTGGTTGACCGCGGCAACCGGCATTTTTCGCAAACGGACGGAAGACATTCTTCCGCAGACGTTTGAGATCCGCTGTGCGTGCGGCCGGACCATCATTGGAGAGCGCGTTCGCCTTCCGCAAATCAAAACCTGCTCGGCCTGCCAGCAATCGTTGTTCGTCTTGCCGGCCTCGGTCTACCCGGCACCACGACCCCCGGCTAAGAAGAAGGTCGCGACGGTCCCGAGGCGAGCCGCCGCCACACCCTCGGACGAGTTGCCCACCACGGCCTCGGCGACGGCGACCGAGCGCCCCGCCGACCGTGCCGCCGCCAGGACCAGCAGGCCCGAGCCGGCGTCCCGCCCGGTGACGCCAGCGGTGACGGCACCGGTGACCACCCCGCGAACCGAGCCCGCCGGCCCGACACGGGCCGCGCGGCTGCGCGAGGCGCTGCAGCCCGCCAATCTCAATCGTTGGCGACGCAAGGTGCTGACGCCGATTCGGTCGGTGCTGCTGGGGGTCGGTGTGGTGATCGCGGCCACGATCTGGTGGCTGACGCATCTGGCCGCGCTCGAGCGTGCCCGCGATGTGATTCTCAATGTCCCGAAACTGGCGGAAACCGCGCTCGACGAAGACGACCTGATCGACGCCGCCTCGCACTACGGCCGTTTGCGCGAGGCGGTCGAACTGCTGGGCCGCGACGACCAGCAATCGCGGCTGTGGCGACAATTGTCCCGCGAAATCACCGCCAGTGCGAAACTGGTCGATGCGTCGTTCGCCGAAATTTTTCAGGAAGCGGTCGACACCGCATCGAGCGAGGCGCGTGTGTCGTGGCCCGATCTGTTTCGCGCGCATTACCGCGACGACTGGGTTCTCGTCGATGCGCCGGTCAGTCGAGTCGCTGATGACGCCGGTCGCACGTCGTTTCGCGTCGATTACCCGCTGGCCTACGGGACAGTGCGCGGCCGGCTGGTCGCCGAATTGCCGGCATTCGAGAAACGGGTCGAATCCGGCCCCGAGCCGCAGCGCGTGATTTTTGCCGCACAACTGGCAGACTGCCGGTTCGATGCGGCGGGTGAAGGGATCTGGGTGATCGAACTCCGACCGGACACCGGCTTCCTCTGGTGCCGGCCACAAACCTTCGAGCGCCTGGGCCTGGCCACCGACGCCGCCACGCTTAAAATTCTCGCCCACCAGTCAACCCTCGTAGGACTCGATCCATGATGCCCGTTTTGCATCACTCGCCGTTGCTCGAGCGCGCCGGCAAGTCGGCTCTCGTGGTCATCGCCTGGGGTGTGGTGCTGGGCTTTCTGCCCGCGGGCGCGCGTGCCGAGACCCTCTCGGTTCAGCAGCTCAACGAAAAAGTCGACCAGTGGCGCATCAGCCGCAAGGATCCTCCCGCCGTCCGATTTCAAATCGAAGGCCGCGGCGTGACCCTGGGACGCAATCGCGTGCAGTTCAAAAACTGCAAGTTGTCGTTCGAATCCGAGGCCGAACTGCCGGACATGACTCGCCGCAACGGTAATCTGGAAGTGACCGGCACCGTGCTCCGAGACTCGAAAAACAGCGTCTTCTCAGTTCGGATCCATGCGGTGCGCGAGCTGCCGCCTGATCTCGAGACGTTTATCGAGCGCCGTCGCGAAATCCGCGGTAAGCCGGCCGACTTGTGGTATAAGCTGGGAGACTGGGCGGCGCAGCGCGGCAAGTTCTACAGTGACCACGAACTGACCGCCCGCAGCGAAGAGGCGTACATGCAGGCACTCGACATCGAACGCCAGGCCTTGCCCCGCGACGACGCCGCGGCACTGTTCGCACTGGCAGAAAAGTCGCGGCGCGTGAGGCTGCCCGAGAATTTGTCGCAGCAACTGGTCCACGAGGGTGTTTTGATCTCGTGGCGGTCCAGCCGCAAAGCGACCGGCCCGGCACTCGTCGATCTTTTGAAGTCGATCGCCGAGCGGCTGCCGGGCAGCACCGAGCCGTTACCGTCGCTGCCGGCCGACGTGCAGAAGGAGTATCTCGCCAAACCGCGTGAAACGTACGACGCGGCCGACGCAGCCAAGCGGCGCACTCTGCACCGCCTGCTGTACGTCGATGTCGCGCTGCGATCGATCGCGGCCGACCTGGCCGCCGACGGCAGCAACGGGTTCGTTGTCGCCGAACAGCTCGACAAGCTCGTCCCCGAACAGCATGCGCTGGCCGAGACCTGGCGCGGCAAAGCGCTCGCCGCCAAGGCCAAAGAGGTCGACACGCTTTCCAAAACGGAAATGCTGGCCCTGACCCGGCAGTATCAGGATCGAAAGCAGCCCGAGGCTGCCCTGCAGTTGATCGAATCGTGGCTGACCTTGCGATTTCAGCGTCTGGAACCCGACGATACCGAGGGACTGATCCAGTTAAGCGACGAATACCGCGCGCTCCTCAAACGCAATGAATCGGCCGATCGACTGTTGAAGGACGCCTGGTCACGAAACCGCGACGCGACCGACATCGCCGAGCGCTTGCAGCAGGCCGGTTACAAGCTGTTTGAGGGAACGTGGATGACCGATACCGAATACGTGGCCCGTCCCGAAGGGCAAATGGAGCAGGCGATTCGCGCCGGCCGCGTCGACACGGGCATGACCGCCAGCCAGGTCCGCCGCAGCTTGGGCGAACCACAGCGTCTGGCGCGCTCAGCCACCTCAGGCCAAATCAACGAAGTCTGGACGTACGATCAATCGACCGCATCGAAGCTGGTTGTGCGCTTCAAGCGCAACCGACGGCAGTCGGAGTTGACTGTCGTTGAAGTGGCACAGACGGCAGCCCGCTGATTGGGGGAATTGGGTGCCGGCCCCCGTAGCACAAGCGTCCTCGCTTGTGTCAACCGGACGTTGCCGCCCACTGATCCAAGCAAGCGGGGACGCTTGCTCTACGTTGGGGTAGCTCGTTGTGCTGCGTCCATGTTATCTCGCCAGATTTCCCGTTGACTCGCTTCACGCAACCTTCGACAATTCCAGAATGAGCCCCGAGACGATCACCCCCCTGAAGTCATGGCCGAACTTCAAGCGGCCGCCGACCGGGCTGCGAAAGGCTTTCGAGACCCCCAAGCCGCACGTCAAGCCTGCGAACGGATGGACCGGATCCGTGAGGAAATCTATCGCCAACACGGTCTGCTCGACATCGGTGTTCCTGCCATCCGAGAACTCCGCGACAAATGAAGTATGTCCTGGATTCGTCAACGGCATTCAAGTGTTTGGTGCGTGAGACCGACACGGACCAGGCAATTCGCCTACGAGATGAATACCAGGCTGGCATTCATATTGGAGAGAATGCAATGGCGTACTTCGTCGATATTTCAACGGTGCTGACCGACACGCTGGTGAAGTTCTCCACATTGAATCGTCATCAGTAGAGCGGTCATATGGCGAATTTTGACTTCTGGACGGCTGAGGTCAAGCACTGCCTTTGCGTGATCGACGGTTATCACGACCGCTTTGAGAAGATGAAGGCGGCGCAATTGAAACACGTTGCGCTGCACGACGTCGTTGAATTTGCGCTTGATGATCGCTCCGGAACCTTCCAATCTGCCAACCAGCTAAAGTGTATCCCGGACGGTGAACTTAAAAATGCCCGTCGAACGCTGTGTGATTCGTTCTACCGCATTATTGTCCGCTGCTACAACACGCACCTGATGGACAAGGACGAATTGGAGCGAGCAGCAACGGAAGTTGCAATCGGTATCGAAGCCAGCGACCTGAAGCATTAACGGTTTCTTGCAGCACGGTACGTCGGCATCGCTCTGACCCCGGCACCCGCGGTCTCGTAGCACAAGCGTCCTCGCTTGTGTCAACCGGACGTTGCCGCCCACTGATCCAAGCAAGCGGGGACGCTTGCTCTACGGTTGGGTGGCGGGGTCAGAGCGATTGCGCGTGGCTGCGACGTGACTTGCAGGCTGCAGTTTTGTGTGTCGCATCGCAAGACTTACAAAGCAGTCGAGCGATGGCCCCGAGGGGTGGCAATGCACGAGTGACCTCGTTGAACGTCTTGCGCGCGACGGGGCCATCGCTTGATCTTTGGTTCCGAGATAGCGTCGACTTTGCCACGGCCAGACTGCCAGCACACGTTCTCTGGCCGTCGCTCTGACCCCGCCACCCGCTAGCGGCTTTTGCGACCGCCGTAATGTCGGGTTTGGCGCGGCTGGTCGGCTGGCGGCGGGCCGCCTCGACCTCCGCCCGAGCCGCCCGAATCGCCTTGAACCTGAGTGGGATTCAGCAGATACGAGATGGCATCTTCCCAAGTCGGCACATCGTCATAGCTGACGGCCGGTTCTCCCGAATCATCCGAATCGTCGACTTCGGCTTGTGGCGTTTGCTCGGTCGGCAACCCGAACTCGAATTCGTCATCCGACGGCGCTCGGCTCTCGGCAGCCGCGGGGGCGGGGGCGGACGGGGGGCCTCGCTCGTCGCGACGTTCGTCACGACGTGGGCGCGGCGGTCGGGACGAATCAGCATCCCGCCGCTTTTCAGTACGCTCGGCAGCCGCGTGCGGTTGTCGCGGACGATCGTCGCGACGACGACCGGCAGGCACCGCCGACGATGCCGGTCCGGCAGAGGAAGCTGACGGCTGTTCCCAGTCAACACCGGGAGCCCCCGCAGCCGGCGGTTGCCCGCCCGGTGCCGCAGTCGCCTCGGCGTCACCACCCCGACCACGACCGCGACGACGTCGTCGCCGCCGCCGCTTGCGGGGAGAACCGTCTTCCGATACGCCACCGTCAGCAGCGTCGCCGGCGTCGGCAGTCCCCGACTCTGAATCGGCCGCATCATCATCACCGTCATCGTCGTCGGCTGCATCTTCGGCCGAATCGTCGACGGCTTCATTCTTGATGGTGTTCGCCTGTCGGTTTGGAGGAACATCACTCCGCGCGGCCCCCCGGTCGGAAGCGGCCGGTGCGTTCCCTGAATCAAAACGACCGAAATCGTCATCGCTGGCTGCGGCTGGAAGGGCGCTGGTTTGCCCTCGCGATTCAACCTTGGGAGGCGCAGGTCTCTCAGATCGATGATCCGGTGTCGAAGAGCGTCCCTCGTCGCGTGACCGCGGGGTTTCGCTGCGCGACCGCTCAGCGCGGCGTCCTTTGCCCCCGCCACCTTCGCCGTCGTCCCAATTCCAATTGGCCAAGGCGTCCCAGTACGAATCCTGTGGTGTCGGCTCGGCTGCCGGGGCAGGACTTCCTGAAGGGGTCGATTCGGGCAACGAAACCGCCGATTCGGTGACCGGCGTGTGTGGCCGGGGCGCAGGCGCCACCTTGGGGGTTTCGAATTCGAAAGCCGGCGGTGGCGGAACAGGTTTTGCCGGAGGCGGCGCCACAGGCGGCCTGGCCTGGACCGGCGCGGCACTCGCCTCGGCTGCACCCGCCGAATGCTCTTTGCCTAATTCAAGGCCGAACAAGTCTTCGGCCAACTGTTCCCACGGATCGTCATTTCCCCCGGACGGGGGTGGATTTTTTGAGTCTGCCATGCTCGAACGTTAGCTGTTCATCGAGGCTTTTGCAAGAGGCGTACCGCGACGGGCCGGTCGCCCGCGCTCGCGCCTCAACCGCGCCTGACGACACCGGCCGGCGCCCTCTTCGATCAACGCTCGACCTCGTGACTGGCCGTGATCGCGGCAGCCAACGCCCGTTGCTCGTCGATCGCCAGATGCAACGACTTTGTGAATTCGGCCGGCTTGACGAAGCCCTCTATCGACTGCAAAACGTCGATCTCGGGGCTGAGAATCACACAGGTCGGCAGCACCTTGACATCGAGAATCTCGGCGGTGCGCTGATGTTCTTTCTGATTGTAATCGAGCAGAATCGGCACGAACGACGTGTTGATGTACTTCGCCAGTGAGCGGTCGCCCAGCGTTTCGGCTTTGAGCTGGCGGCAGGGTGCGCAGCCCGGCCCGCAAACCACGATCAGAATCGGCCGCCCCGTCCTTTGCGCTACGCGATGCGCGGTTCGCAAATCGGGCTGCCACTCGATCGGGACGGCGGTCGTTGCCGCCGTCTTCGACTTCGACCCGACCGGTCGGCGGATCGCCCGGGATTTTTCGGCGTAGGCCGACGCCAGGCTGGTTGACACCAGAATTGCCGCCAGCACACTCCATCGCACGAATCGTCGTTCCATGACTGATCTCTCTGTTCGACTTGAATTGGGCCGATGAGGCACCCGCGCCTCGACGATCGGTGCGCCGCGATCGTTCGCCCCTGCTCTGCCGCGCACATCCATCGGCTTGATTGCGACAGGCACCACAGGAATGTCGGGCATCGTTGTTCGACGTCGGACAATCGGCAAACTCTACCGGGAACCCCCACTGTGGAATTTCGAGGATTCTGCCGTTGTTTCGGGAATCACGTGGTAACTTTACGGCAGGGTGGTATCCGTGAAGCTTTACGCCATGTTCTCTCGTTGCCGCGTTGTCGGCAGGATTTTTCCGGCCTGGGCCGCAGTGCTGCTGGGCGGTTGCCTCAACCTGTCTTCGCAGTCCCGAACGGCTTGGCGGGGCCTCGATCCCCTGGGCCCGTTAGGCGCCCAGGACCCGATCGCGACCCCCGCGGCCCCCGAACTGACCCTGAGGCCAAACAGCCCTGCGTCGACGCCCGATGAGACGCTCGACGATCGAGAGGCGACGAAAATCCTGCCGCGACAATCGCCCAAGGGTCTCCCCCAGTTTCCCCGAATCGAGATCGACGATCTGGTGAAAACGGGAGAAGTCGAACTCGTGATTGATGCCCCGCGGCGAAAGCAGGTCGCCAGTCACGTGACCTACCGCATCTCGGTGCGGAACAATTCGGACAAAACGGTTGACGACGTCACGCTGCGCTGCCAGTTCGACGAACCGCTGGTGTTCGGCGACATCGGGCAACGCAGCGTTCGCCAGACGTTTTCGCGGTTGCTGCCGGGTGAATCAAAAGACCTTTCGCTCAGCCTGTACTGCGACAAAGTCGGTGCAGCCTGTTGCCGATTCAGCATCACGACCGGCAGCGACGACAACCCTCAAGAGCGGGTGTCTCAATCGGTGTGTGTCGAATTCGTCGACCGTCAACTCAGTATCGACCTGCTCGGTCCCACGCAGCGCAGCGAGGGAACTCGCGCCGAATACAACGTGACCCTGACCAATTTCTCGTCCCGCACGCTGACCGATGTGCGGGCGGTGCTCGCGCACGATCAGGCCCTGGTTTTGCAGGCGGCCAGCGCCGGCGCGAAAACCCGGTCGGGGCAGATTCACTGGAAACTGGGAACGCTGCAACCGATGGAATCGGTTGTGCTACAGGTCGAGTTTCAGTGTCGCTCGCTGGCACGCCGCGCGTGCGTCTCGCTTCAGGTGCAGACGGCCGAACTTGCACCCGAAGAAGACGAAGCCTGCCTCGAAATCGTGCCTGTGCCGGGGACGCTCGAGCTGTCGGTCAGCGATCGGGATGACCCGCTCGATGTGGGCCGGCGCGGGGTCTATGAAGTCACAATTCGCAACCTCGGCCTTCAGCCCGCGCGGCGGATCGCGCTGGCCGCCGAACTGCCGGCCCAATTGAAATTCGTCGGGGCCCGGTTGCGGGAAGGCGATGACGAGCTGGCAGTCGGAGTGCAACAGGACGACGGTCGTTTGATCTTCGACGTTGTGGAAGACCTGGCCGCCGACGGCTCATTGACCTATCTGATTGAAGTCGAGCCGACGAGCGCCGGGACCATCGAATTCCGCGTGAATCTGACCAGCGCGCTGACCAGCGTGCCGGTCACGGCGGCCGAGCCGACAACCATCGCCGAACCATAGCTCGATTTACGAAAACTGCGTGGCTCCCAACTTGGGATGCAGCGTTTCGAGTCGCAGGCCGCGGGATGCGGCTTCGAACGGCTTTCGCAGCAGCCTGTCGCAAACTGACCGTCCGACGGTCGCCACCC
This sequence comes from Planctomycetaceae bacterium, assembly GCA_009691905.1. Lineage (GTDB taxonomy): Bacteria > Planctomycetota > Planctomycetia > Planctomycetales > Planctomycetaceae > SIAF01. The sequence goes on along the minus strand of SIAF01000219.1, from coordinate 1,195 downwards.
GTTGCGCGACCTCGGTCGCCGACGTGCTCTCGACCGCGCGATTCGTGAGCCGCAGTTCGCGCGTGAGTCGCGAATTCGCGCTCGTCGACCGCAGGGCGCGACGGGCGATCACAGCCAGATCGGCATCCAGAAGCAGATGCAGGCGGTCGGCCGCGGTCTCGTCGCCCGACCAGTGACTGCAACGCAACATTTGAATGTTTTCGGGAAGTTGCATGGTCGATTCTCCTTGGTGAGGTTCGGTGTTTAATGTTTGACGGATGATTCGAAAATCAGGATCGGTCGATCGGGGCCGCTATGGGTAATTGAAGACAAAGTCTTCGGCAACGTTTGACGCTTGCCCCTGGCTGTCGGTCGTATTGGCAGTCACCAGGCCCCCTTGTCCGGATTGGAGCGTCATCACAAGGCTGAAGGTGCCATCGGCGGCCGTCGTCGTCGTTCGTCCTGCCAGCAGTGGGCCGTCGAAGGTTACCGTCAGGCCGGACGCGCTCTCGTCGATCACCCGACCGGTGAACTTCCAGATATTCGGGCCGTTGACCGAGGCGTGGAAGTTGACGATCACGGGCGGCAAGTTGCCAACGGTGATCGTGACTGTCGCCGCGTTCGATTCTTGACCGAACATGTCGAGAACGGTATAGGTCAGCGTATCGGTTCCGGTGAAACCCGCATTGGGGAAATACCAGATGTTGCCGGTGACCGGGTCAACCTTCGCTGTACCGTGCGCCGGGGCCTTCATAATCTCAACCGAATCGAAATCGAGCGGGGCCACGATCCACAGGTCGTTGGCAAGCACGGGAACCATGGCGAACAGTCCCGCCATCGTCCCACTGGAATCATTGTTCGCGTGCGGCGGCAGGCCGGTGTCGGTGAGCGGGGTCTTCGGACCCGTCATTTGTGCCCAGGCCGTGTTCGAACCCAGTGCAAACCCCGCGCACACCAGACAACCCAGCAGCCGCATTCGCAGCGAGTCGGCACCGAACCGATGCCGACCTCGACCGCCGACAGAATTGTAAATCGATCGACAAAGTCCCGACATCGGCATCTCTCCTTAAGGGTGCGATTCACTCAATCCCACGAAAAACAACGCAAAACGACTCTCAATAGGACTTGATCGGCGGGGAGCTCGAAAGTGATCTTGCTAAAAACGGCGTTCTTCCGCGAAGCTGCTGGTAATTCAAGCCGCAGTCCACGGAAGGAA